>NZ_JADQBF010000083.1 GCF_016278775.1 Demequina sp. | reverse complement strand
GGTGCCAGCTGGGTGAGGAATCGAGGTGGGGCGATTCGGTGCGGCACTTCGCGCGGGTCCGAAGCCCTCGAAAGCGTCGTCGTCCCCGTCGTCGTCGATCTCGACTGGCTCGCGCACGCCCCTGCGGCCAGCCAGGTCCTCAAGCAAGGCGTCCGTCGCTTCGCGTTCGGCCTGCTCCTCCGTCAGTGCCGGTTCTGCGGTGGTGACGCTCGCGGGACGGTGCGGGTGCAAGGGGACCGGCCCTGAGTCGGCGCGCACCGCGCTCAAATGCCGACGCGGTACCGGAGCATCCAACAGTTCGGTCTCGGTCAGCCAGGTGGCCTCGTCGTCTTCTGCGGTGAGGGCCTTGGCGACGTGGTCGAATGTCCACAACGCGCGGACGGCGCGCCCGTCAACCCGATAGTCTGCGGCGACCTTCCAGGGCTCGTCGATCTCCCGCCACGCGTCCCACGCGACGGAATCAGGGTCGATGCCGCGCCCGGCAAGACGATCGCCCACCAGGTCTCCCAGGGTGGGAGCGGTGGTGTCACGACCGATGCGGGTGGTCCTCGCCATCTGCACAATGTAGGAGCGCTCCGCAAGCACAGGGGCCTCGAATTTGCGGATGGCGTCGACGGGCTCACCCGTCAGTTGGGCAAGCTCTGCGGCATTGAGACCCGCCCTGATGCGCTGCTGGATCTCGCGCGGGCTGAGCCGGGTCGCGGGGGCGTCGTCGTCGCGGTCGCGGCGTACCACGCGCGCGTGGCGCACGAGTTCGCGCAACTCGTCCGAAATCGCGAGCCGATGCTCGTCGCCGTCGGTGGTCACGACGATGAGATGAGTACCGTCTTCGGACAGTCCCTTGAGGCTCATTCCCGTCATTGCTCTACTGTGCCACGCCGGATGCCTCCTCGCGCGACGCCGCGCCAGTGCGTCGTGTGCGAGGCTCTTCGCATGGACTCTCCGCTCGAACTCATGGACATCGCCGCCACCCTTGCGCGTGAAGCGGGGGAGCTGGTGATCGAGGGCCGTTCCCGGGCGGAAGTCACCTCCACCAAGTCCTCCCCGATAGACATCGTCACCCAAATGGATGTGGCCGCCGAGACGATGCTGCGCGCGCGACTTGCTGAAGTTCGACCGGACGACGCGATCCTGGGGGAAGAAGGCGAGGAAACCTCGGGCACGTCCGGAGTCACGTGGGTGATCGATCCGATCGACGGTACCGTCAACTACCTCTACGGCCTGCCACATTTCGCGGTGTCGGTCGCCGCCGTCGAAGGAGGATCAGATCCCCGGACATGGCGCGCACTTGCGGGCGCCGTGTTCGACGGTTCGAAGGTGGAGTGGAAGGCGGCGGCCGGTCACGGCGCGTGGAAGAACGGACAAGCGATCGAGCGAGGGCCCGCGCCGGCGCTCTCGGCGACGCTGCTGGCCACCGGTTTCAACTATGTCGCGCAATTGAGGGTCGCCCAAGGAAGGCTCGTGACGCACGTGTTGGGGCACGTGCGCGATATCAGGCGCTTGGGGGCGGCGAGCGTCGACTTGTGCCTGGTGGCAGAGGGTGCGATCGATGCCTACTACGAGCACGGCCTGAAACCGTGGGACTTTGCCGCAGGAGCGCTCATCGCCTCAGAGGCGGGCGTCAAGGTGGGCGGAATCGACGGCGGGCCAGCCGATTCTGAGCTGCTGATTGCCGCTGCGCCGGGCGTGTGGGAGGAGCTTCGCGACGTCCTCGAACAGGCTGGCGCGGGTCACTTGTGGGAGGCTCCGCGCGCCTAAAGTCGCGCAAACGCCGATTGTGGTGCAGAATGCCTGCGCTGAGTGGGAACAAAACCTCGGCCGCAAGCATTCATCACACACCGACAAGGTGAAGGAGAACCCCGGATGGCGACCGATTACGACGCCCCCCGCAAGACCGACGACGAAATCGCTGCTGACTCCATCGAGGAGTTGAAGGCGCGTCGCTCGGATAAGAGCTCGGGCGTGGTCGACGAGGACGAGGCCGAAGCGGCCGATAGCTTCGAGTTGCCAGGCGCGGACTTGTCCGGCGAGGAACTGTCCGTGAGGGTGCTCCCTCCGCAACAGGATGAATTCACGTGCATGTCGTGCTTCTTGGTGCACCACCGCAGCCAACTGGCGGAGTTCAAGGGTGACCAGCCGATCTGCACGGAGTGCGCCGCGTAGCGTCGGCCACGCCGACGCTTTCCGCCTAGGCTGGGGCCCCATGACAGACGTCGAGGTGCTGATCAGCACGACAGAGGCCGATGTGCCCTTGCCCGCTTACGCCCATCCTGGCGACGCGGGTGCTGACCTCACCACGCGTCAGTCGGTGGTGCTCGCTCCTGGCGAACGCGCCACGCTGCGCACCGGAGTACGCATCGCCTTGCCCTCCGGCTACGTCGCGCTCGTGCATCCTCGGTCGGGCCTCGCGGCGCGGCACGGGGTCACGATCGTCAATGGCCCTGGCACGGTCGACGCCGGCTACCGCGGCGAGATCAGCGTCACGCTTCTCAACACCGACGCGCACTCTCCCGTCGAGTTCGCGGTCGGCGACCGCATCGCGCAACTCGTGATCCAGCGGGTGGAGCACGCGGCATTCGTGCCGGTCGCGGATCTTCCAGGCTCTCATCGAGGTGTCGGTGGCTTTGGCTCCACTGGGAAGGCGAGCGAGTGAACGGGGACAAGGTGGCCGCCGCGCGTGGCTGGACGCCAGTGGGCGACGTGACTGTCAGGTCGCTCGAGCGCACGGGAGGCCGCATCGCGTACGTCGAGGTCAGCCCCCACGACGCTCCTGCACGCCTCACCGCCCGCGTGGTGGACCCGACCGGTGCAATAGACCTCGTGTTTCTTGGCCGCCGCTATGTCGCGGGACTCGAACCAGGGGCCACCGTGGGCATCGAGGGCAGGGTCGCGGCGAGCGACGACGTTCCGCGCATCTTCAACCCCCGCTACGAACTGTGCCAGCCGTGACGGCTGACAGGCCCGCAGGCGGCGCCACGTCCCTTGTTGGGGAAGACTTCGACTGGTCGGAGGCCATCGGGGGGTGGCGCGGCATGGCCGAATCCGTCGCCCCAGGCGGCGTGTTCGTGACCGCGTACCTGATCTGGGGAGGATTTCGCATCCCCGTCATCGCCGCGGTCGCGACAGTGCTCCTCATGGTCGCCGCGCGGCTCATCCAACGCACCCCTGTGACACAAGCGCTGGGTGGGCTACTCGGCGTCGGCATCGGTGCCATCTGGGCGTGGCGTGCTGGGGACGCGACCGAGTTCTTTGTGCCCAGCTTCTTCTACACGGGCGGCTACGCGGTAGCGCTGCTCGCCTCGATGCTGTGGCGATGGCCCGCCGTGGGAATTGTGGTGGGCCTGCTGAAGGGATGGGGAGGACGCTGGCGCCAGTATCCGCGCGTGGCGCGACGTTTCCAGGCGGCAACCGCCTTCTACCTGGGGACCCAGTTGGTCAAGCTTGCCGTGCAGCTCCCGCTGTACTTTGCCGGCGCCACGGCGGCTCTTGGCGTCGCGAAGCTCGCGCTCGGCCTGCCGTGGTTTGCTGTGGCCTTGTTCGTTATGTGGCGGATGGTGAGGAACGTAGAACTTCCTGAAGAGCCTGAGGATCAGCCTCCGCCGAAAGAATGAACAGCAACTCGTCGTGCGACTCCACGGTGTCCTCTGGCGTCGGGGCGATCGTCCTGTCGCCACGCACGATGCACGACAACACGACGTCCGTTGGCAATGAGATGTCTCGCAGGGCGACGCCCACCAGTGGGGAGTCCGAGGGCAGCGTCACCTCGATAATCGACGCACCTGACTGATGGAAGGTGAACACCTTCACCAGGTCGCCAATGGCGACGGCCTCTTCGACCATTGCCGTCATGATGCGCGGCGTCGACACCGCGACGTCCACGCCCCATTGCGAGTCGTACATCCATTCGTTGCGGGGGTTGTTGACGCGCGCCACGGTGCGCGGCACCCCAAACTCGGTCTTCGCCAGGAATGAGATGACGAGATTCGCCTTGTCGTCTCCCGTCGCGGCAACCACCACGTCCATCGTCTCGACGGCGGCCTCTCGCAACGCGAGGAGTTCGCACGCGTCCGCGAGCATCCACTCGGCCTCCGCGACCTGCGACACGCGCATGGCGGAGGGGTTGTGATCAATGAGTAGCACCTCGTGAGCGTGTTCGATGAGGTCGCTGGCGATTGATCGCCCCACTGAGCCGGCGCCAGCAATGAGGACCTTCATGACGCCTTCCTCGGTGGGTGGCCGAACACCTTCACCACGGACTGTTCGGATGCTGTCATGACGAGGGCATACACGTCGTCCCCATCCTGAAGCACGGTGTCTTCGTCCGGCAGCAGGGCATCCCCGAAGCGGGTGAGGTAGGCGATTCGCGCGCCGGACGCGCGCTCCAACTGCTCGCACGTGTGGCCCACCCATGCGTCGTTGAAGGGAAGACGGCGCATGGACAGCCCCGCGTCTGCGTCTTCATAGAGTCCCTCTGAACCGCCAGGTAGCAGGCGGGTCACAATCTGAGCCGCGGTCCACGGCACCGGCGCCACCGTAGGAATTCCCAACCGTCGGTAGACCTCCGCCCGGCCAGAGTCGGCGATGCGGGCCACCACGTTCTCCACGCCGTACGTCTCACGGACGACGCGTGCTGCGAGGATGTTCGAGTTGTCACCATCGGACACGGCGGCGAAGGCGTACGCCTCTTCGACGCCCGCCGTCGTCAGGGTGTCCCTGTCGAATCCGAGCCCTGTGATCTTCTGGCCCTTGAAATCAGAGGGGAGCCGACGGAAAGCGTCGGCACGCACATCAATGATGGCCACCGTGTGGCCGCGCGACTCAAAATCGCTCGCCAACCGGGCGCCAGTTCGGCCACAACCCATGATCACCACGTGCACGCCACCACGCTATACCGCCTGGAGCCTAGGATGGTGCGACGTGCGACGGTTTCTTGAACGAGTGAAGCGACTTGTCTTTGGCGCGCCCGTAGCCACGGACCTGTCCAAGCCGCAAGCACTGCGCAGTCGTCT
This sequence comes from Demequina sp., assembly GCF_016278775.1. GTDB lineage: Bacteria > Actinomycetota > Actinomycetes > Actinomycetales > Demequinaceae > Demequina. Next base: position 45,923 of record NZ_JADQBF010000083.1, on the reverse strand, counting down.
GGCGCTTCCCGTGTTTGGCGCGGGCGTCGTATCGGCCGTTGCGTATGGCCCAGACGCCGTCGTCGTCGCCTTGCGATCGGGCTCTCAGCAGGCGGCGATTCCGTACATGGCGGCGGGCGTGGTGATCATCCTGGTGTTGATCGGGTGCGCATACGCCTCACAAGTACGTGCCTTCCCTCACGAGCGCGGCGACTATGGGGTGGTTCGCGACCGCCTGGGTCAGCGGTTCGGAATCATCACCGGCGCATCGCTACTGATCGACTACCTGTTCACCGTGTCGATCGCCGTCTCGGCAATGGCCGAGGTCACGGTCTTCCTCATTCCCGAGTGGTCAGGGAACCAGGCGATCATCGCGGTGACCGCCCTCGCCTTCATGACCCTCGCCAACCTGCGAGGGGTCCGGGACCGGCGTCGGGTGCTGTTGACCGTCTGGCACGGATTCTTGGTAGTGCTGGGAGTCCTCGCCGTGGTGGGCATAGTGCGGCACGGAGGGGATCGGACAGACGCGGTGGTGGCGGATGCAACGTCGACGTGGACCGTGCTGGTCGCGTACGCGGGCGCCGTCGCCTCTGGCGCCGTCATGGCGACTGGCCTTGAACACCTGGCCTCGTCCGGCCCTTATCACGCCGAGCCGCGGGGTAAGCGGGCCTCTCGAACACTGCTGACCGCCGTGTTCGCAGCCGCCGCTGCCTTCTTTGCGATCAGTTGGCTGGCCTGGACCTACCGGCTCTCCGGGTGGTCCAGCGGCTCCATCCTGATGCAGGTGTCCGAAAAGGTGTTCGGCAACGTGATCGGCGTGTGGGTGGTGGGCATCTCCGTGGTCACGATTCTGTACGCGGCCGCCACCTCCGTCTTCAGGCGATTCGCGCGGTTGACCGGGCTGCTGGCCTCCGACGGTGTCTTGCCTCGGCAGATGGCGATGCGCAACGACCGCTTGGTGCTGCGCGGCGCGGTTCTGCTGGTCGCCGCGCTCTCCGCCACCATCGTCGTCGCGGTTGACGCCAGCGTCGACCGGATCGTCCACATGTTCATCGTGGGGGTCTTCACGGCGATCGTGTTGAGCCAGCGAGCAATGATCGAGTGGACGACCGCCAAGCTGAACCTGGCGACGGATCCGCGCGAACGGTGGACCCTTCAGTGGCGTCGGATTCTGCACATGGTCGCCTCGGTGGTGGCGATTGGCGTGCTCGCCGTGACTGCGGTGTTCAATTTCGCCAACGGCGCGTGGATCGCGATTGTGCTGATCGTGCTTGTGGTGGTGATGATGCACTCCATCAAGCGCCACTACTCAGCCGTCAAGGCGGACATCTCGCTTGACGCGGGCGCGAAGGCGCCAAGCCTTCCCTCCGCCACACACGGCATCGTGCTGGTGGCGCAACTGCACCGACCAGCGCTGCACGCACTCGCCTACGCCAAGGCGGCCAGACACAGCACGCTCAAGGCAGTGACCGTGCAGATCGACCGAGGAGCCTCCGTGGCGCTGCAGCGCCGGTGGGCGGCCATGGACCTTGGCGCGCCGCTGGTGGTGCTCGACTCGCCCTACCGGGATCTTGTGGGCCCGATGCTGGAGTACGTCAAGAACATGCACCATGCCTCACCCAGAGAGGCAGTGTTCGTGTACGTACCCGAATACATCGTGGGCCGCTGGTGGGAGCAACTTCTTCACAACCGCGCCACCGCACGGCTACGTGCGCAACTTCTCAATGTGCCCAACGTGGTGGTGAGTGCGGTGCCGTGGATGCTCGAATCCGCGCGCCGCGAGGGCCCCGTAGACGACCGCATCATCCAAGGACCGGAACCCCAGTGACCCAGACTCTTCGCCTTACCGTCGGCGCCCCTGCGCACGGCGGCCACTGCATCGCCAGACACGAGGGGCGAGCGGTGTTTGTGCGCGGCGGACTCCCCGGCGAGGTGGTCGAGGCGGAGGTAGACGACCCGGCCGCGGACGCCCGGTTCTGGAACGCCGCCGTGACGCAGGTGCTCGAGGCCTCGCCAGACAGGGTCGAGCACCCGTGGCCGGAGGCAGCGATCGGTGGGGTGGGAGGCGCAGAGCTGGGGCATGTCGCGCTTGCCGCTCAGCGTCAGTGGAAGCTGTCGGTGGTGCGCGAGTCGCTGGCGCGCTTCGCCGGGATTGAGTACGAAGGCGACGTGCGCGCGGCCCCAGGGGACGACGACAGGGCCGGGCTGCGCTATCGCACGAGGGTGTCGGCGCTTGCGGGCGAAGACGGCAGGGCCACGATGGCCGTGCCGGGAAGCGGTGTGAGGCACACTCTGCAGGCCATGCCTCTCGCGGTGGAGGAGGCCGAGGAGGCGCTGCTGGCCGCGAAGGCGGAACCTGGCCAACTCATCGAGGTGGCGACCACCTCCTTTGGCGAGACCTACGTGTCACGAGGCAAGGGCGACCCCAAAATCCTCACGGAGACCGTGACGGCAGGGGGAAGGAGTTTCGCCTACGGGTTGCGGGCGGGGGAGTTCTGGCAGGTGCACCGCGAGGCGCCTGGTGTGCTTCTCGCGGAGGTGTTGCGCTTGGTGGGGGATGCGCCTCGCGTGCTCGACCTGTACTCGGGCGCGGGGCTCTTCGCCGTGCCGTTCGCTGCGGAGGGACGCGATGTCACCGCCGTGGAACTCGCGGGTACTCACACCAAGGGAAAGACGAGTCTGCAGCAGAACCTGCGCGGCTATCCCAGCGCGACCGCGGTCGCTGGCGACACCCGGCGAACGGTTGCCGCCATGACCGCCGCCGACGAGGACTGGTCGCGCGGAGCGGTCGTGCTCGACCCGCCGCGGTCGGGCGCCAAGGCCGCGACCATCCAGGCGATCGCCTCGCTCGAGCCCGCCCGCATCGTCTACGTCGCGTGCGACCCCGTGGCACTTGCGAGGGACGCGAAGACCCTCGCCGAGTGCGGCTACACCGTGGAAGAGATTCAGGCTTTCGACCTGTTCCCCATGACGCACCACGTCGAAACTGTGGCGAGCTTCGCGCGCACCGAGTAGTGGGACTTCCGTCTCGGTAGGATGGAACCTCACGAGTCAAGGAGCGCAATGAGCATCAATAGTCTGGGATCACAGTCCACCCTCAACGTGGGCACCACGTCGTACGAGATCTACCGCTTGGACGCAGTTCCAGGCCTCGAGAAGCTCCCGTACTCGCTGAAGATCCTGGCTGAGGCTCTGTTGCGCACGGAGGACGGCAAGAACATCACCGCCGACCATGTCCAGGCGTTGGCGCAGTGGGACCCGAAGGCCGCACCCGACACGGAGATTCAGTTCACCCCAGCACGCGTGGTGATGCAGGACTTCACCGGGGTGCCGTGCGTGGTCGACCTGGCGACGATGCGCGAAGCGGTCGTGGAGCTGGGCGGCGACCCCACCGCCATCAACCCTTTGGCCCCCGCCGAAATGGTGATCGACCACTCCGTCGTCATCGACATCTTTGGTCGCAAGGACGCCCTGCAGCGCAACACGGACCTCGAGTACGAGCGCAACCGTGAGCGCTACCAGTTCTTGCGCTGGGGTCAGACGGCCTTCGACAACTTCAAGGTGGTGCCACCAGGCACGGGAATCGTCCACCAGGTCAACCTGGAGTACCTCGCCAGGGGCGTGATGACCAAGGACGTCGACGGGACACTGCAGGCATACCCCGACTCGTGTGTGGGAACCGACTCCCACACCACCATGATCAACGGCCTGGGCGTGCTGGGCTGGGGCGTTGGCGGAATCGAAGCTGAGGCGGCGATGCTTGGCCAGCCGGTCTCCATGCTCATCCCCAAGGTCGTGGGCTTCAAGCTCTCTGGGCAGATCCCTGCGGGTGCCACCGCCACTGACGTGGTGCTGACCATCACCGAGATGCTGCGAAAGCACGGCGTGGTCGGCAAGTTCGTCGAGTTCTACGGTGAGGGCGTCGGCGCCGTTCCGCTGGCCAATCGCGCCACGATCGGCAACATGAGCCCCGAGTTTGGCTCAACGGCCGCGATCTTCCCCGTCGACTCGGTGACTATCGACTACTTGCGCCTCACGGGGCGCTCCGCGGAGCAGGTGGCGCTTGTCGAGGCGTACTGCAAGGAACAAGGGCTGTGGCACGATCCGGCCGCCTCAAGCTATGTGGAGCCGGTGTTTTCCGAGTACCTCGAACTCGACCTGGGCACCGTGGTGCCCTCGATCGCGGGGCCCAAGCGCCCCCAAGACCGCATCGCGCTGACCGACGCCAAGGCCGGGTTCTCCAAGGTGATCGGCGACTACGCGAATCACGAGGACCAGGTCACCGAAGGCCTCGACGAGTCGGTCGAAGAGACCTTTCCTGCGTCTGATCCCATTGCGGCGGAGTCGCACGCGGGCGACGCGCCCTTGCCGCGCGACACCTTTGGGGAGGCGACGGCCAGGCCCCGCAAGGTGGTGCCGCTCGCTCTCGCAGACGGAACCGTCACTGACCTTGACCACGGCCGCGTCGTCATCGCTTCGATTACGTCCTGCACCAACACGTCGAACCCGTCCGTGATGCTCGCGGCCGCGCTCCTGGCCCGCAACGCGAACAAGAAGGGGCTGACGTCAAAGCCGTGGGTCAAGACCTCCATGGCGCCAGGCTCCCAGGTGGTCACCGACTATTACGAGAAGGCGGGTCTGTGGCCGGACCTTGAGGCGCTCGGCTTCCACCTGGTCGGCTACGGCTGCACCACCTGCATCGGCAACTCGGGGCCGCTTCCCCCCGAGGTATCCGAGGCCGTGAGCGAGCACGACCTCGCAGTCGTGTCGGTGCTCTCTGGCAACCGCAACTTTGAGGGCCGCATCAACCCTGACGTGAAAATGAACTACTTGGCTTCACCGCCACTCGTGATCGCGTACGCGTTGGCCGGCACCATGGACTTCGACTTCGAGACGGAGTCGCTCGGCAAGGACACCGAGGGCCACGACGTGTTCCTCAAAGACATCTGGCCCGGCCCAGAAGAGGTGGAGTCCGTGGTCGGATCGTCCATCACCGAATCCATGTTCTCCACCAACTACGCCGACGTGTTCGCAGGCGACGAGCGGTGGCGCGATCTCCCCACGCCTGATGGCAATACCTTCGAGTGGGATACCGAGTCGACGTATGTGCGCAAGCCCCCCTACTTCGAGGGAATGGGTGCTCAGCCCGAGCCGGTTGAGGACGTGGCGGGAGCACGCGTGCTTGCACTCTTGGGTGACTCCGTCACGACGGATCACATCTCGCCAGCAGGTTCGATCAAGGCCGACAGCCCGGCAGGTGTCTACCTCGCAGAACACGGCATCGAACGCCGCGACTTCAACAGTTACGGATCCCGCCGCGGCAACCACGAGGTCATGATTCGCGGGACATTCGCCAACATTCGGCTCAGGAACCTCCTGCTGGATGGCGTCGAGGGAGGCTTCACCCACAACTTCCTCACCGATGAGCAGGACACCATTTACGATGCGGCTCAGGCATATGCCGCCTCCGGCATTCCGCTCGTGGTGCTCGCCGGCAAGGAGTACGGCACGGGTTCGAGCCGCGACTGGGCCGCGAAGGGCACCCGGTTGCTGGGTGTGAGGGCGGTCATCGCGGAGAGCTTCGAGCGGATTCACCGTTCCAACCTGATCGGGATGGGCGTGCTGCCCTTGCAGTTCCCTGAGGGCAAGTCGGCGGCGGATCTGGGGCTCGACGGCACCGAGACCTTCGACATCGCGGGAATCGCCGCGTTCAGTCGCGGCGAGCACCCCAGGGCGCTCACGGTGGTCGCGACCAAGGCTGACGGCCAGACGGTGGAACTCGACGCGGTCGTTCGCATCGATACCCCAGGCGAGGCAGACTACTTCCGTCACGGCGGCATCCTGCAATACGTGCTGCGTTCCCTCGTCGCTTAGCGTGCGGCGCGCGGAACCGAAGTTCGCCCGCGCGCGTTGCAGGACTTACAGTGAGACGACCTCGAATGTCAGGAGAAGAGCGTGCTGGAGCGCATCGAGTCACCGCGCGATGTGCGCTCGCTCAACGGGGCCGAACTGAGCGAACTCGCGGAAGAGATCAGGCGCTACCTGGTCGATGCCGTGTCGAAATCCGGCGGCCACCTCGGCCCCAACCTTGGCGTCGTCGAACTGACGCTGGCGCTCCACCGGGTATTCGACTCGCCGTTCGATCGCATCGTCTTCGACACCGGTCACCAGTCGTACGTTCACAAACTCCTGACGGGCAGGCGTGACTTCTCCACGTTGCGCAAGCGCGGGGGACTGGCTGGCTACCCCTCTCGCGCTGAGTCCGATCACGACGTGGTCGAGAACTCTCACGCCTCGACGGCTCTCTCGTGGGCGGCTGGCATCGCGAGGGGCCACACGCTACGCGGCGAGACAGACAGGACGACGGTGGCGATCATCGGCGACGGTGCGCTCACGGGCGGCATGGCGTGGGAGGCGCTCAACTCGCTCGCCGATTGCGACGACCGGGTCGTGATCGTGGTCAACGACAACGGCAGGTCGTACGCGCCGACGATTGGCGGGCTTGCGCGTCGGCTTGACGGCATGCGTACGTCGCCTGCCTATGAAGACTTCCTCAGTTGGGGCAAGCGCACGTTCCAAGGGCGCGGTCCGTTCCGAGACTTCACGTATCAGACGGTGATGCACGGCAAGCGGGCGCTCAAGGGGCTCATCGGGCCCCAGGGCATGTTCGAGGATCTCGGCCTCAAGTACATGGGGCCGGTCGATGGTCACGATCTCGCGCAAGTCGAGGCCGCGCTGACGCACGCCAAGGGCTACGGCTCGCCTGTCATCGTGCACGTGGTGACCGAGAAGGGGCGCGGCTACGAGCCCGCAGAACAGGACATGGCCGACCGCTTTCACGCCGTCGGGCAGATCCATCCGGAGACCGGGCTGCCGGTGGAGCAATCACGCTTTGGGTGGACCGCCGTCTTTGCCGACGAGATGCTGGCGGCCGGCGCCGAGCGAGACGACCTTGTGGGCATCACGGCCGCCATGCTTCAGCCGGTGGGGCTCCAGCCCTTCGCAGACGCGTTCCCCGGCCGCGTGATTGACGTGGGGATCGCAGAGCAACACGCAGTGACGACAGCAGCTGGCCTTGCCTTCTCCGGAATGCATCCCGTCGTTGCGGTGTACGCGACGTTCCTGAACCGCGCATTCGACCAACTGCTGATGGACGTGGCCTTGCATAAGGCGGGCGTGACATTCATGCTCGACCGGGCAGGGATCACGGGAGACGATGGCCCCAGTCACAACGGCATGTGGGATATGGCGCTGCTTCGTCACGTTCCCGGGCTGCGGATGGCGGCCCCGCGCGACGAGCCGACGTTCAGGGAGGCCTTCCGTACGGCACTTGACGTCGACGACGCCCCCACGGTGGTGCGCTACCCCAAGGGCGCCGTGGGTGAGCCCATGCCAGCGGTACGCAGTGTCGAAGACATCGAGGTGCTCGCCGAGCATGGTGAGCGCCCGCAAGTGGTCGTTTTCGGGATCGGTGCGATGGCTGGTACCGCCATAGAAGTGGCAGGCAAGCTCGCCGCGGGAGGAACGTCGGTGATCGCGGCGACGTCAACGTGGGTACACCCGGTCCCCGAAGGGCTTCTGGAGGTACTCGGAGACGCGGAGCTGGTGGTCACGGTGGAGGACGGCCTGACCGACGCCGGGGTGGGGGAGGAATGGGCGGAATTTGCTCGGCTCGCTGGCCGGGAGGTCCACTGGTCTCACCACGGAGTGCCGCGCGAGTTTCTCGCGCATGCCTCCCGCGCTCAGGTGCTTGAACAGGTGGGTCTTGAGGCCTCTGTGATTGCCGACGCCGCAGCCGTGCGCCTGTCTTAGTCGGTCGGAGCCTCTTCTGGCTCCAACACTTCCGCCCGCGTGAATGCCTCAGCGAGTGGCTTCGCTGTGAGCTCGATTTGCCACGGCCGTGCCGATCGTGAGGCAAGAAAGTCCTTGATCCAGCCGACGCCGCCGTCGCGGTATTCCCAACACGCGCGCCTGGCGGCATCGGGCTGAAGCAGGTTCTCGACGGGCACCTCGTGGCGCTCGCTCAGCTCGGCCAGGGCGGCCTTCGCCTCGGTGAGCCTCGTGGCGGCCTCTGGTCGCTTGTCTGGCCACGCCCGTGGCGGTGGGGGACCGTCCCCTGCGGGCGCGCGCCGGGCAGGGAGCGCCTTCTCGGAGAGGTGGAGCGCCGCCTCGATGGACGGCCACCACCTCGGTGCCGCCTTCTTGGTGCCGCGGGTGCGCCACTCCGGAATCTCCAGGAGGGCGTCGAGGTTGGCGGGTTTGGCTCGCGCTGCTGCCACGATCGCGGCGTCTCTCAAGACGCGCCCCGGCGTGACGTCTCGGCGTTGAGCCTCGCGTTCGCGCTCTTCCCACAAGGACTTGATGATCGCAAGGCCGCGCTGTTCGCGAATCGTGTGCGTCCCTGACGTGCGCCTCCACGGGTCGACTCGTGGCTCTGCCGGGGGAGCGAGGCGCACGGCCTCGAACTCTTGACGCGCCCACTCGGTCTTTCCCGCCGCCTCGAGGTGCGCCGCAAGGCCCGCGCGGAGTTCGATCAGGATCTCGACGTCGAGCGCCGCATAGGCGAGCCATGAGTCCGGTAGCGGTCGCACCGACCAGTCCTGGGCGGAATGCTCCTTTGCCAGCGCAAACCCGAGCTCCCGCTCCACCACTGAGGCGAGACCCACCTTGGGCCACCCCAGAAGCCGCGCAGCCAACTCGGTATCGAAAATGGCCGCTGGCAAGATGCCGAGATCCTTCATGCCTGGAAGATCTTGGCTCGCCGCGTGAAACACGTACTCCGCGTCTCCCATGGCCTCGTGAAAGGCGCTCAGGTCCGGCAAGGCCGCGGTGTCGATCAAGGCGATGCCAGCGCCAGCGCGCTTGAACTGCGCCAAGTACGTGGTCTGGCCGTAACGGAAACCGGAGGCGCGTTCGGCGTCGGCCGCGATAGGCCCCTCGCCGGCGGAAAACGCTTCGATCGCTACCCGCAACTCGGCCTCGGTCGTGATGACGCGAGGAACGCCGTCGGCCGGTTCGGTCAGCAGGATCGGCTCTGGGGTGTCGGCGTCATCTGCCAAGTGCTCTTCTGGTGATGCGGTCATGCATGTCCTCCTGGAAGCGCGGAGAGCCCCTGGGGCGCAGGTGGAACGCCGGCGCACATGGCCAGCAGTTCCGTCCACGCAACGACGTGAGGGGCAAGGTCTGAATCGGTCGGAGTCCACGACACCCGCAGTTCGACGGTCACGTGGTCATCGCGTTCAGCGAGTTGCCCGAAGGATCGCGACACCACCTTGGTGACGGTGCCGCCGAACTGGTCGTGGGGCACATGTGCGAGGGCCTCGTTGAGCCACGACCACGCCGCGTCGGCCCACAGGTCGTCTTGACCCACTTCCGCCTCGACTTGCGCTTGCACCAGGGCGATGACCCGGAAAGTGCCGTCCCACGCGTCCTGGCCTGCGGGATCGTGGAGCGCCACAAAGCGGCCAGTCGTCTCGAGTTCTTCCGGCAAGACGGTGCCGTTGATGGCCACGGCGAACGGCGCGATGCGCGACGGCGCGGGCGTCTCGACCAAGCGCACGTCACGACGGGTACGCGCTCCTTTCAAGGACAGCAGCGCCTCACGGAACGCGGCCGGAACGGCCGTGGCATTCATGGCTTGAGCCTATGGCGCGGTCTCCTTCGGGCTGGTACGCCACGCCCTCCGTAGCGCGGGTAGGCCCCTGGCGGCAATCCCGTCTAGGCTGGGTTGCCGAACCTCTGATGGACAAGGAAGTGACATGGCGCTTGCCCAGATTGGCGTGACCGGCCTTGCAGTGATGGGCCGCAACCTCGCGCGGAACTTTGCCCGCAATGGCTTTACCGTGGCGGTCCACAACCGCAGCCCAGAGAAGATGCGGTCCTTGCTCGACGAGCACGGCGACGAAGGTGTGTTTCTCGGCTCTGAGTCCCTTGAGGACTTCGTGGCCTCGCTCGAGAAGCCCCGCAAGATCGTCGTGATGGTCCAGGCAGGCGCTGCTACTGATGCCGTCATCGACGCGCTCGTGCCGCTGGTAGACAAGGGCGACATCATCGTCGACGCTGGCAACGCCCACTTTCCTGACACACGCCGACGCGAGGCCGAGTTGAGCGACAAGGGCATCCTGTTCGTCGGCTCCGGCGTCTCTGGCGGCGAAGAGGGCGCGTTGCTTGGACCGTCGATCATGCCGGGTGGCCCCGCCGAGTCATACGCGTCCCTTGGCCCCATCCTCGAGAAGATCTCGGCACAGGTCGACGGGGTGCCGTGTTGCACCCACGTGGGTCCGGACGGCGCCGGGCACTTTGTGAAGATGGTGCACAACGGCATCGAGTATGCGGACATGCAGCTGATCGCTGAGGCCTACTCCTTGCTGCGTGAGGGCCTCGACCTGGAACCCAAGGAGATCGCGAAGATCTTCGCCGAGTGGAACCAGGGAGAGCTCGAGAGTTTCCTCATCGAAATCACGGCCGAGGTGTTGGCGCACAAGGACGCCAAGACGGGCAAGCCACTCGTCGATGTGATCGTGGACGAGGCGGCGCAGAAGGGCACGGGGCGATGGACCGTGCAGAGCGCCCTCGACTTGGGCGTGCCAGTGACAGGCATTGCTGAGGCCACGTTTGCGCGAGCCATCTCGTCGCAGAGGGCTCAGCGAGAGGCTGGCCATGAACTGCTGAGTTCCTCGGCCGGTGACTTCCACATCGGCAACGAAGAGGGCTTCATCGAAGACGTGCGCGTCGCCCTCTACGCCTCCAAGGTGGTGGCGTATGCACAGGGCTTCGATCAGATTCAGGCGGCTTCCGAGGAGTACGGCTGGAACATCGATCGCGGGGCGATGGCGCGCATCTGGCGCGGCGGGTGCATCATCAGGGCACGTTTCCTCAATCGCATCACGGAGGCGTACGAGCGCAACCCAGAACTGCCCAGCCTCTTGGTCGACCCCTACTTCACCGACGGGATAGCCAACGGATTGTCCGGGTGGCGACGCATCGTCGCTCAAGCCGGGCTCGCAGGCGTGCCGGTGCCGGCCTTCGGGTCATCGCTGGCGTACTACGACTCGATGCGTTCTGAACGCTTGCCCGCGGCGCTCATCCAGGCTCAACGGGACTTCTTTGGCGCTCATACGTACAAGCGGATAGACCAGGAAGGCACCTTCCACACGCTGTGGTCGGGCGACCGCTCTGAAGTCGAGGCGTAGTCCCTGCGCTCAGGGGGACACCGTTCCCACTACTGTGGGAAACCGTGAAGGTCGTCGGACGCAGGCCCATGGTCGAGGGGGCCGAGTTGGTCGCGTCCCTCACCGTGCCACCACACTTCGCGGACGCCTCTTTCGACACCTATCGTCCCGATCCTCAGTTCCCCTCCCAAGCCGACGCGCTTTCCGCCGTGCGGACGTTTGCCGCAGGAGCGACAGGCCGATCGCGACGTGGCTCTGCAGGTCGGGGGATCTACCTTGACGGCGGTTTTGGGGTGGGAAAGACTCACCTCCTTGCGTCGCTGGCGTCGGACGCAGGACGCCACGCGGCGTTCGGAACCTTTGTGGAATACACGCACCTGGTGGGGGCGCTCGGTTTCGCACGGGCGAGGGACGCGCTCGCCCACTTCCGCGTGGTCTGCATTGACGAGTTTGAGTTGGATGACCCAGGCGACACGGTGTTGATGGCTCGCCTGATGCGGGAACTGGCCGATGCCGGAGTGGCGCTTGCCGCGACGTCCAACACGTTGCCGGATTCCTTGGGCGAGGGGCGATTCGCGGCCGACGACTTCACGCGGGAGATCCAGGCGGTTGCTGGCGTGTTCGACGTGGTCAGCATTGACGGCCCCGACTATAGGCATCGTGGCGAACTCGCCTTCGTCAACTCGAGTCCGGAAGCCGTGGCGCTGGTGAGCGACAAGTGGGGCGGCGTGGTGGAGTCGTGGCCCGAGTTGGTGTCCGATCTCCAGCATGTCCACCCGAGCCGGCTGGGGGCCTACGTCGATGGCGTGCGCTATTTGGGTGTGACGGACGTCGAGCCGCTCCGTGACCAGGCGCAGGCACTTCGGGTGGTGAGCCTGGTCGACCGGTTGTACGAGGCCGATGCCAGCATCGTGGCGTCCGGAGCCTCCTTGGGAGAGGTCTTCACTTCAGAGATGCTCGCGGGGGGCTATCGCAAGAAGTACTTCAGGGCGCTGTCCAGGCTCTCCGCCATGAGCGTGGGCGACTAGCGGACACAAACTTCGGGACTGCGTGGCCGCGCTAGTCGTGCAAGGCCGCGATCCTGGCCTTCTCGGCGTCCACGTCGAAGTCGGCCGCCGGCCACGTGAGGTTCATGTCCTCCAACGTGGTAGCCAAGAGCTCAGAGACGGCCAGGCGTGCGAACCACTTGTTGTCCGCCGGAATGGCGTACCAGGGCGCCGACTCAGTCGAGCATCGGTCAAAGACCGCCTGGTAGGCCTGCATATAGGCGTCCCAGTGTGCACGCTCGTCGAGGTCCCCTGGGTTGTACTTCCAGTGCTTGTCTGGCCGATCCAAGCGCTCCGCAAGTCTCTCGAGTTGCCGCTCCGGCGACACCATGAGGGCGCACTTGATGATGCGGGTTCCCTCATCGATGCGCCGTTGCTCCCAGGCATTGATCTCGTCGTAACGCGCGCCCCAGACGTCGGCAGCCACCAGGTTGTGCACTCGCACCACCAGCACGTCCTCGTAGTGAGATCGGTCGAAGACGCCGATCTTTCCCGCAGACGGCAGCGCTCTTTCGATGCGCCACAGGTAGTGGTGCGAGCGTTCCTCTGCCGTGGGCACGCCGAAGGAGGTGTGCTGCACCCCCTGTGGGTCAACCATGCCAAGCACATGGCGCACGATCCCTCCCTTGCCGGAGGTGTCCATCCCCTGCAAGACGAGCAAGACGGAGCGCGTGCCTCCGGAGCGGCCCTCTGCAAAGAGCTGCTCCTGGAGGTCGCTCAGCGTCTCGCCGCGATCCTCCATGAATCGCTCGCCGTCGTCCTCATCTCCAGGGAAGCCAGGAGTGCTGGCGCAGTCGAAGCCGTCCACCGTGAAGCCCTCGCGAACCCGAAGTGTTTCGGTCGGCGGCTTGTCCCAGCGGCGATCCTTCTTGCCCATCAGTCCTCCTTGAGTGCCACAAGCGCCACGGCGTCTGGCGCGAGAGAGAAACGGTCGTCGCTAGCGGCGACCTGACCGAACACGGCAAGCGGAGCACCCTCCACCTGCATCGGCGTCGACGAGAGGTTGGCGTGCATGCGCACGGGGCCGTGCATCGTCAGCTGACGGGATGCGGCCTCGGTGACAGACACGGGGTGCCGTTCCCAAGCGCCGTCGCGCAGCGTGAGTGCACGTGCGGCGATGACCTGGCTCATCCACGCCTCAATGTCGGCGTGCGCGGTGCCAGCGGCGCTCAGGCCCGGTCCCACTTTGGAGCGCATGAAGGTCTGGCGATCCTGAGGATCAGGGACGTGCACCTCACCGCCGTAGAGCTGCTCCCACCCATGACCGGCGAACTCGCTCATGCGACCCTCGGACACGGCCGAGCCGAGCGGCTCGTCGTGATCGGTGAAGAACATGAACGGACGCGTCTCCCCGTACTCCTCGCCCATGAACAGCATGGGGGTGAACGGGCTCAGCAGGATGAGCGCCAACGAGGCGGCTTGAGCGCCGGGGCTGAGCGTCACCGATGGCCGATCGCCGATGGCGCGGTTTCCCACCTGGTCGTGGTTGGAGGCGAACACGACGAAGCGCTGGCGGTCCATGTCGTCCGGCACGGGGGCGCCCCACGTCTTGCCCCGGAAGGACGACAGCCCGCCGTCGTGAACGAACACCTTGCGGTAGGCCTTGTCGAGCGTCTCGATTGAGCCGAAGTCCTCGTAGTAGCCGTGCCTCTCGCCGGTGAGGTAGGAGTGCAAGGCGTGGTGGACGTCGTCCGCCCACTGAGCAGTCATGCCCATGCCGCCCTCCGCCACTGGCACCACCATGTCCGGCTGGTTGAGATCCGACTCGGCCACGAGCGACAGCGGCCTACCGAGGCGCTCAGCCAGCGTCGCGGTGCGCTCCGACAACTCGGCGAGAAGGTGCGTGGGGGAGTCGTCGACCAGCGCGTGCACCGCGTCGAGCCGTAGCGCATCGATGTGGAACTCCTCGAACCACCTCAAGGCGTTGTCCACGATGAAGCCGCGCATGCCACCTGAGCCGGGCTGGTCAAGGTTGACGGCCCAACCCCACGGGGTCTCGTGCGCATCCGTGAAGTAGGGCCCAAACTGGCTCAAGTAGTTGCCGTCCGGTCCCAGGTGGTTGTACACGACGTCGAGACACACGCCGAGCCCCACGGCGTGCGCGGCGTCGACAAACCGCTGCAAGGCGGCGGGTCCGCCGTACGCCTCGTGCACCGCGTAGAGCGCCACTCCGTCGTAGCCCCAGCCGCGATTGCCTGGGAAGGCGGCCACCGGCATGAGCTCGATCATCTCGATGCCGCGGGACGCGAGGTCCCTCAGTTGCCTCCCGACGATGGCGTCGAGAGTCCCGGCGGGCGTGAAGGTGCCGACGTGAAGTTCATAGGTCACCGCTCCGCGCGCGTCCCGCCCCTCCCACACGCCATCGGTCCACGGGAACGCGGAGGCGTCGAAGACGCGCGAAAAGCCATGGACGCCGTGCGGCTGCCATGGGCTGCGGGGGTCGGGGAAAGGACCAGCGCCGTCCACCTCGAACGCGTACTCGTCGCCCGCGTCGGCCGCGGGGCCGGACCACCATCCGTCGTCCCCCTTGACCATGGGCGTCACCGTCAGGCCCTCAGTGTGGCCCCCTGCCCGCACATGACAGGAGACGGACTGTGCGTCGGGCGCCCACACCGTGAGCGCGCTCATACGCGCTCCAACAGCGCCACGGGATGGATCTTGAGGATCTCGGCGAGCGAGGCCTGACCGCCATCGAAGGTGGCGCCCGTGAGGGTGTCCTCCCACACTCCTTCCGGAAGTGTCACGGTGTGTTCGCCCCAACCACCAAGGTGTTCCAACTCGATCGCGATGCGGGTGGCGATGGTGATCACCATAGGGACGTCGTCCTGGGTACGGGCGAAGACCACCGCGTGACCAGAGGACGACGGCAGCGGCACGTAGCCAGCCGACTCGCCGATGAACGCGCCAGGGTGCGCGGCGCGGGCCTGGAGAGATCGCGCCGTCAACCGGTGCTTCTCTTCCGACAGGTTGCGAGTCTTGCTGCGCCCCACGACGCGTCCCAACTGGCTGGCGAGGTGCACGAAGTCCACTGGCCTGCGGTTGTCGGGGTCCACGAGGAGGGGACGGAACTCCTCCGTGCCTTGATACACGTCTGGCACGCCGGGGATGGTCAGTTGAATGAGTTTCTGTGCCAGCACTGCGGTCCGAACGCCCTCTTCCGTCAGGGCCGTCCACTCGCTGACGAGCTCCCGCACGGTGGGATCCACGTGGGTCGCCTGGGCGAACCACAACACGGCGGTCTCGTAGGTGTCATTGACGCCGGTCCAGGTGGTGTGGGTTTTCGCCTCTCGCATCGCCTTGATGAGGTAGCCCTCGAGGCGGTCCCACTCCATGAGAGTCCCGTCCATGGCGACGGTGCCCACGAGGGTCTGCCACCACAAGTTCTCGGTACGGCCGTCCAGCTCCGCTGGCCGCATCTCGGCGGTCGCTGCACGCACGCGTCCCAGCCACTCGTCCCACGCCTCGGGAACCTCGCTCAGCACGCCGAGTCTCGCGCGCACGTCCTCCGAGCGTTTGGTGTCGTGGGTAGTGAGAGTGGTCATGGCGTGCGGGTACGTGTACTGCTGATCGGCCGCCCACGCGTGGAACCCCGCTGGCGGGACCGCAAACCGCCCCGCAGGGGAGCCCACCTCGCACAAGGGCAGGAGGTGCGTCCAGCGGTAGTACGCGGTGTCTTCCACCCCCTTGGCCATCACCGCTCCACACGCTTGTTGGAAGCGCGTCACCAGGTGCATGCGGGTCGCCTCGAACGTCTTGCCCGCCGAGCCGACCTCTGAGCCCTTGAGCAGGTCGACCACCACGTCGAGCGTCTCGTGGCGCTCCGGATCGAGTTGGGCACGGGCATTGGCGGCCGCGGCGTCGATGGCTTCCAGCGAAGGGGGCTTGGAGGTGACCCCTGGAATGACGTAGGCGCGATAGCGGCCGAAGGTCACGAGCATCGTCCGTAGACAGTCGTACAGGGACGTCCACGTGTGATCGCGCAGGCGCACATCCGACTTGCATACCTCGTGGGCGAGCGTGGCGAGCCGCTGTGTCTCAGAGGACAGTGAGTCCTTGACAATTTCTCGCTTCGCCTCGTCGATGATGCCAGGCAATGCGCCCATGGCGTCGCCGGTCAACTGAAACAGGGTTCCCGCCAACGGGGCCGCGCCCGCAGGGTTGCGCAGCAGCGCGCCGACGCGCCACGACGCGTCGTAGCCCGTCGTCCCGGCCGTCTTCCATGAGGTCGGGAGCCGTTCCTCGTCCTCGAGGATCTTTTCCACCACAATCCAGGCGCCGTCGGTGGCATCTGACAGCTGGGCGATGTAGCCGGCGGGGTCTGCGAGGCCGTCGGGATGGTCGATGCGAAGACCCTGAAGGGTGCCATCGTTCACCAGGTCGATGATGCGGCGATGGGTCGCCTCGAACACGTCGGGGTCTTCGACACGCACCGCAACGAGCGACCCCACATCGAAGAAGCGGCGGTAGTTGAGTTCCTCGTTGGCGACACGCCAATAGGCGAGACGGTAATGCTGCTCCTGCACCAGGGTGTCCATCGGCAGGTTCTCGGTCCCCTCGCGCACAGGGAACACGTGGTCGTAGTAGCGCAACACGGGCACGTCGCCCGCGTCCTCGAAGCCGGGGATCACCATCCGGTCAAGCGTGAGTTCGTCCCTGGCGAGAATCGAGCCGATGCGGTCGCCGAGCACGGGCATGAGCACGCCGTCGTTGCTCGACCAGTCCACGTCAAACCAGTGGGCGTAGGGCGAGTCCTCGCCCTCGGCGAGCACGGACCACAGCGCCTGGTTGTGGTACACGGGAGTCGGCACGGACATGTGGTTGGGCACCATGTCCGCGATCAGGCCGATGCCGCGCTCGCCTGCCTCCCAAGCCAGGCGTCGCAGGCTCTCCTCACCCCCGAGCACTGCGGCCACATGCGAGTGGTCCACCACGTCATAGAAGTGCGTAGAGCCGGGAGCGGCCGTCAGGATCGGCGAGAGATACAGGTGGCTCACGCCGAGCGCAGCGAAGTAGTCCAACTCGGCGCGCGCGTCGTCAAACGTGAAGTCGGGGGTCAACTGGAGGCGGTAGGTCGAGACAGGAACGGGCGCGTCGACTCGATGCCCCAGCCTCTTGGAGCGTTCGTGAGGTGCGTCTGCCATGTGTCGATTTTCCCTGGTCGCTGAGGTTCCTAGCCATCATGTCACGGGGACAATTGCCGTCGCGTGGCTTCGGAACTATTGGGGTCCATCGGAAGAGTGGTGGGGGACATCGCTTTGTTCGAAGTCCCCGACCCGGTCACAGGATGCAGTTGAGCACTGGCACGCACCAAGAACGGGCAGAGCCACAGGTGGGAACAGTTAGACTCCCTCTGTGACAACGGCAGATATGACCAAGGAGCCCCGCGAGGTCGCGGGCATGTTCGACGGCGTGGCGCGCGGCTACGACCGCACGAGCGCTGTGCTCTCGGTCGGCCGCGCCGGCTATTGGCTTGAGGAGAACAGCCGGACTGTCGCTCCGCAGCGAGGTGAGGCCATCCTCGATATTGGCGCGGGTACCGGCAACAGCGCCGCATCGCTCGCACGATCCGGCGCCAAGGTCATTGCCCTCGACTTCTCAGAGGGCATGGTCGAGGTGGGTCGCCGTCGCCATCCTGCCCTCGACTACGTGGTGGGCGACGCCGAGCGCCTGCCGTTCGGCGACGGCGAGTTCGACGCGGTCACCGACAGTTTCGGCCTGCGAAATGTGCAGCGGCCCCAGGTCGCGCTCGCCGAGATGTACCGAGTGCTGAAGCCAGGGGGACGCGTCGTCATCTGCGAGTTCTCACGCCCGCCGAGTGCCATCGTGCGGGGTAGCTACTTCGCCTACCTGCGTTACGTCATGCCGCTTCTGGTCAGCGCGACAAGTTCACACCCGCGTGCGTACCGGTATCTCTTCGAGTCGATCAAGGATTGGCCGGAGCAGGCGACGCTCAGCGAGTGGCTCAGCGTTGCTGGATTCACCGGGGTCTCTCACCGCAACCTCACGGCAGGCGTCGTCGCGCTGCACTGCGGGACCAAGCCCTTTGACAATCGCGGGGAAGCCTCCGGCTCTGCCTCGTGAGGCCACGGTGGGTGCAGCCCACGAGCGATGTGTCGTCCTGAATCGCTCAGAAGTGGTCCGCGCCAGCACGCCCTTGCGCTGCTACGAGCCCCATTCGGGCTAAGGTGCGGATGGTGAGCGAAGGCTCCGCGTCGCCGGGTCAGGAAGGGATCGAGATTCATGGCAGTCAAGCGCGTCGAACCGACGGGTGAGCGCCGCGACTACACGCCTGATCAGATCTTCTTCTCGACTACCGACAAGCGCGGAATGATCGTCACGGTCAACTCGACCTTTGTGGAGCTGTCGCGGTTCGCGGAGGATGAGTTGGTGGGGGAGCCGCACAACATCATTCGGCATCCTGACATGCCGGGCGCCGTCTTCCACATCATGTGGGAGCGACTCTTGGCGGGCCAATCGATGATGGGCTACGTCCAGAATCTGGCCAGGGATGGCGCCTACTACCTGACCTTCTCGACCGTCACTCCCCTGAGTGAGGGCTTCATCTCCGTGAGGAGCGCGGTCACGCGGCCCGACTTGTGGGAGCCGGTGTCCAGGGCCTACGCCCATACTCGGGCGCTTGAGAACAAGTGGCGTCGAGGCGGTATGCCGAGGGCTCAGGCCGCGTCGCAAGGGGCAGAGGATCTCGGCGCCAGGCTTGCAGCGTTGGGATTTCCCACCTACGACGACGTGATTCGTGCGGTGGTGCCAGCGGAGGTTGACGAACGGCGACGGCTTGCACCTCCGCATGCTCCGCCCACTGCGCCGGGGCAGCCGCTCCACGAGGTGGTGCTCGCTATTGGCGCCGTCGACAGAGAGTTGATGACACTGCGGGCGAGATACGAAGACGCGACGGAGGTGGCAGCGAGCCTGGACAGCGCTCAGGCGGCCTTTGTGGTGACCCTGGAGGGGTTGGAGGACGCGGCGGCGGCGGCTGCCGATGCCGCAGCCACGGTCGGGACAGCCGCACCGGCGGCCGCGAAGACCGCGCAAGCGGCGCTGTCTCTCGCTGTGACGGCGCGCAAAGATCTTGCCCCTCTGGCCCCCTTGCTTGCTGAGGTGCGCGGAATCGTCCTCGACCTGCGTGCCAGCCTCGCGCTGTCGGTGCTTCACAACGACATGGCCCTGACGTTTGCTCGCGACGCCGCATCGGGGTCATCGGTGGGCGACCCTCAAGGCACGGTCGTCCTCTTGGGCGAAACCGTGTCAGCCTCGGTGCGGCAGGGCGAGGTGATGAGTCAACGCGTCCGAGAGGAACTCGGGCAGGTTGTGGCCTCCATTCACGAAGCCCATGAGGCGCTGATGTCGTTCCAGCGGATGCTCACCAATTGGAGGCATGTGGTGGTGCGCTCTGGCGTGTCGCAGCGGCTTGGGGCGCTGGTGGATCCGATCGACAGTCGGCTGTCCGCTGGCTTGACGGAGATGAACGACCTCGACAGGCTCGCGCAGCGTTGCGCTACCTTGGCGCTCACGCTCGAGTCCGCCGCGCTGCGCGAGGCCGCAGAGGGCCTTGTGATTGCCGCACGGCGGCTCTAGCGCTGGTGTCGCGCCGGTCTACATGGCGCCGAACAGAAAGCAACCCCGGGGCTTGCCCGGGGTGGTCATGCATGGTGGGCGATACTGGGATCGAACCAGTGACCTCTTCCGTGTCAGGGAAGCGCGCTACCGCTGCGCCAATCGCCCCATGCGAGGTGGAGACGGGATTCGAACCCGTGTAGACGGCTTTGCAGGCCGCTGCCTCGCCTCTCGGCCACTCCACCGCCAGGCCGACGCCCGAGGGCGCCTACCACCGAGCGGACGACGGGATTCGAACCCGCGACCCTCACCTTGGCAAGGTGATGCTCTACCAACTGAGCCACGTCCGCGTACCAAGGTTTTGACGCCTTGAACGAGGATTGACTGTAGCCCATCCCACGGGCGATTACCAACTCACGACACGCAGTGCACGGCGCCGATATGGCCGGGCCAGTAGCGTGAACGCATGACATGGCGCGAGGATCCCAGGCGGCTAGGTAGCGCCGCTTTTCGAGGGGTGAGGGCGACACGTCCTGTCGAGCACGTGGACGCGCGTGTGGAGGGGCATCGCCTGTCGCAAGGCGGCTTCTGGGTGGTTGTCGGCACCTTCGAGGGTCGCATTGACGCGTGGCGCATGGCCGATGTGGAGCGCGGTCGGAGTGCCGAGGAGGACACGGAACACTCGCGACCATGGCACGGCCCGCGCGCGACCGACTGGTCCAGTTCTCTGGACCGCGAACAGTACGTGCGCGGCGTGCGGGCGATTCGTCGGGACATTCTCGAAGGAGACGTCTACCAGGTGAACCTGTGCCGCGTCCTGGACGCTCCGCTGCCCGCCGAGCCGCCCGGCCCGGACGCCGTCGCACTTTCCCATGTGCTCGCCAAGGGCAATCCCGCCCGCCACGCCGCCCGCATCGTCGTCCCGGCGTCGGACGGATGGCCCGGCTGTTGGGTCGTTTCCGCGTCGCCAGAGCTGTACCTCAGCGTCGACCGCGACGCCGTGGCGTCGTCCCCCATCAAGGGAACTGCGGCCCCGGGGGAGCGGATGCTCGACAAGGACACCGCGGAAAACGTCATGATTACCGACCTGATCCGTAACGATCTCTCCCACACCGCCACCCCGGGAAGCGTCGAGGTGCCGGAACTGCTGGGACACCACGAGCTCCCCGGACTGTCTCACCTGCAATCGACGGTCACCTCCCGGCTCGAACCCGAGTACGACTGGACCGATGAGTTGTGGCGCGCGATGTTCGACGGGACGTTCCCGCCTGGCTCCGTGAGCGGCGCGCCCAAGTCCTCGGCACTGCGCATCATTGAGCGCGAGGAGACCGCTGAGCGCGGTCCGTATTGCGGCGCGATCGGGTGGATTGACGCGGATCGAAAACGGGCAGAACTCGCGGTGGGGATTCGCACGTTTTGGTGGGACGACGCTCAAGGCGGCACTTTGCGATTCGGCACTGGTGCTGGGATCACGTGGGGTTCGGATCCCGCTGGCGAGTGGGCGGAGACGGAACTCAAGGCTAGAAGGTTGATTGCCCTGGCATCTGCCGACACAATGACGACATGAGCGCGGTCGTGTGGGTCGATGGAACCCTCCATTCCGCAAACGCGCCCGTGTTGCAGGCTGGGAATCACGGAGTCACCGTTGGCGACGGGGTATTCGAGACACTTGCGGTGCGGGACGGCGATCCTTTCGCTCTCACCCGCCACCTCGTGAGGCTTCAGTACTCGCTTGACCGCATGGGCATGCAGGCTGTGGACATCCCCTTTGTTCGGAGCGGCATCCGGGAGGTGCTGGAGGCCGAGCCGGCGGACGTCGCGCGCTTGCGTATCACCGTGGTGTCAGGGCCGGGGCCTATGGGCTCGGTGAGAGGGACGGGGAAGCCCAACGTGATCATCTGGGGTGGCCCCGGGAGCGCGCCGGGCGCGTGCCGCGCAGTGCGAGCTCCGTGGAAACGCAACGAGCGCTCCGCCATCGCGGGAGTGAAGTCCACGTCGTATGCCGAGAATGTGGTGATGGCGCAGTTCGCGGCCAAGCAGGGAGCCGACGAGGCCCTCATGTCGAACACGTTCGGATACCTGTGCGAGGGCACCGGATCGAACGTGTTCATCGAGCGTCGTGGAGAGGTGGTCACGCCGCCGCTATCGTCTGGTTGCCTCGCGGGGATTACTCGAGGTTTGGTGCTTGAGTGGGGGGCCAAGGCCGGGATGCCGGTGCGTGTGGCGGCGCCCGGCGAGCTGGAGATGGCCGTTCTCGACGAGGTCAGACACGGCGACGCGTTTGCCGCCGTGAGTTCCTCCACTCGGGGCCTTGCGCCCGTCGTGTGGCTCGATGGCGCGGACTTGCGTGAGGGCCCTTTGCTGCGCAGGGTGGGGGAGTTGTATGAGTCTCACGCGGACGTGGAACACGACCCACCACCGCCGCGGACGCGTGCGACCGTGTGACACGTGCGGCTCAATACCCGCTAGTATTGAGTCCGCTTCAGGGCGATTGGCGCAGGGGTAGCGCGCTTCCTTCACACGGAAGAGGTCACTGGTTCGATCCCAGTATCGCCCACTCATCATGTCGGGGCCGCCTGGCGAACCCTCCGGCCAATGAGTCTTCAACGAGGGCGCCGGGTCGGTAGCATCGTCGGGGAGCGCGCGCCGCGTTTCACGCAACCCGAGGAGACTTCACGTGCCGAGCATCAACGCGACCATTGACGGTGTCGAGCGTCAGGTCGAACAGGGCACGACGGGCCTCGACCTGTATGGCGATCGTCGCGACGTGGTCGTGATGCGCATTGCGGGTGAACTGCGCGATCTGGCTCGGGAGATCCAGGCGCATGACGCCGTCGAGGCCGTGCTCGTGTCGGAGCCTGAGGGTCTCAACGTGTTGAGGCACTCCGCGACGCACGTGATGGCGCAGGCAGTCCAGCAGATGAGGCCGGACGCGAAGCTGGGCGTGGGCCCCTTCATCACCGACGGTTTCTACTACGACTTTGACGTGGCCGAGCCCTTCACCCCCGAGGACCTGAAGGCGCTCGAGAAGGCGATGCAGCGCATCGTCAAGGAGGGCCAGACGTTCCGACGCCGCGTCGTGACTCAAGACGAGGCTCTAGCGGAACTCTCCGGCGAGCCCTACAAGTGCCAATTGCTGAACAGGGCGGCAGGCGTTGACGGCGCCGAGGGAGTGTCCGTCGAGGTGGGTGCGGGCGAGACCACGATCTACGACAACCTCAACCGCCAAGGCGAGACGGTGTGGAAGGACCTGTGCCGCGGTCCTCACGTGCCGAGCACCAAGGTGTTGGCCAACGGCTGGAGCCTGATGCGTTCGGCCGCCGCGTATTGGCTCGGCAGCGAGAAGAACCCCCAACTTCAGCGCATCTACGGCACCGCCTGGCCCACCAAGGAGGAGCTGCTCGCGTACAAGGACCGCCTCGCGGAGGCGGAGAGGCGCGATCATCGCAGGCTTGGCGCCGAGATGGACCTGTTCTCGTTCCCTGACGAGATCGGCTCCGGCCTGGCCGTCTTCCACCCCAAGGGCGGCATCGTCCGCATGGAGATGGAGAACTACTCGCGCAGGCGCCACATCGAGGAGGGCTACGAGTTCGTCTACACGCCCCACGCCACTAAGGCGAACCTGTTCCAGGTGTCCGGCCACCTCGATTGGTATGCGGACGGCATGTACCCGCCCATGCACATGGACGAGGAGCGCGACGCAGAGGGCAACGTCACCAAGCAGGGCCAGGACTACTACCTGAAGCCCATGAACTGCCCCATGCACAACCTGATCTTCAGGTCGCGCGGGCGTTCCTATCGCGAACTTCCGCTCAGGATGTTCGAGTTCGGCACGGTGTACCGCAACGAAAAGTCGGGGGTGGTGCACGGACTGACTCGAGCGCGCGGCTTCACCCAGGACGATGCGCACATCTACTGCACCCGCGAGCAGATGAAGGACGAGCTCACCACCACGCTCAACTTTGTGCTGAACCTGTTGAAGGACTACGGGCTCAACGACTTCTTCCTCGAACTGTCGACCCGCAATCCAGAGAAGTCGGTGGGGTCAGAAGATATCTGGGAAGAGGCGACCCAGACGCTGCGCGAGGTAGGTGAGGCGAGCGGCCTTGAGTTGGTGCCGGACCCAGGAGGCGCCGCGTTCTACGGGCCCAAGCTCTCCGTGCAGACCCGCGACGCGATCGGCAGGTCGTGGCAGATGTCGACCATTCAGTTGGACTTCAACCTCCCGGAGCGCTTCGAGCTTGAGTACACGGCCGCAGACAACTCTCGAAAGCGCCCCGTGATGATTCACCGCGCGCTGTTCGGCTCGATCGAGCGCTTCTTTGCCATCCTCACGGAGCACTACGCTGGCCAGTTCCCCGTGTGGCTCGCACCCGTCCAGGTCAAGGCGATCCCTGTGGCGGAGGCCTTTGATGGCTACCTCCAGGACGTCGCCACGCAACTGAGAGCCAAGGGTGTGCGCGTCGAGGTAGACACCTCCGACGAACGCTTTCCCAAGAAGATCCGCACCGCCTCCAAGGAGAAGGTGCCGTTCGTGCTCATCGCTGGCGGCGACGACGCCGACGCTGGCGCGGTGTCTTTCCGCTTTCGCGACGGCAGCCAAGACAACCAGGTTCCGGTCGACGCGGCCGTGGCTCGCATCGTCGAGGCCATTCGGACGAGGGCTCAAGTCTGATGGTGGAGCAGGCGGATGCGGACAAGATGGGCGGCGAGCCAGACGGCTTCGAACGCTTGTGGACGCCGCACCGCATGGCGTACGTGAGGAACGCTACCGATCGCCCCGACATGGACGGCGTGCATCACTGTCCCCTGTGCAAGTCGCCGGAAGACAACGACCGCGACCACCTCATCGTCCATAGGGGCGAGACCTGCTACGTGGTACTCAATCTGTACCCGTACAACCCAGGCCACTTGATGATCTGCCCTTACCGCCACATAGGCTGGTACACGGATGTGACCGACGCGGAGCGCGACGAGATCGCGGCTCTGACCCAGACGGGCATGCGAGTGCTGCAGGGGCTCACGGGCACCCAGGGATTCAACATTGGTATCAATCAGGGCAAGACCGGCGGCGCTGGCATTCACGAACACCTGCACCAGCACGTAGTGCCGCGTTGGGTAGGGGACTCGAACTTCCTACCCATTATTGGACGTACCAAGGCGTTGCCTGAACTCTTGGATGACACGTGGCAGCGCGTCAGTGAGGCGTGGTCAAAGACCGCTTAGCGGTGCAACGAGGAGAACACATGTTTGGCAAACTGCGGCCCGTGATGGCCGCAATCTGGCGGGCCCCAGCGAGTGCGTTGGTGAAGGCGGGAGTGCACCCGAACGCGGTAACGATCGTGGGCACCATCGGAGTGGTCGTGGGCGCTATCGTGTTCCTTCCGCGTGGCGGGTCCGCGCTGTTCTGGGGCGTCATGGTGATCACGTTCTTTGTCATCACCGACATGCTCGACGGGACGATGGCCAGGTTGTCTGGAAAGAGCAGCAGGCTAGGCGCCTACCTGGACTCCACGCTCGACAGGGTGGCTGACGCCGCCATCTTTGGCGCGCTCGTGTGGGGCTTTCGCGTCGACGAGCCAGCAACTGCTCTCGCCGCACTCATGTGTCTCACTCTCGGGTCCTTCGTTCCCTACGCCAAGGCGCGTGCGGGAAGCCTCGGCATTGAGACGGCCAACGGCATCGCCGAGCGGTCCGACCGGCTGGTGATCGGCCTCACCGCAACCGGCCTTGTGGGCTTGGGTCTTCCGCTCATGGTTCTCACCGTCACGCTGTGGCTGCTCGCGGCTGCAGCGGCCTTCACTGTGGGCCAGCGCACCTGGTCGGTGGTGAAGGTGCAAAGGGAGGAAAACCGCGCAGCGCGCGAGAACCCCGTCGCCTCCGCGCCTGCGGACCGCACCACCAAAGGATGAACGCCTTCGTCGTCGCGTGGCGGGTGTCGCGGCGCCTGCCAGTGAGCGTCATCCGTGCGGCCGCCTGGCTTGTGGCCATGTACGGATGGGCGCGGAAGGCAAAGCCAGCAAGACGCCTCGAGCAGAACCTCCACCGCGTGACGGGGCTTGAGGGTCGCGCCTTGAGACGCCTGTCGAGGCGGGGCATGGCGTCGGCCGCGAGGTACTACGCCGACGTCTTGGAGCTGCCGCGGATGAGCGGCGCCGTCATCGATGCGAGAGTGCGCTTGGAGGGCTTCGAGGAGATCGAGTGGGTATTCGAGCGCGAGCACGGCATGGTCGCTGCGCTCGGTCATTCGGGCAATTGGGACCTCATCGGCGCCTACGCCTGCCGCAACATCATCAAGGTCACCGCCGTCGCGGAGGTGCTAGAGCCGCGCGACGTGTACGACGAGTTCGTGGCGTTCCGCGAGAACCTCGGCATGCAGATTCTTGGCCACGAGGGCAGCTCTACCTTTCGTCAACTCTTGCGCATCACCAAGTCCGAGCACACGCTTGTGTGCCTCCTGAGCGACCGTGACCTGTCAGGCAGCGGAGTGGAGGTCTCGATGTGGGGCCGCGCCGTGCGCGTCGCTCCCGGCCCGGCGGCGTTGGCGCACGCGGCGCACACGGCGCTGTTGCCGGTGTCGGTCCGCTACGAGCGTCTGAAGGGCAAGCGCAGGCGGGCAGCCAAGTCGGGGTGGGGCATCGTGTTGACCTTCGGTGAGGTCCTATTGCCAGAAGACTTCACAGGTAGTGACAAGGTGGTGACCATGACTCAGGCATGGGCGCAGTCGCTCGCGCGCGGGATCGCCGCACATCCGGAGGACTGGCATATGCTCCAACGATTCGGATGGGTGGAGGCGTAGGTGCGCATTGGCATCGTGTGCCCGTACTCGCTGGACAGGCCAGGCGGAGTACAACTGCACGTCATCGACCTGGCGGAGGCGCTGATTCGCAGGGGGCATCACGTGTCCGTATTGGCGCCCTCTGCCGCTGACGACGGCCTCCCTGGATACGTGCGGTCGGCAGGCAGGTCCTTTTCCGTTCACTACAACGGCTCGACGGCCAGGCTCACGTTTGGGCTGGTCGCGGCCGCGCGCGTCAGGCGGTGGATGGCCGATGGCCACTTCGACGTGGTGCACCTTCACGAGCCGGGCGCGCCGTCGCTCAGCGTCATCGCCATGTGGGCCCGGTTAGGACCCACCGTCGGGACGTTCCACACCTCGAACGACGCCTCGCGACTCATGCGTCTGGGCAAGCCCTGGATCAAGCCTGGCTTCGAGGAGCTCGACGCGCGCATTGCGGTGTCGCCGTCAGCGGCACGCACGGTCAAGGAGCACCTGCGCGTGGAAGCGACCCACATCATCCCCAATGGAGTCGACACCTCTGCCTACTTCAACGCGCAAGCGCGGGAGGAGTGGACGGGCACGCACGACGCTCCCACCGTCGGCATTCTTGGCAGGATGGATGAGCCGCGCAAGGGTCTCGACGACTTTCTCGCCGCCATACCGCTCGTGAGGGAGCACCACCACAGGGCTCGTTTCTTGGTGGCGGGCCGATTCTCCGACCGGGTGGCGGCACGTATTGCGCGCGGAGGGGCAGAGGTGGTCGGCGAAGTCGACGAGGCGCGGAAGGCGTCGTTCATGTCCTCTGTCGACGTGTACTGCGCGCCCAACACGGGCGGGGAGTCATTCGGCATCGTGCTGGTCGAGGCGATGGCCGCCGGAGCCGCCGTCGTCGCAAGCGACCTGATTGCCTTCCGCGACGTCGCCACGGCGGACGACGGCGAGGAGTGCGCCGCGTTCTTCCCCGTCAACGAGGCAAAGGGTCTCGCAGCGCAAGTGTGCGCCTTGCTCGATGACCCAGTGGGTCGCGCAGCGCTCGCCGAGCGCGGGCGACTGCGGGCAGGCACCTTCGACTGGCACCAAGTCGTGCCCCGCATCGAAGAGACGTATCGCGACGCCATTAGACTTGACGCAAGCTTCTTCCCCCAACGAGCGAAGGAAACCCCAGTATGAGTGACACCCCCGCATCCGTCAGCCCGCAGGTCGGCACCGACCTCGTCAAGCGTGGCATGGCTGAGATGCTCAAGGGCGGGGTCATCATGGACGTGGTGACCGCCGACCAGGCCAAGATCGCGGAGGACGCAGGCGCAGTGGCCGTCATGGCACTCGAGCGCGTTCCAGCCGACATCCGCGCTCAGGGCGGCGTCGCCCGCATGTCCGACCCAGACCTCGTTCAGGGCATCATCGACGCCGTCCAGATTCCCGTGATGGCCAAGGCGCGCATCGGCCACTTTGTCGAGGCTCAGGTGCTGCAGAGCCTGGGCGTTGACTACATCGACGAGTCGGAAGTGCTGACGCCAGCCGACTACACGAATCACATCGACAAGTGGAACTTCACGGTGCCCTTCGTGTGTGGAGCGACCAACCTGGGAGAGGCGTTGCGCCGCATCTCAGAGGGAGCCGCCATGATCCGGTCAAAGGGCGAGGCTGGCACGGGCGACGTGTCTAACGCCACCACGCACATGCGCAAGATTCGCTCGCAGATCAGGGCGCTCACTGCCATGCCGGAAGACGAGCTCTACGTGGCCGCCAAGGAGTTGCAGGCCCCGCTCCCGCTCGTCAAGGAGATCGCCGCGACCGGCAAGCTTCCCGTCGTGATGTTCACCGCCGGTGGCATCGCAACGCCCGCCGACGCGGCCATGATGATGCAGCTTGGCGCCGAGGGCGTGTTCGTCGGCTCCGGCATCTTCAAGTCTGGCAACCCGGCCGAGCGTGCTAAAGCAATCGTGAAGGCCACCACGTTCTTCGACGACGCGTCGGTGATCGCCGAGGTGTCGCGCGGCCTGGGCGAGGCCATGGTGGGCATCAATGTGGACGACGTCCCAGAGCCTCATCGCCTCGCAGAGCGTGGCTGGTAGCGCGCCCCGCACAGGGAAGGTCGAGCGGGAGGGCGCCCGCGTGCTCTTGCTGTCTGAGGACGGAAAGTTGTTGGCGTTGCGCGGCCATGATCCCCACCTCCCCAGCAGGTCGTGGTGGTTCACGCCCGGTGGAGGCGTGGAGGGGTCGGAGACCCTGCGGGAGGCCGCGGCGCGCGAGTTGGCAGAGGAGACCGGCTACGTGGTCACCCCTGAGGAGCTCATCGGCCCCGTGTGGGAGCGCACCGCGTACTTCGACTTCATGAGTCGCCCGTATGTGCAACACGAGTACTTCTTTGTGGCGCGCCTTGCGGACGCCGACGCCGGCCCGGCTGCGGCGTTCTCGTGGACGGCAGACGAGCAAGAGACGATCGACGAGATCGCATGGCTGACTCAACACGAGCTGAAGCACTCCAGCATCGAGGTGTTCCCTGAACAGTTGCGCGAGGCGTGGGATGTGTTCACTGGTTGGGATGGCACGCTCATCAGCCTGGGGGAGGCGTACGAATGACGCGCATCGGAGTGCTGGCGCTGCAAGGTGACGTGCGCGAGCACGAGGCGGCCCTGGAGCGACTGGGCGTGGAGTCCGTGAGGGTCAGGCGCGCGGCCGAATTGGACTCGGTCGACGGCATCATCATCCCCGGCGGAGAGTCGTCGACCATCGACAAGTTGCTGCGCGCGTTCGACCTCTTCGAGCCCTTGCAGCAACGCATTGCAGGCGGGCTGCCAGTGCTCGGCACGTGCGCGGGAATGATCATGCTCGCCACGGACATCATCGGCGGGATCGAAGGGCAGCGCACTCTTGGCGCGATCGACATGACGGTGAGGCGCAATGCCTTTGGGAGGCAGGTCGACTCCTCAGAGGTGGAGTTAACGTGGATGCCGGACGGTTCGTCGATGCATGCCACGTTCATTCGCGCGCCGTGGGTCGAGTCGTGGGCCGAGGGCGTCGAGGTGCTTGCGATCGACGAGGCGCACGGGGGCGCCGTCGTAGCGGTGCGTCAAGGCAACGCGATCGCCACGAGTTTTCACTCGGAGATCTCTGACGATGACAGGGTGCATGCCCTCCTCATCGACCTCGCCCGCTAGGCGCAACCGCGCCCTGGTGCGTGATGATGGGGCCATGAAGATCTACTCTGACTACCCCGGTCGGGCCATGCGCCAGGCGCTCTTCGACGCGCTCGCGCTGATCAGCATCATGCTGTGGGTGTGGCTCGGCGTCGAGCTCTACCGGCTCGTGTCCGAGCTGCGTGTGTATGGCGAGAAGATGCAGACCGCTGGGGCGGGCATTCGCGGCACCATGTCGGACATCGGAGAGACCCTGGGCGGGGTGCCGTTCATCGGCGGCGGCATCCGGGAACCATTCGACGCTGCCTCTGCGGCTGGCGCGGAACTCGAGTCGGCGGGAGTGTCCCAGCAGGAGGCAGTTCACCAGCTTGCGCTCGGCCTGGGATTCGGGCTCGCGGTGCTGCCTGTGGTGACCATCCTGGTGTTCTGGCTGGTGCCGCGACTGCGGTTCGTCAGAAGGTCCTCCACTGCCAGGAACATGGCGCTGCAGGTCGCGGGCACCGAGCTGCTGGCGCTGCGCGCGATCGCCAACCAGAAGCTTGGCGCGCTCGCCCGTATCGATGCCGACGTAGCGGGCAAGTGGCGCGCTGGCGACCCCGCGATCATCCGCAAACTCGCGGAGCTCGAGTTGCGTGCGTCGGGCGTCCGGCTGCCAGCGGAACAAGACGGCGGGGCAACCTCCGGCGTTCCTGATTGAACAAGCCCCTCACCTTGATATGGCGACATCAAGGGTCCAGGCTTGATGTATGCGTATCAAGGGTCTAGCATTGATTTATGTTCGTCATCACGGCAGACCAGCGACGCTCCACACAGCACGGCGACCGCGTGGACGCGCTTCTCGCCACCCTCGAGCCATGGGCGGCGGCGTGGTCAGACCATGTGCTTCTCCCGCCCGAGCGCACGGTAGGGGACGAGGTCCAGGCGGTGCTGGGTACGGCCGAGGCTGCAGTCGACCTGTCGTTGATACTGATGCGGCGCGCATCCTGGGCAGTCGGCATCGGCGCTGGACCGGTGAACGAACCCTTGCGTACCACGGCCCGCGCGAGTTCCGGGCCCGCGTTCATCAACGCGCGGCGAGCCGTCGAGCGCGCGCGGGGCAGGGGAGAACCCGTCCCGCTGGTGGTCGCGGGAGGGCACGAGGGCCACGAGGAGTCCGCCACGGCACTGCTTCAGTTGCTCGCTTCGGTGGTCCGCAGGCGCTCAGCTGCTGGTTGGGAAGTACACGACCTGCTTGAGCCAGGCGTGACCCAGCGCGACATCGCGGCGACGCTCGGAATCTCCACCCAAGCGGTGAGTCAACGCATCGCGTCTGCCATGCTGGACGAGGAACGCAGGGCGCGTCCGGTGGCGATCGCGCTACTCCACGAGGTCGACGAGGGGGCAGGGAACGCATGAGCGTAGCGGTGTGGATCGCAGTGTCAGTCGTCGCGCTGAGCGTGTCGGCGGCAGCGGGGGCGTGGGTCGTCGGGGCCTTCCTGGGCCGCGTCGGACCAGATGTCGAGGCCCCAGGACTGTTGCGCGGCGGCATGTGGATTGGCGTTCTTGAGCGACTGGCCATCACGGGCGGCATTCTTGCCGGTCATCCTGAGGCGATCGCGGTGGTGATCGCAGTCAAGGGCCTGGGGCGCTATCCGGAGCTACGCGGGGGCACGGGCGACGCGGCCAGCAGAGCCGCCGAGCGATTCATTGTGGGCACCCTCTCGAGCTTTCTGTGGGCCGCGCTGATCGGGGCGATCGCACTCGCCGTGGTGGGCGCGCTTGACTGAGAGAGAGCCAGACGCCGCGGCTGGCCTAGACTGTACGGCGATTCCCGACGTCAAGGAGCAACGTGTCCGGTCACTCTAAGTGGGCTACCACCAAGCACAAGAAGGCGGTCGTTGACGCGAAGCGCAGCAAGCTCTTTGCCAAGCTGATCAAGAACATCGAGGTCGCCGCCCGCGTGGGCGGAGGAGACCTGGCTGGCAACCCGACACTCTACGACGCCGTTCAGAAGGCCAAGAAGTCGTCCGTGCCCAACGACAACATCGATCGCGCCGTCAAGCGAGGCTCCGGACTTGAGGCCGGAGCGGCCGAGTACGAGACCATCATGTACGAGGGCTACGGCCCCGGCGGCGTGGCCATGCTGATCGAGTGCCTCACGGACAACCGCAACCGCGCGGCCATGGAGGTGCGCACGGCGCTCACGCGCAACAACGGCACTCTCGCGGACCCTGGCTCAGTGTCCTACCTGTTCTCCCGCAAGGGCCAGGTGATCGTGACCAAGGACGCAGGGGCCACGGAAGACGACCTTATGGAGGCCGCGCTCGAGGCCGGTGTGGAAGAGATCAACGATCTTGGCGAGGCCTTTGAACTCGTGTCGGAGGCGACCGATGTGGTCGCGGTGCGCACGGCGGTGCAGGCCGCGAACATCGACTACGAGCAGGCCGAGGTGACGTGGATGCCGTCCATGAAGGTCGAGACGGACGTGGACACCACCCGCAAGATGCTGCGCCTTATCGACGCGCTCGAGGACAGCGACGACGTCCAGAACGTCTTCGCCAACTTCGACGCGCCTGACGAGGTTCTCGCAGAGGCTTCCGAGTAGCGCGTGCGCGTCCTCGGCGTCGACCCTGGTCTCACGAGGTGCGGCCTCGGCGTCGTCGAGACGGGGCCGGGGCGATCCGTCAGCCTGGTGGACGTGGGCGTGGTCACGTCATCTGCCGACGCCGAGCCAGCCGACCGCCTCGTCGTCATCGCTGACGCCATCGAGGCCGCGCTGGAGAAGCATCGTCCGGACGCGGTGGCCGTGGAGCGCGTCTTCGCCCAGCACAATGTCCGCACCGTTATGGGCACCGCGCAGGTCTCCGGGCTCGTGATGGTGGCCGCGCGCCGCCGGGGCATTCCCGTGGCGCTCTACACGCCGTCTGAGGTGAAGGCTGCTGTATCGGGCTCCGGCCGGGCGGACAAAGCCCAGGTGGGGTTCATGGTCGTCAAGCTGCTGGGTCTCGACGCGGTGCCGACCCCGGCCGACGCCGCCGACTCCCTCGCGATTGCCCTGACCCACGCGTTGAGGTACAGCGCAACCGGGGGAGCGGGCACTGCGAAGACGACCGCTCAACGGGCGTGGGCGGAGGCTGAGAAGGCGGCGCGTCGGCGCGGCTGAGCGTGGCGGCGCACCTACTCTGTTCGTACAAGCGTTCGAAGGACTCGGTGTGATTGCGCAACTAACGGGAACCGTCACTCATGTGGGTGCGAGCGCGCTCGTGCTCGATGTGGGCGGTGTGGGGTACCGCATCCTCGCCACGCCCGCGACGCTCGCGACTTTCCATGTGCGGCAAGAAGCGAGCCTGGCCACTCACTTGGTGGTGCGAGAGGATTCGTTGACGCTGTTCGGCTTTGAACACGTTCACGAGCGCGACATGTTCGAGACGCTTCAATCGGTGCAGGGTGTGGGGCCGCGGCTCGCGCTGGCGCTACTGGCCGTGCACGCGCCGCACACGCTCGTGGCGGTGATCGCCGCTGGCGATGTCAAGGCGCTGCAGAAGGTCCCAGGAGTCGGCGCCAAGGTCGCGGCGCGGCTCATGCTTGAGCTCGGCGGAAGGCTGAGCCTTCCTGAAGACGCCGTGGTGCACCCCGCCGTCGCTGACGAGCGCGAGCAGGTCGCCGATGCCCTCGTGGCGTTGGGGTGGCAGGCCAGGGCGGCCGCGGCTGCGGTGGAGAAGGTCGCTCCCGAGCCGATCACCCAAGACGACGTTGCCACGACGTTGAGGGCGGCCCTGCAATCCCTGGGAGGCTCGCGTGGTTGAGGAATCCCCTGAGCCCTTGATGGGCGACGTCGCCGCGGTCACGAGCGTTGATGCAGACGCGGTTGAGCGCTCGGCAGAGGCGGCGCTGCGGCCGCGAAGCCTCGAGGAGTTCGTGGGCCAACGAGTGGTGCGCGAACAACTCGCCCTCGTTCTGCGCGCGGCGACACAGCGAGAGGGCAGTTCGGAACACATCCTGTTGTCAGGGCCCCCGGGCCTGGGCAAGACCACCCTGGCCATGATCGTGGCGGGGGAGTTGGGCGCGTCGCTGCGGATCACATCGGGCCCGGCCATTCAGCACGCAGGGGATCTGGCGGCGATCCTGAGTTCGCTCGAGGACGGAGACGTGCTGTTCGTCGACGAGATCCACCGCCTGGCGCGCCCCGTCGAAGAGATGCTGTACCTGGCCATGGAGGACTTTCGCGTTGACGTGGTGGTAGGCAAGGGACCGGGCGCCACGTCGATTCCGCTCACCCTGCCGCCGTTCACCGTGGTGGGCGCGACCACGCGGGCGGGACTGCTGCCCGCGCCACTGAGGGACCGCTTCGGCTTCACGGCACACCTGGACTTCTACGAACCGAGCGACCTGACGAGCATCGTCACCCGCTCCGCGCACTTGCTGGACTTCACCTTGGCGGCCGACGCCGCGGCCGAGATCGCTTCGCGGTCGCGCGGCACACCGCGCATCGCCAATCGTCTGCTCAGGCGGGTCCGTGACTGGGCTCAAGTGCACGGAAATGGCTCCGGCGACATGGGTGCGGCGAGCGCCGCGCTTGAGGTGTACGAGGTGGACGAGCGTGGACTAGACCGCCTCGACCGTGCGGTGCTGCGTGCCCTGTGTACCCGTTTTGGGGGCGGGCCCGTGGGCCTCTCCACTTTGGCAGTCTCTGTGGGTGAGGAGTCCCAAACGGTCGAGGAGGTCGCGGAGCCCTTCTTGGTGCGTGAGGGTCTGATGGCGCGCACCCCCCGCGGGCGCGCGGCGACAGCCGACGCATGGGCCCACTTGGGCCTGACGCCGCCCGACGGGGTGGTGCTGCACGGCGGCCAAGGCGGGGGACAGACGTCCCGTGACGAGGGTGGCAGCAGGCTTTTCGACTAGTCCTGACGGTGCCGGGCGGTGTCTCGTATTCGACGGCGCCCCACCAACTCGCCTAGAATCGCGTGGGCCGCCCGCACGGTTCGGTAGCCACATCCATTAGGAAAGCGTAGGAATCGCGTGTCATCAGCTGTCTCAGGCGCCCGCAAATCACTCATGTGGCTGGCTTCACTGTTGGTGATCCTGTTCGGTCTGTTGGGCGTGGGTGTTTTCACCGACAAGACGGGACCCACTCCAGGGCTCGGGCTCGACCTCGCTGGTGGTCAGCAAATCATCCTGCAAGCGGACACGACGGACGGCTCCCAGATCGACGAGTCCGATATCAACCAGGCCGTGGAGATCATCCGCAAGCGTGTGGACGCCACTGGCGTGGCAGAGGCCGAGATCTCGACTCAGGGGGACCGCAACATCGTGGTGGCCCTCCCCGGAAAGCCCGATGAGGCGACGCTCGACCTGGTGCGCCGCACCGCACAGTTGCAATTCCGCCCGGTGCTAATGGAGGGCGACCCGGCCCCGGTGTCGCTCGACCCCGGCACGGAGACCGTCGAGCCGACAACGAGTCCCACTCCAGACGAGGCGACCGGTTCAGATCCCACACCCAGCCCGTCAGCGGACGCCGCAGGTGAGGCCGCCCCCGCGAGCGAGGTCGCGAACGTGAAGACCGGCTTGAGCGAGACAACGTCCGCCACCCCGAGCCCCGAGCCCGCCGAAGCGCCAGTGGCGACGGAGCCGACGGACCCCTCCGACATGACGTGGATCACGGAAGACCTCCTGGCCGAGTACTACGCGCTCGACTGCTTCGATCCCGCAAACCTGACCGGTACCGGTGGGGATTTGGGAGACCCCGACGCAGGTTTCGCCACGTGCAACGCCTCCGGGACCTTCAAGTACATCTTGGGCCCCGTGGAGCTCACCGGCGAGGACATCGACACCGCGTCAGCGGGCCCAGAGCTCAACCGACTCGGAACGGTCCTTCCCGGCAAGTACGAAGTGAGGCTGTCCTTCACCGGTGGTGGCGGCTCTGTGTTCGCCGACACCACGGGGCGGATCGCTGAGTTGCCGTCCCCACGGGATCAGTTCGGCATTCTGCTTGACGGCGTGGTGATTTCGGCCCCCTCCGTCGAGCAATCCATCACAGGAGGGCAGGCCTCCATCACCGGCACCTTCACTCTCGACGAGGCTCAGCAACTGGCGAACCAACTCAAGTTCGGCGCGTTGCCGCTGACGCTCGAGGTGCAGTCGGAGCAGGTCATCTCGGCCACCAAGGGTGCAGAGGAACTGCGCAACGGCATGCTGGCCGGCGCGATTGGCCTCATCCTCGTAGTCATCTACACGATGTTCCAATATCGCGCGCTCGGCATGGTCACCGTCGGCTCACTGCTCGTCGCAGGCGGCATGACGTACGCGATCATCACGCTTCTGTCGTGGGGACTTGGCTATCGACTGTCGCTCGCTGGCGTGGCCGGTCTGATCGTGGCCATCGGTATCACCGTGGACTCGTTCATCGTCTACTTCGAGAGAGTCAAGGACGAGCTGAGGGAGGGGCGCTCCCTCGCGAGCGCCGTGGAGCATGCGTGGAAACGCGCCAGGCGCACCATCCTCGCGTCTGACGCCATCTCCTTCCTCGCCGCCTTGGTGCTCTACATGCTGGCGGTCGGAGGCGTGCGAGGGTTCGCCTTCACCCTGGGCCTGATCACCATTGTCGACCTCATCGTCGTCATCCTGTTCACGCACCCCGTGCTTGCGTTGTTGGCACGCACCAAGTTCTTCGGCGAGGGTCACCGACTCTCCGGCCTCGATCCCAGGCAACTCGGCAGGGACACGATGTACAAGGGGCGCGGCCGCGTGGCAGGGGCAGAATCATCGGCGCCGACGCTGGCAGAGCGCAAGGCCGCACAGGCCCGCGCCGCCGCAGGCACCCAGGACAAGGAGTAGTCATGGCGCAACGTTCCTCGTGGGGCAACCGCCTCCACTCCGGTGAGAAGACGTATTCGATTGTCGGCCAACGCAAGCGTTGGTTCCTTGTCAGCGGCGTGCTCATTGCGCTCGCGCTCCTGATCCTGCTCGTCAAGGGCCTCAACCCCGGCATCGACTTCCGTGGCGGCACTGAGTACACGGTGTCCGGCGTCGAGAACACTGACACGACGATCGCCGTGGACGTGGTCACCGAGGCGTTGCCAGCCGAGGAGCCGCGCGTGGCGCAGGTGGGGCCCAACGGCATTCGCGTGCAACTTGGCGAACTCGAGCAGGCCAGGGTGGATGATCTGGCCGCGGACCTCGCCGAGGCCTACGGCGTTGCCGAGACGGAAGTCAGTTCGTCCTTCATTGGCCCCACATGGGGTGAGGAGGTGTCGAGCAAGGCGATCCAGGGCCTTGTCATCTTCCTGCTGCTCGTCACCGTCGTCATGACCTTGTACTTCCGCGCGTGGCGCATGGCCGCGGCAGCGCTGGTGGCGCTCGGCCACGACCTGCTCTTCACCGCCGGGATCTATGCGCTGTCTGGCTTCGAGGTGACCCCCGCCTCCGTGATCGGCTTCCTCACGATCCTGGGCTACTCCCTGTACGACACCGTGGTGGTCTTCGACAAGGTGCGTGAGAACACCTCCGAGATCTTCACCCAACACCGCTACACGTACGCGGAGATGGCCAACCTCGCCGTCAACCAGACGCTGGTGCGCTCGATCAACACGTCCGTTGTCGCCCTGCTTCCGGTGTCCGCCATCCTGTTCCTCGGCTCGTACCTGTTGGGCGCCGGAACGCTCAAGGACATCGCCCTGGCGTTGTTCGTCGGCATGGCAGTGGGGACCTACTCGTCGATCTTCGTGGCGACGCCACTCGAGGTGGCGCTGCGGGGCAACGAGGCGCGCATCAAGGAACACACCGAGGCCGTGCTGGCGTTGCGTGAGAGTGGCCAGTCCGACGTGATCCGCCCAGACGGTTCGGTTCACGTGGGTGCGCTCACTCCAGGTCACCACCAGGGCACCGCGGCGCAACCGAAGCGCAAGCGCCGCAAGTAGAATGGGCCCTTCATAGTCGAGAGGAGGACCGCGTGACAGGAACCCGCGCGGACTCCGACTCGGCCAGGTTGCTCGGCATTCGCCGAGTCGCCAAGGATCCGGCCGCGCTTGCGCCATTGCTGGAGACCTATCGCCGCATGTATCCGCGGTCCAAGACCGCGCTCATCGAGCGGGCACATGCGGTGGCCGAGCAGGCTCACGACGGCCAGTTCCGCAAGAGCGGCGAGCCCTATATCACCCACCCCATCGCCGTGGCGGAGATCATCGCCGGGCTTGGGCTGCCTGACACGGTGATCGTCGCGGCGTTGCTGCACGACGTGGTCGAGGACACGCCGTTCTTGCTCGAGGACATCGCCCAAGAGTTCGGTGACGAGGTCGCGTCGTTCGTCGACGGGGTCACGAAACTGGACCAGCTGACGTTTGGGGAGGCCGCTCAGGCCGAGACGGTGCGCAAGCTCGTGGTCGCGATGGCACGGGATATCAGGGTATTGCTGCTCAAGCTCGCTGACCGCCTGCACAACGCCCGCACGTGGGACGCCGTCTCGCCAGCGTCGGCTCGTCGGAAGGCCCAGGAGACCCTTGAGATCTACGCGCCCCTCGCGCACCGGATGGGCCTCAACGCGATCAAGTGGGAGCTTGAGGACCTGTCGTTCCGCACGCTGTATCCGAGGATCTATCAAGAGATTGTTGAGGTGGTCGCTGACCGCGCGCCGGAGCGCGACAAGCTGCTTGAGGAGGTGCGTCAGGACGTCTCGAAGGAACTGAAGGCTCAGA
The DNA here is from genome assembly GCF_016278775.1 of Demequina sp. Lineage (GTDB taxonomy): Bacteria > Actinomycetota > Actinomycetes > Actinomycetales > Demequinaceae > Demequina. The sequence goes on along the minus strand of NZ_JADQBF010000083.1, from coordinate 7,565 downwards.
AGATCAAGGCCGAGATCTCTGGGCGGCCCAAGCACTACTACTCCGTGTACCAGAAGATGATTGTGCGAGGCCGCGACCTCAATGACATCTACGACCTGGTGGGTTTGCGCATTCTGGTGGAATCGGTGCGCGATTGCTATGCGGTACTGGGCGCCATGCATGCACGGTTCCAGCCGGTACCTGGGCGTTTCAAGGACTACATCGCGATGCCCAAGTTCAACTTGTACCAGTCGCTGCACACCACAGTGATCGGGCCGCAAGGCAAGCCAGTGGAGCTGCAAATCCGCACCTGGGAGATGCACAAGCGGGCAGAGTACGGCTACGCCGCCCATTGGCGCTACAAGGAAAATGCGCGCGGCGAAAAGGTGCCAGCGATGGCGCACGACATGGGGTGGCTTCGCCAGATAGCGGATTGGCAGCAAGAGACGGCCGATGCCAGCGACTTCTTGGACTCCCTGCGCGGTGAGATCTCGCGTGCCGAGGTCTACGTGTTCACACCGCGCGGTAAGTTGCTCGAACTGCCGCAAGGCGCCACCCCCGTTGACTTCGCGTACGCCGTCCACACGGACGTGGGCCACAAGACGGTGGGAGCCAAGGTCAACGGCCGCCTCGTGCCCCTCGACTCCACTCTCGATAACGGCGACACCGTCGAGATCATCACGACGTCAGACGAAAACGCTCACCCCAAGCGCGACTGGCTCGAGTTTGTGCAGTCCACCAGGGCTCGCAACAAGATCAGGCAGTGGTTCACGCGCGAGCGCCGCGAAGAGTCGGTCGAGACCGGTCGCGACATGCTCGCGCGCGCCATTCGCCGTCAGCATTTGCCGATGCAGCGCCTCATGAGCAAGTCAACGCTTCTTGCCCTCGCCAAGGAGATGCACTACGAGGACGTCGACGATCTGTATGCGGCCATTGGCGAGCACAAGGCGCAACCGGGCGATGTCGTGGCACGCATGGTCGAGGCCGTTGGCGGCCAGGAGGGCGCCGACGAGGACATCACGGAGATCACGCGCCCAGGGACGCGGCAGCGGGCGCGTCGTGGGGACCCTGGAGTCACCGTCAACGGCATGAGCGACGTGGTCGTCAAGCTTGCCAAGTGCTGCACACCCGTGCCGGGAGACCCCATCCAGGGCTTCGTGACGCGCGGGCAAGGCGTGAGCGTGCACAGGGCGGACTGCGACAACATGCTCGCGCTCCATGATCAGTCTGAGCGACTGGTTGACGTCCAGTGGTCGGGAGCGTCCGACTCGACATTCTTGGTGCAGATCGAGGTTGAGGCGCTCGACCGCAACCGACTCCTGTCCGACGTGGTGCAAGTGTTGTCTGATCATCACCTCAACATCCTGGGCGCGCACGTGTCCACCAACAACGACCGCGTGGCCCTCAACACTTTTGCCTTCGAGATGGCGGACCCCTCGCACCTGGGCGCCGTGCTGAGCGCGGTGCGCCGCATTGACGGCGTGTACGACGCTCGCCGGGTCACCGGCGGACGCCGCCACCATTCGTTCTAGAGGCCTCCAGGGCCTCCTGGACGGCCCTCAGCGCGTGCTGCGCCCTGGAGCGCGCGTCTGCCGACTGAGGGCCTGAGACGGCCGTATACAGCTGTTGCGTAGTGGCGAGCCCAGACGCGACCGTTCGGTAAGCGGCCGGTATCGCATCCGCGAGTCTCGCGGTGCGCAACGCCGAAGCGACGGCATCGGCCGGGCGAGCGATGCGGACTCCTGCGACCAGCACGGCCCGCGAGTACACGGTCTGATGAGTGGTGAACGACCACCTGCTGCTCGCCACACCCGACGGCGGATCAGGGTGGGCACCGCGCGGCACCACCACCTCGACGTGAGCGGGGGCGAGAGCGTCACGCGTGAGGCCGTGTACCCATAGTGCCGCGAGCCCCGTTGCGGCGGCCTTTCGCGGGATCCACGCGGCGAGCGCGATGGCACGCGCCACTGTCCATGGCACGGGGCTGGGGGCCGCTCCGGCGTCGTCGGTGAGGGCTCTGACTACTCCAGCCCGGCGCATCCGTGCGAGCGCCGCCGCGCCCACATCGTCACGACGCACCACCAGCATGAGGACAATTCTGGCGCGGCGAGCCCGCCCCTAGGGGGCAGACTGCGGATCTGTGGACAACGGGGGAGTGCCGCGCCCTACTTGGCGAGGGCCTCGATCTGCTTGAGCCAAGCCTTGCGCGCGGCGAGCGATTCGGTGAGCTCCTTGACCTTCCGGGTGTCCTTCGCGGCCTTCGCCTCGTCGAGTTGCTGCTCAAGTTCGCCGATTGCCGCGTGAAGCTGAGCGGCCGCTCCCGTGGCGCGCGCCTCGACCTCAGGGTTGCGAGTCGTCCAGGCTGACTGGTCGGCCTCCCGAACCGCCTTCTCCACAGCCGACATGCGGCGAATGAGTTTCTGGGCATCGCCGCGTGGCACCTCGCCAGCACCATCGAAGCGGTCCTGGATGCTGCGCAGATCGCGTTTGGCGGCGCGGAGGTCCTTGATGGGTAGCAGGGCTTCGGCGTCCTTGACTGCGGCTTCCTTGGCGGGCACGTTGCCAGCGAGAGCCTGTTCTTCTTGCTCCGCGGCGGCACGGCGGGCAGTGAAGAAGCTCTCTTGAGCCCCCTGGAAGCGAGCCCACAGGGCATCGTCGACGCTGCGCCGGCCCCTGCCAGCGCCGCGCCACTGGTCCATGAGTTGCTTGAACTGCCGCGCGGTAGAGTCCCAATCAGTTGACTCGGCGAGCGCCTCGGCGCGGGCCACGAGTTCCTCCTTGGCGCCTGCGACGGAAGAGTTCTCCTTGTCAAGCATGGCGAAGTGCACCTTGCGTGCCTTCTCAAAGGTGGAACGGGCGTGCGTGAAACGCTTCCAGAGCGCACGCTCGGCCTCCTTGGCCATGCGTGCACCGGTGCGCTGAGCCTCCTTCCACTCCTCGAGCAGGTCCCGCATGCGGGCAGTGTCGTTCTTCCAGTGAACCTTCTCCACCGGCTTTGCAGCGAGCTCCTCCGCTTGGACCACGATCGCCTCGCGAGCCTTGGCGGCCTCTTCGCGGGCGGCGGCGCGCTCGGCGCGCACCCTCTCCGCCACCTCGTTCGCCTCGGCCTCAACGATCCCGAAACGGGCTCGAAGTGCGGCGAGGTTGCCCACCACCGTGGGCGTCTCGAGCGACGAGCGCAGGTTCGTCAGGGACTCGTCGATGTCCTTGGGGCCGAGCTCGGCACCGACCAGGCGGGCGTGGAATCGCTCCACTGCCGCGGCGAGCTCGATGAAGGCCTTTGCATAGGGCGTCAGTGGCTCGTCGCCCGCGGCTGGCCCGACGGGTGTGCGGTTGTCACCGTCGATCACCACGACCTGGTCGCCTTCCACCGCGCCGAACTTGCTCGCTGCGGCGATCTGAGCTGGGGTGATCTCATCCACCACAGGGACCTTCACCGGGTGCGTGGCGTGTGCGGCCAGCGAAGCGGGCGAGGGCGCCTTGGGGCGAGGAATGGGCCGGGGCTTTGCGGGCGTCATGAGGCGGTGACCTTTGTGAAGATGACGGACAGGGCTGGACGGCCATCGGCGTCACCAGTGATGGTGCCACCTTCGGCAATCGACCTCACGATATCGAGACCTTGGGTCACAGTGCCAAACACGGTGTACCCGCCGGCCTCATCAGAGGGGATGGTGGAGTCTTCGTAGACCACAAAGAACTGGCTTCCCATGGACGATGCGTCATCCATGCCGCGGGCCATGGCAAGCGTTCCCGCGGGGTAGAAGTCATCGCCGGGAGCGTTCTCGATCGGGCCGAATCTATAAGGGGGGCCACCCGTGCCGGTGCCGGTAGGGTCGCCGCACTGCAGCACGTAGATCCCCGCGGTGGTGAGCCGGTGGCAATCGGTGCCGTCGAAGAAGCCATCGTTCGCGAGGGAGACGAACGAGGCCACGGCCTGAGGTGCGGCCTCGCCGTCGAGCGACAGTTCGATAGTGCCCACGTTGGTCTCTATCGTCACGTCCCACGCGCGCGACTGCGCCAGCGAGGGGGCGGGAGCGAGACCGTTGCTGTCGCCCAGGGAAGCGTCGTCGTCTCCGGTGTTGGCGGAAATCGCGATCCACAAGCCCACCGCCGCGATGACCGCAAGAGTCCCGAGCCCCCAGATCGTGCGTCGACGACGCGCAGCGGCCTTGCGCTGCGCGAGGGCGGCCTGCTTTGCCGCGCGCTTGCGCTCCGCTGCTGCGCGGGCGCTCTTGCTGGTCGTCATGGTCTCCATCCGGGCGTACCAGAGTATCGATGCAGGTCTGCGACAGTGTACGTGCCGTCGGATGGAACAATAGGGCCCATGTCGCGACTAGCGCCCCTTTCCGGATTCCCCGAGTGGTCACCTTCTGAGCGCATCGTCGAGGCGTTCGTGCTCGACACGCTGCGCGACGTGTTCGCTCTTCACGGCTTTGGCGAGATCGAGACGCGCGCAGTCGAGCCGCTCGACCGCCTCGGCGGCGAGGCGGAGGCGTCGAAGGCTGTGTACATGCTGCGCCGGCGGGGCGGCGAGAAGTTCGAGTTCGGCCTCCACTTTGACCTCACCGTTCCCTTCGCCCGCTACGTGGAGGAACGCCAAGGTCAGCTGCAGTTTCCGTTCCGCCGATTCCAAATCCAAAAGGTGTGGAGGGGCGAGCGCCCGCAAGAGGGCCGCTTCCGCGAGTTCTACCAGGCGGACATCGACGTCGTCGCCAGGGAGAACCTCCCAGCGCACCTCGAGGCAGAGGTGGCCGTGGTCATGGCGCGAGCGCTTGCCGCCCTGCCGTTGCCAGCGGCACGCATGCGCATGAACGACCGCAGGCTCGTGGAGGGCTTCTATCGAGGGGTGGGGATTGAGGGCGTCGCAGCCGCGCTGCGTTCTGTCGACAAACTGGGCAAGATCGGCCCGGATGGCGTCGCCAAGGAGCTTGAGGGCCAACGCGTGAGCGACGACGCCGCCACGGCGATCCTGGAACTCGCCAAGATCCAGTCGCCAGACTCGTCGTTCAGGGAGGCGGTTCTCGACCTGTGGGAGACCACACCGACCCATGGCGATGAGCGTGCCCAGGCCGTTCTTGGCGAGGGCCTCAACGCCTTGGTCGCGCTCATCGATTCGGTCAATGCCGCTGTCCCTGGCACGGCGATGGCTGATCTCAGCATCGCGCGGGGGCTGGACTACTACACGGGCGCCGTGTACGAGACCACGCTCGACGGGCACGAGGACCTGGGGTCGATCTGTTCAGGCGGCCGTTACGACTCGCTCGTGGCCGGTGGCGGATTCCCCGGCGTCGGCATGTCGATCGGTGTCTCGCGTCTGGTGTCGCGATTGGTGTCGCGGGAGCTTCTGGTCGCGACCAGGTCTGTTCCCAGTGCCGTGCTGGTTGCGGTGATCGACGAGGCCAACCGCCCGCTTTCGGACAGCATCGCCGCACGGCTGCGCGCCCGCGGTATTGCGTGCGAGGTGTCGCCAACCGCCGCCAAGTTCGGCAAGCAAATCCAGTACGCGGACAGGCGCGGCATACCGTATGTGTGGTTCCCTGGCGACGGCGAGGACGGCGAGGTCGGCGTTGGTCAAGTAAAGGACATCCGGTCAGGCGACCAAGTCCCCGCCGACGCCGACGCTTGGATGCCGCCTGCCGACGACCTCAGGCCCCGCGTCGTCCGCGGCTAGACTGGCCCGTGCTCCCTTGCGGTGAGCCACAACCTTGGAATGACAACGCTTCAACGAAAGGCCGATTGTGCTGCGCACCCACCTCGCCGGAAACCTCCGTGCCGCCGACGCAGGCGCCACCGTCACCCTGTCAGGCTGGGTGGGCAGGCGCAGGGATCACGGTGGGGTGGCGTTCATCGACCTGAGGGACGCCTCCGGCTTCGCTCAAGTGGTGCTGCGCGAAGAGATCGCACACTCGCTGCGCACTGAGTACGTCATCCAGGTGACGGGCGAGGTGCGGATGCGCCCTGAGGGCTCCAGCAACCCCAACCTGCCGTCCGGCGAGGTCGAAGTCGACGTCAAGGACGTGGTGATCCTCAACGAGTCAGCCCCCACGCCCTTTCCCATCGATGAGCACGTCACCGTTGGCGAAGAGGCCCGGCTCAAGCACCGCTACCTCGACTTGCGGCGCCCGCGCCAGCGCGAGGCAATGGTGCTGCGCTCTAAGGTCAACCAGGCCGCGCGTCGGGTGCTTGATGCGCACGACTTCCTCGAGATCGAGACGCCAACTTTGACGCGTTCGACCCCGGAGGGTGCCAGGGACTTCGTGGTGCCTGCCCGCATGGCTCCGGGCTCCTGGTATGCGTTGCCTCAATCGCCGCAGTTGTTCAAGCAGCTGCTCATGGTCGCTGGCATGGAGCGGTACTACCAGATCGCGCGCTGTTACCGCGATGAGGACTTCCGCGCCGACCGCCAGCCGGAGTTCACCCAACTCGACGTCGAGATGTCCTTTGTGGACCAAGACGACGTGATCGCGCTGGGCGAGCAGATCGTGCGCGAGTTGTGGGCTCTCATCGGTTACGAGGTGTCGCTGCCGATCCCGCGGCTGACGTTCGCCGATGCCATGGCGCGGTTCGGCTCGGACAAGCCCGATCTGCGGTTCGGGTTGGAGCTCACGGAGTTGGCGGAGTACTTCAAGGACACGCCGTTCAGGGTGTTCCAAGCGCCGTATGTGGGCGCCGTGGTGATGCCCGGGGGAGCGAGCCAGCCGCGCAAGACGCTCGACGCGTGGCAAGACTGGGCCAAGCAGCGCGGAGCGCGCGGGCTCGCCTACGTGCTCGTTGGCGAGGACGGGACGCTCGCCGGACCTGTCGCCAAGAACCTGTCGGAGTCCGAACTTGCTGGCCTCGCCGGGGCCGTGGGCGCAAACCCGGGCGACTGCATCTTCTTCGCGGCAGGCGAGGCCGACGCGTCGCGAGCCCTGCTGGGAGCGGCGCGTGGCGAGATCGCCCGCCGGGTGGGCCTCATCGACGAGTCGCGCTTCGAGTTTGTCTGGGTGGTCGACGCCCCGCTGTTCAAGCCCGTCAAGGCGGACGACGACGATGTGGCGCTCGGCTCGAGCGCGTGGACGGCAGTGCACCACGCCTTCACGAGCCCCAAGCCTGAGTGGATGGACTCCTTCGAGTCCGACCCTGGCAACGCCTTGGCCTACGCGTACGACATCGTGTGCAACGGCAACGAGATCGGCGGGGGCTCGATCCGTATCCACCGTCGCGACGTGCAGCAGCGCGTGTTCGAGGTCATGGGCATCGGCGAGGAGGAGGCCCAAGAGAAGTTCGGGTTCCTGCTCGACGCGTTCCAGTTCGGCGCTCCGCCCCACGGAGGCATCGCCTTGGGTTGGGACCGCGTGGTCATGCTGTTGGGCGGCTACGACTCGATCCGCGACGTCATCGCCTTCCCCAAGTCAGGCGGCGGCTTCGACCCGCTCACGTCCGCTCCCGCACCGATTCCTGCTGAGCAGCGCAAGGAGACGGGTGTCGACTTCGTCCCTGAGCCACCAACGGACGACGCGAGCTAGCGGTCGGGCGAGTCTGCGCGGCGAGTTCCCCGGGGCAGGCGCAACAGCGCGAGGGCTCCGACGGCAAGGACGACTGCG
>NZ_JADQBF010000008.1:38764-52217 GCF_016278775.1 Demequina sp. | reverse complement strand
CCGCCCGCCTCCCCGCGGCGCAGCCCGCCTCCCCGCACCGAAGTCACAGCCTGACGAGGGTCCGCGCACGTATGGCCTCGTACTCCGCGACTGGCTGGTCTGTGGCTGTGACTTGTGGTCGGCGCGGCGAAACCCACACCGCAGATGCGGCGAGACCTCCCGGCGCCTGACCTAGATCTCGCCGGTGGTGAGCGCCCTCTTGACCTCTGAGATTGCCTTGGTGACCTCAATGCCGCGGGGGCACGCCTCCGTGCAGTTGAAGGCGGTGCGGCACTTCCACACGCCCGCCCTGTCGTTGAGAATCTCGAGGCGGTCCCACTGGCCCTCGTCACGAGAGTCGAAGATGAACCGGTGCGCACCCACAATGGCTTGCGGGCCAAAGTACTGACCGTCTGTCCAGAACACGGGGCAGGCGGTGGTGCACGCGGCGCACATGATGCACTTGGTGGTGTCGTCGAACCTCGCTCGCTCTTCTGGGGACTGCAGCCGCTCGCGCTCCGGCGTGGGGCCGCTGGTCATCAGGAACGGCATGATCTCGCGGTAGGAGGCGAAGAACGGCTCCATGTCCACGATCAGGTCCTTCTCCACCGGCAGCCCAGCAATGGGCTCCACCAGGATGGGCTTGGCAGGGTTGAGGTCCTTCAGCAGGGTCTTGCAGGCCAGACGGTTGCGCGCGTTGATGCGCATGGCGTCGGAGCCGCACACGCCGTGCGCGCAAGAACGCCTGAACGCGAGCGTGCCGTCTTGCTCCCACTTGATCTTGTGGAGGGCATCGAGCACTCCATCGGTGGCGTGAGCCTCGATGTGGAACTCTTCCCAGTAGTCCTCTCCAGGGGCGTGGTCGCCCACTCCCTCTGGGTTCATGCGCTTGATGCGCAGCGTCACTTGCATGACGGGGATGTCGCCCACCTCTGCGGTCGCTTCTTCCACGGAGGTCATCTCAGTACTTCCGTTCCATGGGCTGGTACTTGGTGATGACCACGGGTTTGTAGTCCAAGCGCACCCCCTCGTCAGAGGCGTAGGCCATGGTGTGCTTCAGGTAGTTGGCATCGTCCCTGGTGGGGAAGTCCTCCCGGTAGTGGCCGCCGCGGCTCTCCTCGCGAGCGAGTGCGCCTGCCACGACCACCTCGGCCAACTCGATCAGGAAGCTCAGTTCGACGGCCTCGAGAAGGTCTGTGTTGTACTTCTGGCCGCGGTCGTGAATGGCGACGTTCTGGTACCTCGCCTTGACGTCGGCGATGAGCGCGGCCGCCTCCGTCAGGGATTCCGAGGTGCGGAACACCTGGACGTTACGGTCCATCGTCTCTTGCAGCTCACGACGCAAGCCAGCGACGGTCTCGGTACCGCCGCCGGACACGGAGGATCGCAGCTTCTCGACCATTCCGGCGACTCCAGTAGCGGCGGCCTCCGGCAAGGCGGGCGCCGACGCCGTGGCCACGGCATATTCGGCGGCGGCGATCCCCGCGCGGCGGCCGAACACGTTGATGTCCAGCAGCGAGTTGGTGCCCAGGCGGTTCGCGCCGTGAACGGAGACGCAGGCGCACTCGCCTGCCGCGTAGAGGCCTGCCACCACGTCGGTGTTGTTGCGCAGCACCTGCCCGGTGACGTTCGTGGGGATGCCGCCCATGGCGTAGTGAGCCGTGGGGAACACGGGAACGGGCTCGGTGTACGGCTCGACGCCAAGGTAGGTGCGCGCAAACTCGGTGATGTCAGGCAGCTTGGCGTCGATGTGTGCAGGCTCGAGGTGGGTCAGGTCGAGCAACACGTAGTCCTTGTGGGGCCCGCAGCCGCGGCCCTCGCGCACCTCGTTGGCCATGGCCCGCGCCACCATGTCGCGCGGCGCGAGGTCCTTGATGGTGGGTGCGTAACGCTCCATGAAGCGTTCGCCCGTCGAGTTGCGCAGCATGCCACCTTCGCCGCGCGCGGCCTCAGAGAGCAGGATGCCCAGGCCGGCGAGGCCCGTCGGGTGGAACTGGAAGAACTCCATGTCCTCGAGCGGCAGGCCAGCGCGCAGCGCGATCCCCATGCCATCGCCCGTGAGGGTGTGTGCGTTGGAGGTGGTCTTGAACACCTTGCCTGCGCCGCCGGTGGCGAAGATCACCGCCTTGGCGCGGAACGTATGGATCTCGCCTGTGGCGAGCTCGTACGCCACCACGCCTGCCACGGCCACCTCCGCGCCAGGTGCGGCACCTTGAGGGTCGCCAGTGAGCAACAAGTCGAGCACGTAGAACTCGTTGAAGAATTCCACCTCTTGCTTGACGCACTGCTGGTAGAGCGTCTGCAGGATCATGTGACCGGTGCGGTCGGCCGAGTAGCAGGCGCGGCGCACGGCGGCCTCGCCGTGGTTGCGGGTGTGGCCGCCGAAGCGGCGCTGATCGATGTGGCCGTCCTCCGTGCGGTTGAACGGCAGGCCCATCTTCTCGAGGTCGAGCACCGCGTCCACGGCCTCGTTGCACAGAATCTCTGCGGCGTCTTGGTCAACCAGGTAGTCGCCGCCCTTGATCGTGTCGAAGACGTGCCACTCGGCGTTGTCGTCCTCCACGTTCGACAGTGCCGCGGCCATGCCGCCCTGCGCGGCGCCGGTGTGCGAGCGAGTCGGGTAGAGCTTGGTGAGCACGGCGGTGCGCGCTCGGTGGGAGCTTTCGAGCGCCGCGCGCATTCCAGCGCCGCCGGCGCCAACAATGACGACGTCGTATTCGTGGTTGGTCATCTACCTACCTCGGTACAGAAGCTGGGGAGCAGACCGGGGTCTGCGTCTTGGGGACATGGGTCGAACGTAAAGATCACGAGCGTGCCGAGCACGATGATGACGGCGGTGGCCGTCCCGAGCAGGGCGTTGAGGATGACGCGGCTGCGCTTGGAGCGGGCGTAGTCGCTGATGAGGTACGACATCCCGTTGGCGCCATGGAGCATGGCCAGCAGCAGCATCGTGAAGTCGATCCACTGCCAGTACCACGCGGCCCACTTGCCAGCCACGAAGGCGAAGTCGATCTGGCTGACGCCATCGCCCAGCACCAGGTTCACCACCAGGTGGGTGAAGATCAGGACGACCAGCAGCACGCCTGACGCGCGCTGGAAGATCCACCACCACCGGCGAGCGGGCGTCAGTCGCTTGCGCGTGGAAGGCAGCGGGTGACTGAGTTGGGGGGCGGCCATCACTCGCCTCCAAACACGTTGCCGAGGTGACGGGGCAGGAACCCGGCCATGAGCACCGCGAAGATGCCCCACACCACCCACACCAGGAACTTCTGGTGGCGCAGCGCCCACGTCCAACGGTCCACCGCAATGATGCGCAAGCCGTTGAAGGCGTGCAGGATGATGGCGCCGACCAAGCCTGCTTCCACCAGACCGTAGAGCGGCGTCTTGTAGCTGCCGATGATCTCGTTGTAGGCCTCTGGTGAGACGCGCACCAGGGCGGTGTCCAACACGTGCACCAGCAGGAAGAAGAAGATGGCTACGCCGGTGGCACGGTGGACGATCCACATCCACATGCCCTCATGGCCGCGATAGAGCGTCGGCGTCGACGACACGGGGTTCTCCTTCGTTGGGACTTCGAAGCGAATGCCTCCCATCCTAGACTTCCCTCATGAGTGCTACTCCTCCAGACGCGACCGCGATCCCCGGTTTCGCCGCTGTGATACCCGCCGGGGGTGTCGGGTCGCGCCTGTGGCCGCTGTCGCGCGCCGACCGTCCCAAGTTCCTTCTCGACCTCTTGGGAGAGGGGCGGACGCTGCTTCAGGCGACCCTCGATCGGGTGCAGCCGCTCGCCGACATCACCATGGTGGTGACGGGGGCGCGCCACGCCGACGCCGTTGCCGGGCAGTTGCCGTCGCTCACGGAGGCGGACGTGGTGGCGGAGCCGAGCCCCCGCGACTCGATGGCGGCCATCGCGCTCGCAGCCGCGATTCTGGAGCGCCGCCACGGCCCCATCGTGATGGGGTCCTTCGCCGCCGATCAGGTGATTCGCAAGCCCGCCGCATTTGAGGCGGCAGTACGCGAGGCAGTCGCGGTGGCGCGCACCGGCAAGGTGGTGACGATCGGCATCGAGCCGACCGGGCCGTCCGAGGCATTTGGCTACATCGAGGCTGGGGGTGCGTTGGGGGACACGGCTCGCGAGGTGGCGGCGTTCACGGAGAAGCCGGATGCCGCCACCGCGGAACGCTTCATCGCGACGGGTCGCTACTTTTGGAATGCGGGCATGTTCGTGATGCGCACCGACGTGCTGCTGGGTCACCTCGAGAGCCTCCAGCCGGGCATTGCCACGGGAGTGCGCGAGTTGGCTGCCGCGTGGGATGGTCCAGGGCGCGACGACGCTTTGGCCGAGTGGTGGCCGACGCTCACCAAGATTGCGATCGACCACGCCATCGCTGAGCCCGTTGCCGCACAAGGCGGGGTTGCGGTGGTACCTTCCGACCTCGACTGGAACGATGTGGGCGACTTCGACTCGCTTGCCGGGCTTCTCACGCCTCGCGCCGATGGCGTGATTGTGGTGGATCGAGGGGGCGTCACCGCCGTGCAGGATGCGCCGGGGGCGGTCGTTGTGGGTGGAAACAGGCCAGTGGTGGTCATCGGCATCCCTGGCGCGGTGGTCGTGGATTCGGGCGACGCCCTCTTGGTCACCACAAGAGCCGCTGCTCAGCAGGTCAAGAACGCGTCAAAACTGGTCGATAACCAGCGGTTGTGACCGTTTCGTTGCCGAATGGCAACGTTCCCACGCAAGCGCGTGACATTTCCCGCGTAGCATGGGAATAACGCACAGGCCTGGCGTGGAACAGGCCGCAGAATTGAGGAAATAACTCATGAAGAACACCTTGCGCTTCAGCGCGATTGCCGCAGTGTCGGCGCTCGCGCTCGCCGCGTGCTCCAGCGCCCCAGAAGAAGAGGCTGACCCCACTACTTCAGCGACTGAGACGACACCGGTAGAGACGATCGACTACAAGGCCTGCATGGTCTCCGACGAGGGAGGCTTTGACGACGGCTCCTTCAACCAGTCCGGCTTCGAGGGCCTGCAGCAGGCTGCCTCTGACCTCGGCATCGACGTGGCTACCGCAGAGTCGGAGGGCGTCGACCAGTACATGCCGAACATTGAGGCCATGGTTGCGGCAGAGTGCGACCTGATCATCACGGTCGGTTTCGCCCTGTCGAGCGCCACCGTTGAGGCGGCACTTGCCAACCCCGACGTGTCGTTCGCGATCGTCGACGACTGGGCTGACAACGACTTCGACGGCACCACTGACGCTCCGAACATCAAGCCGCTGACGTTCCAGACGGACGAGGCTGCCTACCTGGCTGGCTACGCCGCTGCGTCGGCTTCCGAGTCGGGCACCATCGCTACCTTCGGTGGCATGAACTTCCCGTCCGTCAGCATCTTCATGGATGGTTACCTCGCTGGCGCTAACGCGTACAACGAAGAGACCGGCAGCTCCGTGAACGTTCTTGGCTGGGATGGCGCCGACGGTGCCTTCACCGGTGACTTCAGCGACCTGTCCAAGGGTCAGACCACTGCCCAGGGCTTCATCGACCAGGGCGCGGACATCATCCTGCCCGTGGCCGGTCCCGTGGGTGGCGGCGCAGCCGCCGCAGCACAGGCAGCTGGCGGCACCTGGATCGTGGGAGTGGACGCCGACTGGACCGTCACCTTCCCCGAGTACTCGGACATCATCTTCACCTCGATCCTGAAGAACATCGGCAACGCCGTGTACGACACGATCAGTGAGGGCGTTTCCGACGCCGGAATCTCCTACGAGCCTTACTCGGGCACGCTCGAGAACGGCGGAGTGGGCGTTGCCCCGTTCGCCGATGGCGCGATCTCGGCTGACATCGAGGCGAAGTTGCAGGAGCTCACCGACGGCATCATCGCGGGCGAGATCACGCCCAACACCGCTGGCTAAGACTCAGCTAGCACAGCACTAAGTAGCACCAGGGGCGTGCCGCGGTTACCCCGTGGCACGCCCCTCGTGCTTCACTGTGCATGTCAGCGGCAATGAGGCCGCTCACACGCCATGACAGAAGGGTCTCGACGTGAAACTCGAGTTGCGAGGGATCACCAAGAAGTTCGGTGACTTCGTGGCGAACGACCGAATCGACCTCTCGGTCGAGCCAGGCACCGTGCACGCCCTGCTGGGCGAAAACGGTGCTGGTAAGTCGACGCTGATGAATGTACTTTTCGGCCTCTACGACGCCGATGGCGGCGAGGTCCTGGTGGACGACGAGGTGGTGCACTTCGCGGGCCCTGGCGACGCCATGCGGGCCGGCATCGGCATGGTGCACCAGCACTTCATGCTGGTGCACCCCTTCACCGTCGCCGAGAACGTGATGTTGGGGCATGAGCAACTCGGGTCCAACCGCCTGCTCGACATCGAGGCCGCCAGGAGTCGGGTGCTCGAGATCTCGGAACGGTTCGGGTTCAACGTGGACCCCGACGCCCTGGTCGAGGACCTCTCGGTGGGCGCGCAACAGCGCGTCGAGATCATCAAGGCCCTCTCACGCGACGCGAATGTGCTGATTCTCGATGAGCCCACTGCCGTGCTGACTCCGCAAGAAACGGATGAGTTGCTCGACATCGTCCGCCAGTTGCGGGACGCTGGCACCTCGGTGGTGCTCATCACCCACAAGTTGCGTGAGGTGAAGGCTGTAGCCGACACCATCACGGTGATCAGGCTTGGCAAGGTCGTTGGCACCGCCGAACCGACCGCAAGTCAATCGGAACTGGCCACCATGATGGTGGGCCGCGACGTCACCGACGCGGTAGACAAGGCCCCCGCGAAGCCAGGCGACGTCGTCCTCGAGGTGACCGGGCTCAGCGCCGTGAACGAGTTGGGTTACACCACCCTTGACGACGTGTCCCTTGAGGTGCGCGCGGGCGAGATCCTTGCCGTCGCCGGAGTTCAGGGCAACGGCCAGACCGAACTGGTTGAGGCGATCATTGGCGCCGTGAAGGCGACAGAAGGTTCGGTCACTCTCGATGGCGTCCGTTTGCTGGGGCGCTCCATCAAGCAGGCGCTGAACGCTGGCATCGGCTTTGTGCCTGAAGACCGCACCACGGACGGCTTGGTCGCCTCGTTCACCATCGAGAACAATCTGGTGCTCGACCTGATCGACGATCCCAGGTTCTCCACGCGCGGCAACATCGACGTGGACGCCATCGAGTCCAACGCCAAGGACAGGATCGCCCAGTTTGATGTGCGCACCACGTCCTCGAAGGCGTCCGCTGGCTCGCTGTCGGGCGGAAACCAGCAGAAGGTGGTGCTCGCACGGGAGTTGTCGCGAGAACTCAAACTGCTCATCGCGTCGCAGCCCACTCGCGGTCTGGACGTGGGTTCGATCGAGTTCATGCACCAGCAAATCGTGGCCGAGCGCGACAAGGGCGTCGCCGTCCTCATCGTGTCGTCAGAGCTCGACGAGGTGGTCGCGCTCGCCGACCGGATCGCCGTGATGTACCACGGCAAGATCGTGGGCGTCGTGCCGCCGGACACCGACCGCAAGACGCTTGGCCTGATGATGGCTGGGGCACACCAGGAGGAAGCAGCATGAGCGCCGCCGAAAACAAGACGGAGGCCCCAGAGGAGCAGGGCTTCGACGGCGACCCCAGGTCGCTGTTGCGATCCGTTGTCGAGTCCAATGGACTCGTCGTCTTCCTTGCCGTCCTGGCCGCATTGGTGGTCGGAGCGGTGCTGGTGGTGTTCGCCGACGAGTCGGTTCAGGACGCATCGAGCTACTTCTTCTCCCGGCCCATGGACACGTTGTCGGCGGCCTGGGGGGCCATCACTGACGCGTATGTCGCCATGTTCCAGGGATCGATCTACAACCTGCATGCGGACTCGTTCTCCGGGTCCATCAAGCCGCTCACGAATTCGCTGACGTTCTCGGCGCCGCTGATCTTCGCTGGCCTCGGATTGGGCGTCGGCTTCCGTGCGGGCCTGTTCAACATCGGTGCGCAGGGTCAGGTCATCCTTGGCGCGATCATGGCCGGCTTTGTGGGATTCGCGTTCCACTTGCCGTTTGGAGTCCACTTGGCGCTGGCCGTCATTGGGGCCATTCTCGGAGGCGCACTGTGGGGATTCATACCCGGCCTGCTCAAGGCCACCACTGGCGCTCACGAGGTGATCGTCACCATCATGCTCAACTATGTGGGCCTCTACCTGCTCGCATGGCTGCTGAGCCTCGAGTCCTGGCAAGCACCCGGCTCCGACAACCCCAAGTCACCACGGATCGACGAGACGGCCGAATGGCCGAGCCTGTTGGGCGATTCCTTTGGCCTGCACTGGGGTTTTGTGGCCGCCTTGCTGGCGGCATGGGGCGTGTGGTGGCTCATGGAGCGCTCGACGTGGGGCTTCACCTTCCGCGCCGTGGGCGCCAACCCGTCGGCCGCGACCATCGCGGGAATGAACGTCAAGGTGACGTACGTGCTCGTGATGGTGATCGCCGGTACGTTGGCCGGCTTGGCTGGCGGCACCCAGGTGCTCGGTACCGAGAAGGCGCTCACCACGGGCATCGCTGGCTCGATTGGTTTCGACGCCATCACGGTGGCGCTGCTCGGGCGATCTCGGCCCCTTGGCATCGTCGCCGCGGGGATCCTCTTTGGTGGCTTGCGAGCCTCCGGCCCGACGCTGCAAGTGCAGGCAGGTCTGCCCATCGACATCGTGCTGGTCATCCAGTCCGTGATCGTGCTCTTCATCGCCGCACCTCCGTTGGTGAGGTTCCTGTTCCGCTTGCCTGACCCGCGCCTCGTGAAGGAGGTGACCGCATGACCACCGTCAGCGCGTCCGTGCACACCGGTCCTGCCACCTCTCTGAGGTCGCTCCTCAGTCAGTGGAAGGCCGTGATCGGCTACGCGGTCATCGCTCTCGTCAGCCTGATCGCCTTCGGCCTGGGAACCGAGAGTGGGGTCTCGACGTCATTCACGGTCTCGCAAACAGGCGACGCCCTGCAGGTCCCCGCCTTCTCGGTGTCGTCGCAGCCCGTGACGCTCACGCTCTCCGTCATTCTGTTTGCGCTTGCCGGATATCAAGTGTGGGCTCAGCTGCGGCGCGAGCCGGTGGGCGTATGGCTGCCCATCGCATTCGGCTTGGCCTTCATGGGGGCGCTCCTCACGTGGTCTGGCGCGGGGCGCGAGAACACCAACGTGGCGCTCACCGGCATGCTGGTCTCCGGCGTGTTCTTGGCGGTGCCGCTCGTCTTCGGCGCGATGGCTGGCACCTTGTGCGAGCGATCGGGTGTGGTCAACATCGCGATCGAGGGGCAGTTGCTTGGCGGCGCGTTCCTCGCCGTAGTGGTGGCGTCGGTCACCGACAACGCGTACATCGGCATGGCGGCAGCCCCCATAGCCGGCGCCCTCGTTGGCGCGCTGCTGGCCCTCTTCGCCGTGCGGTATTGGGTGGACCAGATTGTGGTGGGCGTCGTGCTCAACGTGCTGGTCATCGGCATCACGAGCTTCCTGTTCTCCACTGTGTTGAGCGACAACCCTGAGTTCAACCAGGCCGGGGCGCAGATCGGCGCCCAGGGTGGCGTGGCGATGCAGAGCCTGCCCATCCCGCTGCTGTCGGAGATTCCGATTCTTGGCCCGGTGTTCTTCGATCAAAACGCGCTCGTGTACCTCATGTACGTCATCGTGATCGTGTTCCAGGTCATGCTGTTCAAGTCGCGGTGGGGCCTGCGCGTGCGCGCCGTTGGAGAGCACCCCAAGGCGGCTGACACGGTGGGTATCAAGGTCAATCGCACTCGCGTGCGCAACACCATCCTTGGTGGAGCGATCGCTGGACTGGGCGGGGCGTTCTTCACGGTTGCATCCGGATTGTCATTCTCCAAAGAGATGACGTCTGGCAAGGGCTATATCGCCCTGGCAGCCATGATCTTGGGCCGGTGGAACCCGAAGGGTGCTTTGCTTGCAGCGTTGCTCTTCGGATTTGCCGATTCCTTGCGCATCCAGTTGGGCGTGATCGGCTCGTCGATTCCCAGCGAGTTCCTGGCGATGCTGCCGTACCTGGCGACCATCTTTGCCGTCGCGGGGCTGGTGGGTAAGTCTCGCCCGCCAGCTGCCGAGAACATCCCCTACAAGAAGTAGCTGATGACTGATATTGATTGGGACGCACTGCGCGCCGCGGCGAGAGCCGCGAGCGAGCGGGCCTACGTTCCCTACTCCAAGTACCCGGTGGGCGCCGCGGCGCTCACCGATACTGGCAACATCGTCACGGGCGCCAACGTGGAAAACGCGTCCTACGGCCTGACTCTGTGCGCCGAGTGCGCACTTGTGTCCAAGCTTCACACGGACGCGCTCGGCAAGCGGCTGGTTGCCTTCGCCTGTGTGGGCGCAGACGGCACTCCGCTGCAGCCGTGCGGTCGGTGCAGGCAGTTGTTGTACGAATTTGGCGGCGAGGCGCTGTTGATCGACGGCCCAGACGGAACCCTGACCATGACGGACATCCTGCCGTGGGCGTTTGGCCCTGAGCATTTGGACAACCGTTCGCACCTGGAGGACACCCAGTGACAGAGGCCTTTGACGCCGTCGACGTGATCGTCACCAAGCGGGACGGCGGCACCCTGACCGCCGACCAGATCGACTGGGTGGTGGACGCATACACGCGCGGCGCGGTGGCGGACGAGCAGATGAGTTCGCTCGCCATGGCGATTCTGCAGCGCGGCATGGACCGCACCGAGATCGCACAGTGGACCAAGGCGATGATCGCCAGCGGCGAGCGCCTTGACTTCTCCGACCTTCCCATGCCGACGGCGGACAAGCACTCCACTGGTGGCGTCGGCGACAAGATCACGCTGCCGCTCGCCCCTTTGGTGGCGGCGTGCGGCGTGGCCGTGCCGCAGTTGTCCGGTCGCGGACTGGGCCACACCGGCGGCACTTTGGACAAGCTGGAGTCGATCCCTGGTTGGCGCGCGTCGCTCAGCAATGAGGAGATGCACGAGCAGCTGCGCTCCGTCGGCGCGGTCATCTGCGCGGCGGGTTCGGGCCTGGCGCCCGCCGACAAGAAGTTGTACGCGTTGCGCGACGTCACGGGAACGGTCGAGGCCATCCCGCTGATCGCCAGTTCCATCATGTCCAAGAAGATCGCAGAGGGCACCGGCGTGCTGGTGCTCGACGTGAAGGTGGGCTCAGGCGCGTTCATGAAGGACCTCGACATGGCGCGAGAGCTGGCCGCCACGATGGTCGACCTCGGCACCGACGCTGGCGTCACCACCTCGGCCCTGCTCACCGATATGTCCACGCCACTTGGCCGGGGCATCGGCAATGGCCTGGAGGTCACGGAATCGGTGGAGGTGCTCGCCGGAGGCGGTCCCGCGGACGTGGTCGAGCTCACCATCATGCTGGCGCGCGAAATGCTTGCCGGCGCTGGCATCACCGATGTCGACCCCGCCGAGGCGCTCGAGGACGGCCGCGCCATGGATACCTGGCGCCGCATGATCTCCGCTCAAGGCGGAGACCCAGACGCGACGATGCCGGACGCCCCCCACACCGAAGAGGTGCTGGCGGAGTCCGACGGCGTCATCACCCGCATGGACGCGCTTGGGGTGGGAGTGGCCGCGTGGCGACTTGGCGCTGGGCGAGCCCGCAAGGAAGACCCAGTCCAAGCGTCGGCCGGGGTGTTCCTCCACAAGACCCTGGGTGAGACCGTCCGCAAGGGCGACGTCATCATGACCCTCAACACGGAGACCCCTGAGCGCTTTGACCGCGCCAAGGCCGCGCTGGCGGACGCGTGCGACGGCGAGGGCACCGTGCTCATCGAGAAGTCCGGTGAGGGCCGCGGGCCTATTGTGCTGGATCGGATCGGGACGGCCACGTAAGTGCCGTGGACGCTGGTGGCTCTCGCGGCGCGCACTGGACGCGCGGTGGGCGGGCGCCGAGCGTTCGTCTCGCAGGTGGCCACGCGCCGCGCCGACGCCCTGGTGGCGGCGGCTCCTGACCACCCCGACGTCTTTGCCAGGGTGTGTGCCAGGCGGCTTGAGGCCGCGTCCCCTGCCGACCGCAAGGCGCTTGAGGCGGCCCTGTCGGAACTGGGCAACGATGCGCCCGTCGTGGAGCGGGCTATCGCCAGTGGCGCGCCCCTTGACGCCGTCGCGATGCTCGCGGCCGCTTGGTCCTCCCTCGACCGCCACTCTAAGGCGCTGGTGCGCGATCCGCTGACGCGCCGCGACCCCGGGCCGGTGACGTGGGGCGGCGCGACGGCCACTCAGGTCAGTCCCACCACGTGTGGCGCGGCCTCTATGGCCATGATGCTGATGATGGGCGACCCTTTGGTGGCGTTGTGGGTCGCGACGGGGCGCAGAAGTGGCGCATACATGCCGCCGGAGGTGCTGCACGCCGAGGTGCGCACTCAGGCACTCCACACGGTCGCGGAGCGGTGGGACGCGCTGCAACTCGGCATCCACGACGAGGTGACGCGCCGGGGCCTGGGGCTCGCACCGTGGCCGCGGGCGTACGGGACGCCACCGTGGCGCGTCAACAACGAGACGCGCTTTGCGGGGCTGCGCTTTCGTGGTGCGCTGGTGGACGATTCACGCGCCGACGAGGTGGCCGCGCTGGCTACGCACGCGCGGGCGGCCTTGGCGGACGGTATCCCTGTGCCGTTGTACGTGTCGGGCGACTCCGCACGGGGGCTGGATGCGGTGGTGCCGCGGCATGTGGTGCTGTTGGTGGGCGTGGACGGAGATGGGTTCCTGGTCTACGAGCCGTCGAGCGGGGCGGTGCATCGGCACGAGTTTGTGGTGAGCGGTAGCAAGGCGGCGGCGCTCGGCAACTGGAACCGGTTGGCTTGGGCGGTGCTGCCGCGGGCGAAGCGTTAGGTGGGGTGCAACGGGTGCGGCGAGAGCTTGCGTTGTTTCCTGTAGCGCGCGAGCGCCTCCTCCGCTAGCCTGGCGCTGACGTCGCGACGGTCCGCTTCGCGAGTCTGTAGGGGGGAAAGTGACCACGATCGGTCGAGCCGTTCGGCTCCGCATCTCTGTTGTCGTTGCACTGCTACTTGCGATCGTCTTGGCTGTCCTGCCGCCAGTGCCGGGTACCGGGCTCGTCGCATTCGCCGAGGAGACGCCGCCTCCCGAGAACCCCCTGGTTGTGGATCCGCTCCTCGTTGGGCTCGAAGCATCGAGCCCCGAGTTCCAGGCCGGCGGATCCGCGACTCTGACGGCCACATCGTCCGTTCCAGTCGAGCAAATCGGCGCGACGATCGAATTGCTGGACACCGCCGATGGGTCGGTGGTGAAGAGCTGCGCATCTGGCACGACGTGTGTCGCGACAGTGTCGTTCCTCACCGGTGGGCCTCGCGAGTATGTGGCCGTGGTCCAAGATGTCGAGTCCGCTCCGGTGACTGTGGCGCGTGCGGCGTGGACCGTGGAGTTGACGACCACGCTTGACGTTTTTGGGGCGGGTCAGCAGTACAAGTTGACTGCGGAGGTGAATCAGGAGGTGCGCTATACGGATGGCGCGTATGCGGTTCATATTGTTGAT
>NZ_JADQBF010000008.1:0-38754 GCF_016278775.1 Demequina sp. | reverse complement strand
GGTGAATCAGGAGGTGCGCTATACGGATGGCGCGTATGCGGTTCATATTGTTGATGTGACGTCGGGTGAGGTTGTTAAGACGTGCACCGTCGGGTCATACCAGGGTGGTGGTCGGGACCGGTGTGCGGTGACGACGGCTTTCTACACGGGTGACCCGCACCAGTATGTGGCCTATGTATCGGCGACCGAGGATTACGAGTCCGATGTTCAGGCGCAGTCTGCTCCGGTGACGGTGGCTCGGGCGCCGTGGACGGTGTCGTTGACGTCGTCTGTTGATGTGTTTTCTGCGGGGTCTCAGTTTGAGTTGGCTGCGTTGGTGAATCAGGAGGTGCGCTATACGGATGGCGCGTATGCGGTTCATATTGTTGATGTGACGTCGGGTGAGGTTGTTAAGACGTGCACCGTCGGGTCATACCAGGGTGGTGGTCGGGACCGGTGTGCGGTGACGACGGCTTTCTACACGGGTGACCCGCACCAGTATGTGGCCTATGTATCGGCGACCGAGGATTACTAGTCCGACGTCCAAGCCTTGTCGGCACCCGTGACAGTTGCGCGCAAGTCATGGAGCGCCACTCTCACCGTCGACAAGACGGTCTTCGCCGCGGGTCAGTCGTTCACGCTAAAGGCGACGGCGGACCAGAACGTGTACTACACGGGCGGCAACTACTCCCTCTACATCGTTGACATTGGTTCGGGCGAGGTGGTGAAGGAGTGCACCAGCGGCACCACGTGCACGCTGACCACCAAGTTCTACACCGGGGATCCGCGCACCTATCAAGCGTTTGTGGCTTCCCGACCGGACGGCTACGAGGTCGACCGGCAAGTCGCGACCAACAGCGTGAACGTCGCACGCCAAGCTTGGCAGGTCTCGCTGGAAACTGTCTCCGAGGCGGCTCCCGACGCCAACGGCATGGTCAAGACCACATTCAGCGCCGTCACTAATCAGAACATCGGCTATACCGACAAGAACTACCGCACGTACATCTACGACGTCACTGCCAGTCGGAGCATCGCTATCTGTACGTCGGGAACCACCTGCACTGGATGGACGAACTTTCCCGAAGGCAACCCGCACCGGGTGATCGCCTACGTCGCGGGCATCGGCAATCCCTGGGTCGACCAGCAGGCCAGGAGCAACGCCATCACCGCTCAGGCGGGCGGTGGCGCTGTGATCGCGGGTGAGACCTACGGCGGAGCCAACCCGGCCGAGGCGTGCGCCAGCACGTGCCGCGCCGATCCAGTGAACACACAATCCGGTGAGTTCTTCGAGACCACCACCGACATTGGCCTTCCAGGAGTCGGCCCCAACGTGAGTTGGACGCGGACGTACTCCGCGCAGCGCGCGGGGACGCCTGGTGCCTTCGGATACGGGTGGACCGCTAGTGCAGGCATGGCCGTGGCGTCGGCGGACGACGATCCACTCGCCTTGGCGCAGGCGGTCAACGTGGTGCAGGAGAACGGGTCGCTCACAAGGTTCATTCGTACGGAAGATGGCACGTTCGAGGCCCCCGACAGGGTCTTCGCCACGCTCACCTACGATCCCGTCGACGGCTACCGATACGTGCGTGGCGGCAACGAGGTGTTTCTCTTCACGCCCCAGGGCGCGCTCACGCGCATCGAAGACAACAACGGCAACGGGATGGACGTCACGGTCAACGCTGGCGGGCAGGTGACGGGTCTCACTGCAGACGACGGCCGCGCGCTCACGGTGACCTACGCCAACGGCAGGGTCACGCGCGTCGAGGACAGCACGGGCCGCGAGGTCACTTACACCTACAGCGCCGCGGGCGACCTGACCTCCGTGAACGGCTTTGGAGGCACGGTCTCCAACTATTCGTACGACGCCAACCACCGGGTGGTCTCCATGACCAAGCCAGGCGGCGCGGTCACCACCAACACGTACGACGCAGAGGGTCGGGTGATCGAGCAGGTCGACCCCATCGGGCGGTCAACCAGCTTCGAGTACCTCGCGGGCGAGACCCGCGTCACCGACAACTTGGGCGTCGTCACGATCGAGCGCTACTCGAACGGACAACTGACGTCCATGACGTCGGCCGCAGGCACTCCCGCCGAGGCCACCGTGTCCTACACCTACACGAGCGGCAACCAGGTGGCGAGCATGACGGATGCGCTGGGCCGGGTCGCGTACTACTCGTACGACGCGCGCGGCAACAGGGTGTGGATCATCAACACCCTGGGCGCCATGACCAAGTTCGCGTATGACGAGAACGGCCACTTGGTCACCGTGACCAACGCGCTCAACCAGGTCACGACCTTCGAGAACGACGCCAAGGGCAACCCTGTCGCCGTGACCGACGCCCTGGGCAACCGCACGGTCAACACGCTCAACGAGAAGGGCCAGGTCACCGCCGTGACCGACGCGCTCGGCCGCACCAGCACCGTCGAGCACGACGCTCACGGCAGGCCGATCGCCCAAGTCTCGCCTGGCGGGGTGCGCACGGAGATCGAGTACGACGCGCTGGGCCTGGTGATCGCGTCGGTTGACCCGCGCGGCACGCAACCGGGCGACGATCGTGACGACTATCGCTCGACGTACGCCTACAACGCGCTGGGGCTGCGGACGTCGGCCACTGACCCGTTGGGCAACTCGATGTCGTACGCCTACGACAACGCGGGCCGCACCACATCGACCACGGACGCGCTCGGTCACGCGACCACCCTCACGTATGACGCGGCGGGCCAGATCCTGACCTCCACGGACGCGTCGGGCGCCACGACCAGCTTCGCGTACGACGGCGTCGGCAGGGTCACGGGGGTCACGGCTCCTGACGGGTCGACGGTGAGCACGGTCTACGACGCGGCGGGCAGGCCCACGCAGTCGATTGACGCCTTGGGCAATGCGACCAGCTACACCTACGACGTGGCCGGTCAGCTCCTCACGGAGACGTCCCCTGAGGGCAGGGTGACCACGTACCAGTACAACAACGGCGGTCACCCCACCAAGGTCACTGACCCGGCGGGCGGCGTCACCACGATGGCGTATGACCTGTTGGGCAGGGTGACGTCGGTGACGGACCCTGATGGTCGCACCACGATGACCTCGTATGACGCTGTTGGCAGGGTGGTGCAGACGCGGCGTAGTGATGGGGCGACGGAGAACTACGTTTACGACGCTGTGGGTCAGGTGACGAGTTCGACGGACGTGAACGGGCGGGTCACCACGTTTGCGTATGACGTTGATGGCAATGTGGTCTCGTCGGTTGATTTTGCGGGGCGGACTACGTCGGCGACGTATGTGGATGGTTTCCGTGTGGCGGTGACGGACGCGGCGGGTGAGACCACTACGACGTCGTATGACGTGCGGGGGCTTGCCACGGGTGTGACGTATTCGAGTGGTTTGGCACCCAGTGCGATGGTTTATGACGCTGTGGGTCGGGTCACGTCCGCGACGGATGCGGCAGGTCAGACGGACTACACGTATGACGTGTTGGGCAGGGTCACCGCCATCGAAGGCCCCACGGGTGATGTGGGGTACGCGTATAACGCGGCGGGGAATGTGGCGTCGGTGACGTATCCGGGTGGTCGGGTGGTGGAGCGCACGTATGACGCTGCCGGCCGGGTTACTGGGTTCGAGACTGACGGTGTGGGTGCGTTTGGGGTGGTGTGGACGGCCGATGGTTTGGTGGACGCTGTCACCTATCCCAACGGGGTGGCCACGGACTACACCTATGATCTGGCGGGGCGTGCGACGGACATCTCGGTGACGGGGTCCGCGGGTGCGGTATTGGATCTGGGGTATGCGTACACGCCTGGCAGTTTGATGTCTTCTCGCACGACGGCACGTGATGGTGGTGTGGCGGTCTCGGAGGATGTGACGTGGGATGCGGCGGCACGGTTGTCGACGATTTCGTCCATGAGCTCGGGTGTGCCGGTGCAGTACACGCCGTCGAGTGAGGTGACGCGGGCTGATGATGGTGCGTTGTTGGCGTGGGGTGCGGATGGGTCGTTGACGTCACGCACAGTCGGTGCTGACGTGACGGCGTATGCGTCGGACGGTTTGGGTCGGCGGGTGTCGACGACGACGGCGTCGGGCGATGTGACGTCGTTTGGGTGGGATCAGGTCGGTCGCATGACTGCTCTCACGGACACGGTGACGGGGTCTCAGACGGACTACACCTACAGCGCTGGTTTGCGTATTGGTGCGGCGACGACGGTGGGTGAGGACACGGCGACCGAAGCGTTCACGTGGGACACGTTGGCTGGGGTGCCACTGCTGTTGTCGGACGCGACGCACGAGTACATCTACGGGCTTGGCACCGCCCCGGTGGCACAGGTCGACACCACTACAGGTGAGGTGGTGTTCCTCCACGGCGACCTGATTGGGTCGACCAGGACTGCGACGGACGCGTCTGGCACCCAGGTGGGCTCGTGGGACTACTCGGTGTTTGGTGAGACCCTGACTGCCACCGGGGGTGCGGCCGGTGATGGTGCCGGGGTGACGCGGTTCTTGTTTGCGGGCGAGTACCTGGACGACACGGGGCTCTACTATCTGCGGGCGAGGTTCTATGACCCGGTGACGGCGTCGTTCCTCAGTGTCGACCCTGCCCTGTCGGCCACGGGTAGCCCGTATGCGTATGCGTCGGGCAACCCGTTGCAGCTGGTGGACCCGTTGGGGTTGTGGTCGATTAAGGGGGCGTGGGATTCGGCCACGTCGGCGGTGAGCTCTGCGGTCAGTACGACGGTTGATGCGGCGGCGTCGGCAGTGTCGGCGACAGGTACCTGGATTGCGGACAACAAGGGTGTCATCATCGGTGCCGCTGCGGGCATCGTGGTTGGTGGTGGCTGTTTGGTGTTGACGGCTGGTGCAGGGTCGGTGGCGTGTGCGGCACTGGGTGGTGCGGTGGGTGGCATGGTGACCTACGCCATCGACACCCCGAAGGAGTGTTGGACTGCGGGCGGGTTCTTCGTCTCCGGTGCTGTCGGTGGTGTGTTCGGGGGTTTGACCGCAGGGGCCGGTAATGCTTTGGCACCGTTGGCGTCCAAAGCGTTCACCGCTGCCGCGTCACGGGCCACCCCAGCAATCAGAAACGCGGTGAGCAAGACGGTCGCGATGACAAAGTCCCGGTTGGACAGCGCAAGGTCTCGCATCTCCCAGGCCGCCGACGACGCGCGTGCCAACCCTGACGAAGGATCGATCACGATTGGCCGGTTCGATCCCGACGAAGACGCGCTCGTTCAGCTGGCGAAGGAGGCGAAGCGGTCAGGCGGTGTGTCCCAAGAGGACGGGAACGTCCTCGCCGGTTGGGCCGACGAACTTGGAATGCCGGGGCATGGACCAGCAATCCACGTGGGCCGGCCGGGCTTCGGTGGCACCGTTCCGCACGTGAACATAGGCCCCATCAAGCACATTAGGGTGAAGCCGTGAGTGCCCGAACGACGTTTGACGCAGTTGTGCCAGTGCGCGATGAGTTGTACAAGGAGTTGCTGGAGCGCGTGTGCCCTTTCGCGCACTACGCCGGGCTGGTAATCAGGTCTGAACAGGTGCGGCTGACGACGGGCGGGGCGGCTGTTCTTGACCAGTTGGAGCCGTTCTTGGTGAGACGCGAAGATGTCAAGAGTTGGCCCGGCACCCTGCTCATCGGCACAAGAGTGTCTCGGCGCGACCTCTTTGCACTGACGCCGGAGTCGATTGATGTACTCAAGAGCGCCGCGTCCGAGCTGTCGGCCTGGGTAAACCCCGACCTTCCCGAGGACTTGCACCTTCTCCGAGAAGACGGCACAACGGTCCTCGGCAGCGTTGCACAGCACGAAGATGCGTGGTTGGAACTGGACGATTGGGAATCCCGTGACTTCGACGCGACCGCGTCTGACGCCTTGCACAAGGCGTTCGTAGCGCGACCCTAGCGGTCTTCGTCGATGAGTTCGGGTGTGCCGGTGCAGTACCTGCCGTCTAGCGAGGTGACGCGGGCTGATGATGGTGCGTTGTTGGCGTGGGGTGCGGATGGGTCGTTGACGTCACGCACAGTCGGTGCTGACGTGACGGCGTATGCGTCGGACGGTTTGGGTCGGCGGGTGTCGACGACGACGGCGTCGGGCGATGTGACGTCGTTTGGGTGGGATCAGGTCGGTCGCATGACTGCTCTCACGGACACGGTGACGGGGTCTCAGACGGACTACACCTACAGCGCTGGTTTGCGTATTGGTGCGGCGACGACGGTGGGTGAGGACACGGCGACCGAAGCGTTCACGTGGGACACGTTGGCTGGGGTGCCACTGCTGTTGTCGGACGCGACGCACGAGTACATCTACGGGCTTGGCACCGCCCCGGTGGCACAGGTCGACACCACTACAGGTGAGGTGGTGTTCCTCCACGGCGACCTGATTGGGTCGACCAGGACTGCGACGGACGCGTCTGGCACCCAGGTGGGCTCGTGGGACTACTCGGTGTTTGGTGAGACCCTGACTGCCACCGGGGGTGCGGCCGGTGATGGTGCCGGGGTGACGCGGTTCTTGTTTGCGGGCGAGTACCTGGACGACACGGGGCTCTACTATCTGCGGGCGAGGTTCTATGACCCGGTGACGGCGTCGTTCCTCAGTGTCGACCCTGCCCTGTCGGCCACGGGTAGCCCGTATGCGTATGCGTCGGGCAACCCGTTGCAGCTGGTGGACCCGTTGGGGTTGTGGTCGATTAAGGGGGCGTGGGATTCGGCCACGTCGGCGGTGAGCTCTGCGGTCAGTACGACGGTTGATGCGGCGGCGTCGGCAGTGTCGGCGACAGGTACCTGGATTGCGGACAACAAGGGTGTCATCATCGGTGCCGCTGCGGGCATCGTGGTTGGTGGTGGCTGTTTGGTGTTGACGGCTGGTGCAGGGTCGGTGGCGTGTGCGGCACTGGGTGGTGCGGTGGGTGGCATGGTGACCTACGCCATCGACACCCCGAAGGAGTGTTGGACTGCGGGCGGGTTCTTCGTCTCCGGTGCTGTCGGTGGTGTGTTCGGGGGTTTGACCGCAGGGGCCGGTAATGCTTTGGCACCGTTGGCGTCCAAAGCGTTCACCGCTGCCGCGTCACGGGCCACCCCAGCAATCAGAAACGCGATCAACCGCACAGTGACAGCGCTGAAACCAAGGCCGTCAGCGAAGCCTTCCGTGAAGCCCCGCACGGCCGACGCGTGTTCCTTCGCTGGTCCGACGGCGGTGGTAATGGCTGACGGGTCGACCAAGGCGATCGAGGACATCGAGGTCGGTGACGAGGTGCTCGCAGAGGATCCTGTCACGGGGGAACGTGGTGCACACAGGGTGTCGAATGTGTGGGTCCATGACGACGTGATGGTCGACTTCGATGTTGACGGCAGTGTGGTCACAACCACCGAGGACCACCCGTTCTGGAACGTCACCGATGGGGCGTGGGAAGGCCCGCAAGACTTCGATGCGGGAGACACAGTCCTCACCGCCGACGGGAACCTGCTTGTCACCGAGGGTTTGGTGCCCGACACGTGGATCACCGGCACGGCGTTCAACCTCACGGTCGAAGACCTCCACACTTACTTCGTCGTCGTCGCCGACGAAGGCGTACTCGTGCACAACACGTGCGGCCCCGGTATTGACGAGTTTTTCGAATCAGCAACCACCGATTTGCCGGGCAACAACGGCCTGACCGCCGTGGGACGGTCGTACCAGAAACACGCGCCGAGAGGGGACTTTCCTCCGTTGACAACAGCAAGCGAAATGAACGCTGCGGGGGCTGACGTTCTCATGGAAGTGCTCACCAATCCAGCGACAGTGCGGACTGGCTTGAGCAGAGGTGGCACGTCGTTTGTTGTGCCGAATGGGCCTCGCGCCGTCTTCAACCCGAATGGGTCTCTTCAGTACATCGCCGGGAGGTAGCCAATGCGTGAAGAATCTGGGCCTGTCAATCTAGAGTTCGCACGACGTGTCGTGGGGCGGAGGGTTCTGCGGGTTGAAGCACTCGATTTCGGCCAAGAGGATCCCGGGTCTTCCATTGAGGGGACCGTTGTGAGGGTCGAGTTGGGAGTTGTGTTCTCCTTCAACGAGGGCGCTCCTCTCACCGTTTCTTGGGGAAGCGGTACTCGGCTGGAAACCTTGGTCTATGGCGAGCAGGAGTTTCCGGCTGTCGCGAAACCTAGCCCCAGGACTGACATCACTCCCATGTTTGCGCCGATCTGCGAAGGCTCAATCGAGTCTGTCTCGATCACCTACTTCTGGGCTGAGCAAGCTGAGGAGATTGCTCCCGGGGGGGTGCTACTCAGGGGATCGGGCGGTGGCGTCTCGATCGCACTTGAGAGCTTGGTCGTCAAAGGGGGCGCCCCCGACGTGTTACTGATGAACAACTCCGCCTAGGTTAGGTCGGCGACGTGGCCTACGGGTACGCGCATTTGATCGAGTTCGGTGACGAGGTGCTCGCTGAGGATCCTGTCACGGGGGAACGTGGTGCACATCGGGTTTCGCATGTGTGGGTCCATGACGACGTGATGGTTGATTTCGAGGTCGACGGCAGTGTGGTCACGACCACTGAG
Source organism: Demequina sp. (assembly GCF_016278775.1). Taxonomy (GTDB): domain Bacteria; phylum Actinomycetota; class Actinomycetes; order Actinomycetales; family Demequinaceae; genus Demequina. The sequence goes on along the minus strand of NZ_JADQBF010000008.1, from coordinate 30,259 downwards.
GATCACCCGTTCTGGAACGTCACCGACGGGGTATGGGAAGGCCCGCAAGACTTCGATGCGGGAGACCGGGTTCTCACCGCCGACGGGAACCTGCTCGTCACCGGGGGTCTGGTCCCCGACACGTGGATCACCGGCACGGCGTTCAACCTCACGGTCGAAGACCTCCACACTTACTTCGTCGTCATCGCCGACGAAAGCGTACTCGTGCACAACGAGTGCCCCTGGCCCGATGGCTCGGTTGTCCCAACTGACGACATATTGGACGCCGGGAGCGCTCATCTCGGCGACGGCTACACTGAAATTGCGGACGGAGTCTTCCAGTCGGCGCACGACGCAGCAGGCGGTTTCACCCAGTTCAGGATCTCTCCGTCCGATTTGTTTGGACCCAACCCACCACATGCCAGTTTCGAGACGTTCGTGCCGCGACCCGGGACGGTCAGGTCAACGCGGACCGAGAACCTTCACGTGTTCTTTTCGGAACGAGTTTGACTGTGCTTCCTGAGGCCCCCGATGGTAAGCCTTATCGTGGTGCTGGCCTGGTTCCGGTGTTGGTGGGGGAGGACCCGCGCATCAGCATCGAACTGATCCATGGCGAGGTTCTTGTCCGGGCGGATGCCGATGGGCTCGCGACTTTGGCAAGGCTCTTCGCGGACTTGGCGGAACTAGCTCCGATCGCGCATGACTTTGTTCACCTCTACCCGGACATCGAACTAGAGCCCGGTTCCCTGCCGACGACCATCGGGACCTTGGTGGTTGACGACGCCGCCCTGCCCGGCTCGCACGCCGAGTCCGAGTGAGCCGGAATCCCTTGGTGCCCGCAGTGAGAGAGAGAATCTCAGGCTGCTCACACGGCGGGCCCGAGATCACACCGCCGGGCTACGACGGCGGAAGCACCAGCGTGTCGCCGAGCCGCTTCAGCGTGCCCGGTGGCAGCGGATCATGCCCATGGGAGCGCAACACGAACTCGCCGATCAGCGTGCGGTACATGAACTCCGCCCTCGTGCGCGCAACCCCCGCGTCGATGCCGCATTCCGAAAGCAGTCCCGTGACATAGCCGATGCGACGCTTGTCAACGCGCGCAGCCGTCGCAGCGGCGAGAGGGTCGTGGCGGGCCCACGCGCGAATGCCCAGCTCGATGCCGTCGTGCTCTGGTTGCCCGAAGGTGTGGGTGATGAGCGCGTGGACGCGAGCCGGGGGCGGGCCCGCGGTGGCGTCGACGGCAGCAATAATCGCCTCAGTGCCTTGCGACTCCCACATCTCCAGTACCCCCGCGAGCAGCGCCTCGCGGCTAGCGAAGTGCCAGTAGAAACTGCCCTTTGACACGCCGAGGCTCTGCGCGAGCGGTTCCACGCGCACCTGGTCGACGCCATGGGATGCCAGCCTGCGCGCGGCCGCGAGTACCCAGTCGGAGGCGGTGAGCGTGGACATCCTTTGACAATACGCCACCGTATGTTCTAGCCTGACCATACGCCACCGTATGGTGGCCGCTACGTGGGCGCAACTGGGCGTCTGCTGCCACTGGCAGAGGGGAACGTCGTGATCGAATGGCTCGCCGCCACCATCTTGGCCGTCATCGGAGTTGCGCACTCCGGATTGGGCGAGGCCCAGGTGATCCGGCCGCTGCTCGCCAACCGCGCTTGGCGCCTGCCCGCCATCCCGCGCGCCGCCGCGGACCCACTGCTGCGCTTCGCCTGGCACCTGACCACCGTCGCGTGGTGGGCGCTCGCGGCAGTGCTAATGGGAGCTCCCATCGAGGTCGCGTTCGCCGTGACGTGCCTGAGCGCGGCGGCGCTCATTCTGATCATGCTGCCTGGCCACTTGGCGTGGCCGCTGTTCCTCGCCGCAGGGCTACTCGCCCTGTGGGCGGCCGACGCCGTGCCCGCCTGGCTGGTATGGGCTGCAGTGGCGCTCGCGGTCGCCGTCGCGGTGGTCGCAGCCGCGTTTCACGTGGCGTGGGCGGCTGGCTCCCCGCGCGGCGTTGCCAACGTTATCCCTCAGGATCCCGACACCGGCGAACCCAAGTTCCGGCTGCGGCCAGGCGGGACGCTGGTCATCGCGGTCGCGCTGTTGGCCTACTCCGCGCTCGTGGTCACAGAAGCGCTCCATGCGGGCCCCGGCGTCCTCCGGGCCCCGGTGTATGCGGCGCTCGGGTTGCTCGTGCTGCGCGTGTTTGGCGACGGCAAGTGGACCGGGGTGCTCAAGAGCGTGCGCGGCACCGGATTTGCCGAAGCCGACGACCGCTATTGGACGCCAGCCGTCGCCCTGCTCGCGGTAGGGGCGTCGGCCGCGCTCGTGCTTGGAGCCTGAAGCCCGCCCTCGGCGCGGTAGCAACGAGCCTCACGCAGCGGTTCCCCTGAACCACCTGTCGCCTGCGGCATAGACCGAGCGCAACTTCTGAGGGTTGCGCATCACGTTGAACTCCGTGATGCGTCCGCTGTGCGTCTCGATCGAATACACGCTGAGCTCGTGACCCACTCGGAAGATGACGCCTGCCCGCCCATTGACGCGAGCGAGCGTGACCTCAAGTGCGTGGCCCTTGCGCAATGCCGTGGCCGCAAACCCGGCGAGCATCGCACCCACGCGGGCCTTGCCCGTCACCGGCTTGCGGGTAGCTGTCACCAGCCCGCCCCCGTCAGAACGGAACGTCACGCCCGGCGCAAGAGTCTCCACCAACGCCTTGAGGTTGCGGCCCTCGCAGGCCTCGGCGAACCGCGACACGACCTCCATGTGGGTGGCAGGGTCCGACTCGTAGCGCGGTGCCCGCGCACTCACGTGGCCGCGCCCGCGCCGTGCCGCCTGACGCACCGCGTCGGCGTTCTTGCCCACCACCCCGGCGACGTCTTGAGACGGCATCCCAAACACGTCGCACAACAAGAACGCGACCCGCTCCACGGGCGATAGTTGCTCCAGCACCACCAGCAGCGCCGTTGTCACGTCATCCGACTCGATAGCGGCGTCCGCGGTGCCGTCCCACCGCTCGACTTGTGGTTCCGGTAGCCAGGTCCCCACATAGTCTTCGCGCCGCCGACGCGCCGTCCGCAACTCGTCGAGCGCCACCCGCGACGCGGTGGTGGTGAGCCACGCACGGGGGCTGGCGATGCGCGCGTGGTCTTGGCGCGCCCACCGCAACCACGTCTCTTGCACGGCATCGTCAGCGTCGGCCACGCTGCCAAGGATCGAGTACGCGAGGCGGCCCAACCGCGGGCGCTCGGCCTCGAAGATGTCCGCGGGGTTGTCGCTCGCCGAGTGCTCGTTCACCGCTACACCTCCTTGCGTGCTCGCGCGTCAAGCCAGGATACGAACGATGTGCCTGTGAGCGTGGCGGCTCCAGGCTTGGGCGTCAGCGCGCCGCGCTTGGCGGCGCCCATGCCCGGCAGCGGAAGCCGCAGCGGCAGTGCCCTGTACCCGAGGGCACTCGCGTGCATCCTGGCCGCTGCGGCGAGCGTCAGCGATTCCGGACCAGCAATCTGAAGGATGTCGCTCGACGGGCCAGACTCGATCGCGTCGAGTATGGCCCGCGCCGCCGCGCCCGCCTCCACCGGCTGAAGAGGAAGCGGCGCGCGTGGGGAGACGCCGATGCGACGCGAAGCCGTCAGCAGCTTGTCGACAAACTGGTGGAACTGTGCGACCCGCAGCGTCAGGCTGGGGCCGTCCCACTCGCGCAGGATCCGCTCCTGTTCCACCTTGGCCTTGTAGTAGCCGCCTGGAAGGGCTTCGCAGCCGATGATGGAGGGCAGCACGACGAGCGGTCCGCCAGGAGAGGCGGGGGACTGGGCGCGGCGAACGGCGTCGAGCGTCGTCGTCAACCCTGCGCACATCGCTTGGTGCGGTGCGCTGGTGGCGTTGACCGCGTAGACCACCACATCCGCGCCTGCCACAGCGTCGGCAACGCCTTGTCCCGTCGTGATGTCGACGCTCACGCGGGTCGCTCCGTCAAGTCGAGCGTCGTCATGGTCGCCTGCGTGTCGCGACGCAACGGTCACAGTGTGCCCGCGCGATGCGGCTTCACGGGCGAGAGCCGAGCCCGCCATCCCCGTGCCTCCCAGAATGCTGATGTGCGTCATGGCGCTCCTCGTGTTCGTCCTACAAGGAAGACGGCATAGCGGCACGCGCTGTGACATAGCCGCGGCCCGGAGCCCACGCGGCGAACGCAGCGCTGGTGCTTGGAGCCTGAAGCCCGGCCTCTGCACACCAGGGACCTAGTCGCGCAGCACCTTCTCCACAGCCTTGCCGCGAGCAAGCTCGTCCACCAGCTTGTCCAGGTAGCGGATCTTCTGCATGAGCGGATCTTCAATCTGCTCGACCCGCACTCCACAAATCACACCGGTGATGAGCGCCGCGTTGGGGTGTAGCGTCGCATCGGCGAAGAACTCCTCGAACGTCGTACCCGCCTCGAGGTGCCTGTCCAAGGCGGCCTTGTCAAACCCGGTCAGCCACTCGATGACCTGGTCCAACTCCGCTTGCGTGCGCCCCTTGCGCTCCACCTTGGTCACGTAGAGGGGGTAGACCGTGGCGAAGGGCATGCCGAAGATCCGGTGCATACCGGCGAGCGTAGCCCGCCCGCAGTTCTAGGGTGGGTGCATGCCGACGCCCGACTTTGTCCTCGACCTGCGAGCCAAGGTCGGTCACGACCTGTTGTGGATGCCCGGCGTGACCGCAGTGGTGCTGCGCGACACCCCATCGGGAGGTCGCGAGGTGCTGCTGGTCAAGCGAGCAGACACCGGCGCGTGGACCCCCGTGACTGGCATCGTCGACCCGGGCGAGCAGCCAGCCGTGGCCGGCGCCCGCGAGGTGCTCGAGGAGGCCGACGTCGTCGCCCACGCGCAGGCGCTCACGTCGGTTCGCTCCCTGGAGCCAATGCAATACGCCAACGGAGACCGCGCGCAATACCTGGACCTCACCTTCCGCTTCCGCTACGTGAGCGGCGATCCGCACCCCGCCGACGGTGAGAACACCGACGCCGGTTGGTTCCCCCTTGACGCGATGCCGCCGATGTCTGCGGCCATGGCCGCGCGGGTGGCGTCGGCGCTCGAACCGGGCGATGTATGCCAGTTCCGGGCCTGATGTCCGGCTCACCCAATCTCGCTGCTTGGACGGCGCATTATGACGCGATAACCTACAAAGTGTGAGGAACTCGACACGGCGCACGGAGGGCTTGACGGTGCGCCGATGACGGACACGGGGATGGTCGAGTCGCTGCCCGCGAGGTTCAAGAGCACGCGGGGATGGCTCGTCGCCGCAGTGGTGGCCACGGGCGCCACCGCGTGGATGGCTGTCGCGTTCGCTTCAGACACCGCCGTCGGGCTCGCGTGGCAACTTGGCGTGGTCGGGCTGTCCGTGACGCTCGGTTCTGCAGAGGTCGCATACCTGGCGTGGCACAACTGGATGCACGGTGAGCGAGGGATAGCCCTGGCCGTGACCGCTGGCGCAAGCCTCGGCTCCCTGCTGATGGTGGGGGCGGCCGTCGGGGGAGTGACCGCCAGAGACCTCATCGGATGTGCGGCCGGTGTGGGGCTGTTGGGCATGGCCACCGCGGTCGGACTCTTCGGCATCTACCGGGCGACGGGCAAGTCGAGCGCGGCCACGCTCACTGGCATGTTCATCCTGCTCGGCCTCGTGTACTTCTCCTCCGTGCTGTGGGGAGCCGTGCCGCGGTAGCGCCGTACGCTTGACCCATGACCCTCACCACCCCCCAGATTCTCGCCCTGCCCAAGGTTGTGCTCCACGACCACCTCGACGGCGGCCTGCGGCCGTCCACTCTGATTGAACTGGCTGGCGAGATCGGCCACGAGCTGCCCTCGACCGACCCGGACGAGCTCCAGCAGTTGTTCGTCGAGAACGCCAACTCCGGGGACCTGGTGCGCTATCTCGAGGCCTTCGCGCACACCACCGCGGTGATGCAGACCGCCCCGAACCTGACCCGTATTGCCCGCGAGGCCGTCGTTGACCTCGCTGCGGACGGCGTCGTCTACGCCGAGCTGCGCTACGCACCCGAGCAGCACGTCGCTGGAGGCCTGACCCTCCAAGAGGTGGTCGAGGCCGTGCAGGCTGGTATCGAAGAGGGCGTCGCCGAGGCGGCGGAAGCCGGCCACGGCATCCGCGCCGCCGCGCTGCTGGACGCCATGCGTCACCTTGACCGCTCCTACGAGATCGCGGAGCTGGCCATCGCCAACCGGGGCCGCTGCTGCGTCGGCTTCGATATCGCCGGCCCCGAACTCGGCTTCCCGCCCTCCAAGCACCGTGAGGCCTTCCAGTTGCTGCGCGAGAACCACATGCCCGTCACGATTCACGCAGGCGAGGCCGACGGCGCCGCTTCCGTGGGCGAGGCACTGGGGCTTGGCAGCGCCCGACGCTTGGGCCATGGTGTGCGCATTCACGAGGACATCGAGAACTTCGGTACAGAAGAGGAGCCCGTGTTCGGCGTGATCGCCCAGCACGCGCTGGACGAGCAGATTCCGCTCGAGTGCAGCCCCACCTCCAACGTCCACACTGCCGCGGCCACGTCCATCGAAGACCACCCGATGCACGAGCTGCGCGACCTCGGCTTCGCCGTCACCATCAACACCGACAACCGCCTGGTATCGGGGGTGTCCATGTCGGGGGAGTTCGAGGCCTTGGTGGGCGCTGGCTGGACCAAGGAGGATCTCTTTGAGGCCACCCTGGTGGCAGCGTGGGGCGCGTTCCTGCCCTACCACGAGCGCGCCGACCTGGCAGAGGGCATCGTCGAGGGATACGAGGCCTGAGCGGACGTAGGCTGGGACCATGACACTTTCTCGTTTGGAACTGGCCCGCCTGGTCGACCACACCTTGCTCAAGCCGGAGGCAACCCCCGCCGACGTCGCCGCCCTGGTGGCGGAGGGCGCCGAGTTGGGCGTGTACTCCGTGTGCGTCTCGCCGTCGCTGATTCCCGCGTCGGTCCCCGAGGGCCTGTTGATCGCGACCGTGTGCGGCTTCCCGTCTGGAAAGCACACCTCAGCCGTCAAGGCCGTCGAGGCCGCCGAGTCGGTGGTGAAGGGCGCGCACGAGGTGGACATGGTCATCGACGTGGCCTCCGCGCTCGCTGGCGATTTTGATGCCGTGGAGGCCGACGTTGCGGCCGTGCGCGCAGCCACCAGGGGCGCGCTGCTCAAGGTCATCATCGAGTCGGCCGCGCTCACGGACGACGCCATTGTTGGCGCGTGCAAGGCGGCCGTTGCCGCCGGTGCCGACTTCGTGAAGACCTCCACCGGCTTCCACCCCGCAGGCGGTGCCTCCGTCCACGCGGTCGCGCTCATGCGCAAGACGGTGGGCCCTGACATCGGGGTGAAGGCATCGGGCGGGATTCGCACTGCTGAGGCTGCGCTGGCCATGGTCGAGGCAGGCGCCTCGCGCTTGGGGCTCAGCGGCACCCGCGCTGTGCTCGACGGCCTCGACGGCGCCGCGGCTCCCGAGGCATCCGGCGGCGACTCCTACTAGACCCCCAGCAGTTTCTCTACGTCGGCCCGCAATGCAGCCATGGCCGAGTCCGCTCGCCCACGCGCACCGCGCACGTCCCCTGCCTCCACTTCCTCGATCACTTCGAGGTAGGCCTTCACCTTGGGCTCCGTGCCTGACGGCCTGATGATGACGCGCGCCCCAGACTCGGCCCCGAGGTGCAGCCCATTGGTGGGAGGGAGCCCCGCGAAGCCATCGTTCATGTCGTCGGTGGCGGTCACCACTGACCCGGCCAGCGTGGCAGGCGGCGAGGCGAGCAGCCGCGTCATCAGCTCAGGGATCTGAGACAGGTCGTCGAAGCGCGCAGAGACTTGGGACGACAGGTACACGCCGTAGTGCAGCGCAAGGTTGTCGATCGCATCGGCGAGGGTGCGCCCCTGAGCCTTGAGCTCCGACACCAGCTCCGCGATCAGCACGGCAGTGGAGACGCCGTCCTTGTCGAGCACCAGCGCTGGGGCGGCGCAATAGCCCAGGGCCTCCTCGTAGCCGTACAAGAGGTGCGGCGCGCGGGAGATCCACTTGAAGCCGGTGAGGGTGTTCGCGTGTGCCAGACCGTGACGCTTCGCGATCGCCGCCAACTGCCGTGAGGACACGATCGAGTTGGCGAGAGTCGCTTCTGGCTGACCCGCGTGCGCTGCCGCGATCCGCTCGCCCAGCAGCGAACCGACCACGTCGCCGTGCAGCATCCGCCAATCGCCGTCGATCACGGTTGCGACGGCGCAGCGGTCCGTGTCCGGATCGTTGGCGATCACCACGTCGGCGCCGATGGTGGTCGCCAACTTGAGCGCCAGGTCGATCGCTCCCGGTTCCTCCGGGTTGGGGAACGCCACCGTGGGGAAGTCGGGATCCGGCTCCGCCTGCTCAGGAACGGACGTGAGGTCGGTGAGGCCCGCGGCGGTGAGCGCCTGGCGCACGGTCGCATCGCCGACGCCGTGGATGGGCGTGAGCACCACCTTGAGTCCCGCGCGCCTCGTCGCCACGTCACCTTGGGGAGTGGGAACGAGCGCGGCCACCTTGGCCGCATAGTCATCGACGACGCTAGGGGACAGCACCTCCCAGCCCGACGTGGCGCGCTGGATACCCGCCACCGCGCCAACCGCCTCGATGAGCGTGGCGATGCCCGCGTCGTGCGGGGGGACGATTTGCGCGCCAGCGGCCTCCGGTGTGATCGAGGCACCCAAGTAGACCTTGTAGCCGTTGTCCCACGCGGGATTGTGCGAGGCCGTCACCATGACCCCGGCGTCGGCGCCCAAGGCCTTGACCGCATACGCCAGCACGGGGGTGGGAAGGGGGGAGGGCAGCAGCAGCGCCCGGTGCCCGGCGGCCACCGCGACGGCGACGGTGTCGTGGGCGAACTCGGTGGAACCGTGGCGCGCGTCGTATCCGACGACGATGGTGCCGCGATGTCCTAGCTGTGCCGTGACGTATGACGAAAGCCCAGCAGCCGCGCGAATGACTACGGCCCTATTCATGCGGTTCGGGCCCGCGCCCAGGCGACCGCGCAGCCCGGCAGTCCCGAACTGGAGCAGGCCGGACATGCGGTCGGCCAGATCTACCGCGGCGTCGGTATCGCCAGCGGCGACCGCCTCAAGCACGCTCTTGAGCTCGGCGCGGGTGGCAGGGTCTGGATCGTCAGCAAGCCAGGTGCCAGCGGCTACCGCAGCGTCGTCAATGTCGGAGACGTCCATGCCTACATCTTCCCCACAATGTCGGCCAGCAGGCGAGAGATGCGAGGGGCAGCGGCGGCGCCAGCGTCGAGCACCTCTTGGTGATTGAGGGCCTCGGTGCCGATGCCGGCGCCCAGGTTGGTGACCAAGGACAGCCCGAGTACCTCGAGTCCGGCCTCGCGCGCGGCGATGACTTCGAGTGCGGTGGACATTCCCACGAGGTCGGCGCCCAGCGTGGTCGCCATCCTCACCTCGGCGGGAGTCTCGTATTGCGGGCCGGAGAACTGCGCGTACACGCCCTCGATCAGGTCCGCATCAACCGTACGCGCGAGGTCCCGGAGGCGGGGCGAGTAGGCGTCGCCCATGGGAACAAACGTGGCGCCCTCAAGGGGAGTGGCTCCCGTGAGGTTGAGGTGGTCGGAGATCAGCACCACGGTGCCAGGGCCGACGAGGGCACGGGTAGACCCGCAGCCGTTGGTGACCACCAGTTGCGAGCAGCCTGCCGCGGCGGCCATGCGCACCGCGTGCGCCACAGTGGCGGCATCTCGGGACTGATAGAAGTGTTGGCGCGCGCCGAGCACCAGCACCCGCTTGCCACTTGCCGTGAGGAGCGACCGGAACGTCGAGTGGTGACCGGCGACGGCGTGGCCGGTGAAGCCAGGGATGTCTGACGCCTCGATGGACGCGACCTCCTCTCCGATCAGCTCGGCGGCCCCACCCCAGCCGGAGCCGAGGATGAGCGCGAGGTCGTGAGAAGGGATGCCGGTGCGGCCGGTCAGAGCGGCGGCGGCCTCGGCCGCGAAAGCGTGTGCAGACATGCCACGAGCGTATATCCCGGGCCTCCAGCCACACGGGACTATGGGACCTTCGCCCTCGCCTCCAAGTTGTCCGCATTTGCACCCATTTGCGCCTTTCCCAGGCGTGTCGTGCGACACGCGTCACTCGCAAGTGTGACTTGGCACACACGGGACTTTAGTCCATACTGACCCCGACCCCCATTTGTGGGGGCGCATCTGGGATTCGCGGGGCGGCGGGCCACCGTGACGTGGATCACAGTGTCCGTACTGCTGAGGGATACCGACACGTGATAATTCTGCGTACGCGCGCAAGCCGCATGGGATCGACCGTTGCCGCCGCCGTGGTGGCAACGCTTGGTCTCGGCCTTGTGGTCCCTCTCGCCCTTGCGCCCACGGCGGCAGCCGCCACGGGCACCGCCACCGGCGTCGTCTTCAACGACTACGACGTAGACGGCGTCATGGATGCCGGGGAAGCTGGCGTCGAGGGCGCCGTCGTGTACGCCTACGACTCCTCCGGCAACCGGTTTGGGCCCGCCACCACGTCGTCAACCGGCGCATACTCTGTGTCGCTGTCGCCGAACGCCACAGCGGGGCCGATCCGCATCGAGCTGACGAGCATGCCCGAAGGCTTCTTCCCCTCGCGCGCAGGAACCGACAACGCCACCACCATTCGGTTCGCCACCTTCACCGACGGTGGCACCGTGTCGGACCTTGACTTCGGGATCCAGAAGCCTCAAGACTTCTGCTCCAGCAACCCCGATATCGCCACCACGGTGTTTTGCGTGGGTGAAGGCAACTCGAGTGCCACCACCTTTGACGCGCTGTGGCACTCGAATTACGACAGCTCGACCCGCACGGGCGTCGCGACCCCCGCAGAGGTGGGATCGCTCGCGGCCGTCGCATGGGATCCCGTTACCCGGTCGGTGTTTGCCGCCTCCTACGTCAAGCGCCACGCGGGCCTCAACGATACGTACGGTGCTGACGCGCTGTACAAGATGGATCCAGACACTGACACCACAACCCACTGGGTGGATTTGTACGATGACCTGGGCATCGACGTCGGCCAGGCGGACATTCCCTCCAATGCAGTGAGGGACCTCGTCCCGTGGAGGCTCCAGTCCGCAGACCCCATCTTCGACGAGGTGGGAAAGCGAGGCATCGGCGACATCGAAACCAATGGCTCGGACACCTTGTACGTGACCAACCTGTACCAGCTCACCGTCCACGCCATCCCGATCCCCGCCGACGGTTCCGCGCCCACCAGTTCATCCTCGCTCGGCTTGCCAGGTAGCGCGATCAGCTGCACCAACGGCACGGCGCGCCCGTTCGCGCTTGCTTACCAGGACGGATACCTCTACTCCGGCGTGGTGTGTGACGCCGCAAGCGGCACCGTCGCCGACCTCGACGCCTACGTGGTGCGCACCACCGGCGACGGCACGTGGACCCAGGTGGGGCCCCGCATCGACCTCGACTACCCGCAGAAGGGTCAAGTGTTCGTTGACTCCTTCCGCCTGCCCAACGGCGATCAGACGACGGACGCCCTCAACCTCTGGCACATCTGGGACGACTCGTTCGACACCTCGTGGGACTCGGGGGCAAACTCCACCTCGACCGGGTCTGCGTCGTTCATCATCCGGCCCACGCCGATGCTGTCTGACATCGCGTTCGATGACGACGGCTCGATGGTGCTCGCATTCCGCGACCGCACTGGCGACATGATCGGCGCCGATAACTGGGCGCCCCTCGCGGCGGATGGCACGGCGGCGGGCATCAGCCCTGGCGGACCCGACCTGATCTTCGCGATGTCTGGAGGCGAGCTGTTGCGCCTGTGCGCGACGGGCGGCACCTATGTGCTCGAGGGTTCCGCTGGCTGTGCCAACAACGCCGCGAACGGCCAGGGCACAGGCGGCGGTGAGTACTACCCAGGCGATTCCAACACGAACGGTCACAAGGAACTCTCCAACGGACACGTTGCCATTGCGCCCCGCACGGGAGAGCTGCTCCTGTCGGCAACGAACGCCGAGGACGGCACCGCGAACTCTGGCGGTATCCGTGGAATCGACAACGCCACTGGCGCTCACCTGTCGGATCTCAGCCAGAACTATTACGAGAACGCGCGCCCGGTCAACAACGTCGCGGTGTTTGGCAAGGCCAACGGCATCGGTGACCTTGAGGCGTTGTGTGACGCCGCCCCACTCGAGGTCGGAAACCGCGTGTGGAGCGACACAAATGGCGACGGCATCCAAGACCCGGGCGAGACGGGCATCGACGGCGTCACCGTCCAGCTGTTCGCCGCGACAGACACGGGCTTCACCACGCCCCTCGGCACGGCCGAGACGGCTGATGGCGGTCAGTACTACTTCCGCACCGGGTTGAGCGAACCAGCAGTCGGCAACGGCGACAACGTGGGCGGGGGCCTCGCGTACCGCCAAGACTTCGTCATCAGGGTCGGTTCAGCCGCCGATTACGCCTCTGGTCCGCTCGCCGGTCTCAACCTGTCGCCGTCCGGGCAGGCGCCGTCCTACACGTATTCCGGCGACTCGACGTGGATCGATTCCAACCCGACCGCTGGGGTCGGCGCGATCGGTTCCGCATGGCGTCCCACGATGGCGCTGTCCGCCGCCGCCATGCTGCCAGGCCACAACGACCACACGTTTGACGTGGGCTTTGTTCCGCCGCGGCCGCATGATCTGGCGTTGCGCAAGTCGGTGGTGGGTATGACCGGCACGCCTGCATCTGGAACGGTGACGTTCCAGCTCGAGGTCTTCAACCAGACGGCCGATGCCGTCGATGGCGTGACGCTGACCGACTACGTCGACACGGACTCCTTCCTGGCGATGACGACGCTTCCGGCGCCGGGCACCACGGGCGGCGACGCCGCGTTGCCGTACTCGTGGGACAACTCCGTGACCACCGCGCCAGAGGTCACCATCGACGGCGTCATCCCTGGTAACTCTTCCGTGACCCTCAATGTCACGCTCACCATCGCGTCGCCGGTGAACATGGCGGGGCTTCTCAACACCGCGGAGATCACTCGCTTCGACAACGACGGCAACTCGGCCAACGGCGACTCGACGACGGGAACCGTGTATGACGTCGACTCGATCCCCGACGCCGTGAACACCGACGCGCTCGTGGACGACGAGATCGACTTGCAGCGGTGGACGAACACCAGCACCTCCTCGACAGAAGACGGCGGCGTTGCCGACGAGGACGACCACGACGTTGCCATCGTTCCCGTGTACGACCTGGCACTCATCAAGACTCGCTCCAGCGGTCAAGACGCCATCATCACGACGCCGTCCACCACGGCCTCCTTTGACATCACCGTCAAGAACCAGGGCCAGACGGACGCGTTCAACGTGACAGTGCTTGATAGCCCCTCGATGCCGCTGTCGCGCAGCGCGTCCACCGCGGCATCGCAGCCGGCCACCACGTCGCCTTCCGGCACCGCAGTGACGGTGACGTACAACGCTGGCAACGGCACGTTCACCATTCCGGCGTTGGCCGCGGGCGAATCGGTGACGTTCACGATGCTCGCCGACCTGGCGCTCGTGAACGACGTGCAGGTCAACACCGCGGAGATCACGGGCTTCGACAACGATTCCAACTCTGGAAACGCCAAGTCCACTTGGGTCCAAGACGTTGACTCCACCCCTGACACGGACCCAGGCAACGACGACCGCGAGGTTGTTGGCTCCTCGACCTTCCCCGAGGACTCGCACAACGACATCGACCGCGCGCCCATCAACGGCGTGAACGGTGCCGATGAGGACGACCACGACTCGGAAGCGGTGCAGTTGGGCCTGTTGCGCCTCGGCTCCACCGTCTACATCGACGCGAACGACAACAACGTGGGCGACGCAGGCGAAGAGGTCGCCGGCGTGCGCGTGCAACTGCTCAAGTACAACGGCTCCACGTACGACGTGGTGGCTGAGACCATCACCAACTCCGATGGTGACTACTCGTTCGACCGCCTGTATCCCGGCGTGTACCAGGTGGGCATCCCTGCCGACCAGACGACCGCTGGCGACCCGCAGGCACTGACCGAATACGAGCCCGTGACGGGATCCGTCGCGAACCCAGAGACCAACAACTTTGACAACGACGGCGACGCGGAGCCAGGCTTCCTGTCTCGCTCAGACGACATCACGCTCACCCATGACGGCGAGCCCACCAACGACGGCGCCGACAAGACTGACGCCGACGCCTTGACGTCGCCCCGCGCCTACTCGGACGCCAACTCGAACCTCAATGTCGACTTTGTGTTCGAGGCCATCACCTACACCCTGGGCAACCTGGTGTGGCGCGACACCGGCGCGGGGGCAAACTACAACAACGGCGTGGCAGACGACGACGAGTCGGGCATCCCGAACGTGGACCTCGCCCTCTACCGAGACAACGGTGCTGGCGGCGCCGTCGCGAACGACGGAATCCTGGCCGCAACCGAGCGCATCGCGACCACGTCGACCGACCCCAACGGCTTCTACGAGTTCGAAGGCCTCTCCGCCGCGGACGACTACGTGGTTGTCGTGCTCACCGGCGGCGGTCTCCCCGCCGGCTACGGCACCTCCGGTAGCCCCATCGACGTCGCCTCGGCCGACGGCGTGGACAACGACAACAACGGCGTGGTCGACGCTTCTCTCGGCTGGGCCTCTGGGGCGATCTCGCTCGGCCCCGTTGCGGTGGCGGAGCCCACTGGCGAGACAGACGGCACCACGGAGACCGGCGCGCAGCCAGCGCCTTCCGTGGCCGATGACCGCGCCGACCAGACGGTCGACTTCGGCTTTGTGCCATCCATCCGCATCGGCAACCAGGTGTGGCGCGACCAGTCCGACTCCGACCCGGTCACCCAGGTCGCGACGGACAACAACGGGGTCTTCGATGCCGGTGAGCTGGGCATCGGCGGCGTGACAGTCGAACTGTGGCTCGACGCCGATGACAGCGGCGAGTTCGAACGCGGCGGTGCTGACGGCTCGACGCCGCTGCAGTCCACCACGACCACCTCAGAGGGCAACTACTGGTTTGACGGCGTGCGCCCTGACCGGCAGTACTTTGTGGTGATTCCGTCGATCGGTGGCGTTGGCATCGACCGCCCTGCCTCCTCCGACGGGCAGTCCTCCAACCCGACCGGGTCCGACAACGACGACGACGGAGCCCCCGGCACCTTCGACATCGCGGTCTCGCTGCCCTTTGTCCCGACCGAGTCTGGAGCGTCTGAGGACGAGGCGGACGCGGTGGAGCCAGGCGACGGATCGAGCACCACGGACGCCAACGCCGAGGCCGAGGCGAACGCTCGCCCGGGCGTCGTGCAATACGCGGACGACAACTCCGAACTGGCGATCGACTTCGGCTTCATCAATGTGCCCGTGTACCGCGTCGGCAACCTGGTGTGGCTCGACAACGGAGGCCCGGCCGGCTCCTACGTGGGCGCGGACGAGGGCAACGGCATCGCCGATGCCCAGGAGCCGGGCATCCCTGGCGTGACGGTGGTGCTGTACGCGGCGAGCGACCTCGCCTTCGCCTCCCCCCTTGACACGACCGTGACCAACGGCGACGGCGAGTACGTCTTTGAGAACCTCGCCGCTGGCGACTACCGCGTCAGGGTTGACCTCGGTGGCGCCAACAGTGCCGTGCTGGCTGGCCTGACGTCCGCGACGGATGGAGCGGTGGCCAACTCTGACACCGACAACGATGACGACGGACGCGTGGTGTCCACCGCGGTGGCGTCGACCACCGTGACGCTCGGCCCGCTCAACCACTACGTGGGAGGCGAGCCGAACAACGAGGAGCGCCGAGACGGCACCGGAGTGGGCTACGACCAACCCGGTTCGCTGACGCCCTCCACATCGGACCCCGCGACGTACGCGAACAACCGCTCCAACCTGACGGTGGACTTCGGCTTTGTGAAGCCGTACCGCATCGGCAACCTGGTGTGGCTGGACCTCAACAACGACGGTGTGGCGCAGGACGGCGAGCCAGGACTGCCAACCGTGCGCGTGGAGTTGCGCGACCCGGTCACCGGCGCGTTGCTGGCAGACGTTGCCACCGACTCGGCGGGCCATTACGAATTCACTGGCCTCGCCCCCGGCACGTACGCGGTCAAGGTGGACACCACCACGCTGCCAGCAGGCCTCATTGTGTCCGGCCCCACGCAGACGGCCAACGCAGACAACGACGTGGACAACGACACCAACGCCGGCGCCGCCGCTGGGGTAGTCTCCGGCCCGGCCGCCACCGTCACGGTGGGCGGCGTGGAGCCGACGAACGAGCGGTTGCGCTCCGACGACGCGACGGATGACGACGCTGACTCGTTTGCAGACGACCAGTCCAACTACACCGTCGACTTTGGCTTCTGGAACCAGTTGCGCTTGGGCAACGTGGTGTGGCACGACGAGTCAGACACCAACCCCGCGACCTACGTGGCGACGGACAACAACGGTGAGGTGGATGCTGGCGAGACGCTCCTGAGTGGCGTCACCGTGAGCGTCTGGCTCGACGGCGGCGACGGCGCCTTCGACGCTGGCACCGGTAGCGGCGACGACACGTTTGCCGGATCCGACGTGACCGACGCTGAGGGCAACTGGCTGGTGACCGAGTTGGCGGCCGGCACGTACTTCGCGGCCATTGAGACCCTCCCTGCGCCCTACGCCGAGTTCGTGTCCTCGCTGGGCCAGTCCGTCGGTAGCGGCGACAACGACGACAACGGCGCGAGCGTGACTGACGGCGCGGGCGACCCCTACGTCGCCGCCTCTGCCCCCATCTCTCTGGCAGTGGGCGCCGCGCCCACTGGCGAGACGGACACGCTCCCCGCAGCCGACGGCTCCGCCGAGTCTGAGGCCACTGGCGGCGGCTTGGCCTTCCCAGACGCCAACTCGGACCTCACCGTCGACTTCTCGTTTGTCGCCCCGCCCACGTACCGCATCGGCAACTTGGTGTGGCGGGACACGAACGCTGACGGCATCGCCGACGCTGGCGAGCCGGGTATCGAAGGCGTGCTGGTGCGGCTCGAGAACGCAGCAGGCAACGTCATCAACGAGACCGTCACCGACGCAAGCGGCGCATACGAGTTCACCGAGGACGCGATGGGCACGCCTCTAGCGGCCGGCGACTACCGGATCGCGATCCCCTCGAATCAGTTGCAGACGCTGGGCCTTGCACTGCCGGTGATCGGTGGTGCCCTGAACGGCGCGATCAACTCGCCTGGCACGGGGGACCCTGACACCGACCTTGACGATAACGACGACAACGGCGTGCCCTTTGCGGGCGGCTGGCAGTCCGAGCTGGTGACGCTCGGCGACGACTCCTCGACCTTCGAGTCAGAGCCCACCAATGAGGTGCTACGCAGCGGAGGCGACGACGACCTGGGCTGGGCTGGCGGTACAGACGCTCGCTCCGAGTTCACCGTGGACTTCGGCTTCTACTTTGGCCTGCGCCTCGGCGATACCGTCTGGCTCGACAACGGTCGCACCGGCGCCGCCACGTTTGACCCGACTCAAGAGAACGACGGCATCTACCAGTCGACAGAGCTTCCCGCACCGGGAGTGACGGTGTACTTGTTCGCCGACGACGGCGACGGGGTCTTCGAGCCAGGTGCAGCTGCCGACGACGGCGCCGCCATCGCGTCGACCACCACTGACGCAGACGGCGAGTACTTCTTCACCGGCCTTGACGACGGCGGCCGGTACTTTGTGGCGATCCCCGCGGCCGAGACGGCCACTGGAGGCGACCTCGTGGGCCTACGAGCCTCGACGCCCACCTGGGCCGACGGCGCGGGCACCAACGATCGTAACCACGGAGCCGCAGCCGGTGGCTATGCGTCCGTTTCTCCCGTGATCGTGCTGACGCGTGGCGGGATGGCGTACGGTGACGCCGCCGATGAGGCGAACGCGAACCTGCTGGCCAAGTCTGGCGCGACCGTCACGGACGGCGATTCCAACCTGGTGGTCGACTTCGGCTTCTCGCCTGCGCCCACGTACCGCTTGGGCAACCTGGTGTGGCTCGACACGAACGACAACGGCTCGGTGGATCTGGGCGAGCAGGGCATCGGCGACGTGCCTGTGATGCTGTACGCAGACGACGGCAATGGAGTGCTTGACCTCGGCACCGACACGTTCATGGGCCTCGACACGACAGGCACGACGGGGGCAGACAAGGGCCGCTATGGCTTCGACGATTTGCCAGCTGGCACCTACTTCGTCGTGGTGCTGTGGGACTCGACCCTCGCGGGCCTCGACTCATCGCAAGTGCGCGAAGCGGACGCCAACAACGACGTTGACAACGACAACAACGCCCTGCCTTTGGGTACGACTCCTTCCGACGGCTGGGCGTCGTCCGCGGTAGAGCTGGGAGCCATCTCTCCCAAGGGCGAGACGGACGAGCCGACCGGCGAGGTTGACGACAACACCGTCGTCTCGGCAGAAGACGGCACCTACCTCGACGGACGCTCCAACCAGACCGTTGACTTCGGCTTTGCCGAGCGCGTGCGCATCGGCAACCAGGTGTGGCGCGACGAGTCTGACGCAAACGCGTCGACGCACGTGTCGACCGACAACGACGGCGAGTTCAACGGCACTGAAGTGGGCATCGGCGGCGTCACGGTGGAGCTGTGGAACGACGTCGACGGCGACGGATTCGAGGCCGCCGGAGACGACGTCTTGGTCGACACCACCACCACGTCCACAGAAGGCAACTACTGGTTCGACAACCTGATCCCCGGCGAGTACTACGTCGCGATCCCCAGCATCGGCTCGCCCTTCACGACGGCGCGCTCCTCTGCAGGGCAGTCGACTGCAACGTCGGACGCCGACAACGACGACGACGGCGCGCCGCTGGCAGGCTACCTGTCGGTGTCGCTCGAGGTCGCGGCGGCGCTCGGCACGGCGGCGACCGGTGAGCAGGACGCGATCGAGCCTGGTGACGGCTCCTCCACTGCTGACGCGAACGCCGAGGTCGAGGCCAACGGCGGCACCGTGGTCGGCACGGCGGACGCGAACTCGCACCTCGACGTCGACTTCGGCTTTGTTGAGGTGCCGCTGTACCGCGTGGGCAACCTGGTGTGGCTGGACGCGAACAACAACGGCATTGCCGACGCTGGCGAGGACCCGATCTCTGGCGTGCTCGTGCAATTGCTCAACGCCGCAGGTGACGTGATGGCCGAGACCGTCACGGATGGCTCTGGCGAGTACCTCTTCGAGAACCTCGCCGCGGGCGACTACTCGGTGCGGGTTCCGTCCTCCCAGACGGAGGAGTTGAGTGGCGGCCTGTCGATCACCGCTGGCGCCCTCGACAACCTCGCTTCGTCCACCGCGGACGCTGGCGACCCTGACGCAGACGCGGACGACAACGACGACAACGGCGCGACCGTGACGGGCGGCTGGCAGACGGGCGTGCTGACGCTGGGCTCGAGCGACGACGCCGTGACCGAGACGGAGCCGACGAACGAGACGCACCGCGACGGCGGTGACGACGACTCCGGCTGGGCGGGAGGCACGGACGCACGCAGCAACCTCACGGTCGACTTCGGCTTCTACCAGCTGCTCCGGCTGGGCGACATCGTCTGGCTCGACAACGGCGGCACTGGCGCAAGCTTTGACCCCACGCTTGAGGACAACGGCGTGTATGACCCGTCCGTCGAGCTGACGATTTCCGGCGTGAGCGTGGAGCTTTTCGCGGACGGCGGAGACGGCGTGTTCGATGGCGGCTCCGGTGACGACACCTCGGTGGGCACCACCACTACGGTGGGCGGCGCCTACTTCTTCACTGGCCTCACGGAGGGCACCTACTTCGCCGCGATCCCCGACAGCGAGCACGGTTCCGGCCAGGAGTTGGAGAACCTGCGTTCGTCGACGGGTCAGGCCGCCGACGACTCGGTCAACGACCGCGATCAGGGTGAGCCCGCGACCGGTTGGGCTGCGGTCTCGCACCCGATCGTGATGGTTGCGGGTGGCATGAGCAACGGCGACGCGGCCTTCGAGTCCCGCGCCGACACCGCCACTGGCACGTCGGTGGTGGATTCCAGCTCGAACCTGGCGATCGACTTTGGCTTCTCGCCGGTGCCCACCTACGCGCTGGGCAACCTGGTGTGGGAGGACTACGACGACGACGGCGTGGCCGACCTCGGCGAGCCAGGCATCAGTGGCGTGACGGTTGAGGTCTACCGCGACGTCGACGGTAGCGGCACCCTGAATGCGGGCGACACGTTCGCGGGTTCTACGACCACAGCCGCGGGGCCAGACACCGGTCGCTACCGGTTCACCGCCCTGGCGGCAGGCGACTACATCGTGCACATTCCGTCGCAGGGCACACTCGCTGGTTGGTACGTGGGAGGCACACCTGAAACCGTGGCTGACCTCGGCAACTCGGTGGCTGTAGACAACAACAACGACGCCCAACCAGACGGCGTGAACGGCGGTTGGACGGCCAGCCCCGTGACACTGGGTGGCGCGGCCGGCCCTGCCGACCACGACGAGCCAGTGGGCGAAGTCGACGGCATCGACAATGCCGACGCCGAGGCGCTGGTCTACGTGCGCGACGACCGCTCCAACCAGACTGTCGACTTCGGCTTCTGGCGCGGCCTGCGCCTGGGCAACCAGGTGTGGCTCGATGAGGGCGCTGGAGCGAACCAGGACAACGGCGTGTACGACGCGGACGAGTCCTTCTTGGTGGGTGTGGGAGTGTCCCTCTTCCTCGACAACGGGGACAACACCTTTGACCCGTCCACTGACTCGCTCGTGGACACGACAAACACGGGGGCAGAGGGCAGGTACTTCTTCTCCCACCTCGACGAGGGCGACTACTTTGTAGCGGTCCCCTCCGGGCCCGCAGGTACCCGCTCTTCGACGGGAGCCCCCGGTGCCTCGCTGACGGTCGACGGCCAAGACGCTGGCGAACCGGCTGGCACCTACGTCTCGGTCAGCGAACTGCTGACCCTGACCCGTGACGGCGCGCCCACCGGCGAGACGGACGGTCCGGGCACCACCAGTGACGACGCAGAGGCCTATGCCGATGGCGTCACGGGCCCCTACCTGGACGGGGACTCGTACCTCACGGTCGACTTTGGCCTCATCGACGTACCCACCTACCGCCTGGGCAACCTCGTGTGGCACGACCTGAACAATGACGGCCTCGCACAGGACGGCGAGCCCGGCATCGACGGGGTGCTGGTGCAGCTGACCGACGCCGCCGGAACGGTGTTGGAAGAGACCGTCACGGCAGGCGGCGGCAAGTATGAGTTCACCGACCTGGTGGCTGGCGACTATCGAATCCAGGTCCCCGACGGGCAGGTGCCCGCGGTGACCCCGTCGCTAGCCAGCTCGATCGTGGCAGGCGCGCTCGACGGATTCTTCCCGTCCACCGTGGCGAGTTCGACGCCGGACGACGACGAGGACAACGACTCCAACGGAGCCCAAGTCTCGACGGTGGTCCGCACTGGCGTGGTGTCGATCGGCGGCTCCGAGCCCGTCACCGAGCAGTTGCGCGTGGACGACTCGACGGACGACGACCTCGGCCAAACGAGCCCGCGCATCGACGACGACCGCTCCAACTTCACCGTCGACCTTGGCTTCTACGCGATCTCCCTGGGCAACATGGTGTTCACCGACAGCGACGCCGACGGGGTCTATGAGCCCGCCGACGGGGACGCCGGTGTCGACCTGGTGACCGTCGAGTTGCGTGACGCGAGCGGCGCGCTCGTCGACACACAGGTCACCTCGGGTGGCGGCCTGTACCTCTTCACTGGTCTGGTCTCTGGCGAGCAGTACTACGTCCAGATCCCCGCGAGCGAGTTCGCGACCGGTGGGACGCTCGAGGGCTGGTTCTCCTCACCGGGCGACGCGGGAACGATCGCCGCCGACGACACAGACGGCCTGGATCGCGGCGTCGATCCTGCTACCGCATTTGGCGCGGTTCGCTCGAACGGCCTGGTCACAGCGTCGGCGTCTGCCTCGCCGGTGACAGACGGCACTGGCGACAACCCCGACAACGACGACGTGCGCCCCGACGCGGCAGAGAACCTCACCGTCGACTTTGGCGTGAGCGCGATGGAGCTGGGCGGAACGGTGTTCCTCGACAGTGATAACGACGGCATCGACACCGACGAGGGCGACTTCGAGGACATCACGCTGCTGCTGTTCAATGGCGACGGCTCGCCGTACCTGGACGCGAGCGGCAGCCAGGCCACCACGGTGACGGATGCAAGCGGCGACTACCGCTTCATTGGGCTTCCGCAAGGCGACTACATCGTGGAGATTCCTGCAACGGAGTTCGCGGAGGAGCTCGCAGGTCACGCGAACTCGGACGGCAACGAGCCGACTCCAGACGCGAACCTCGACGCCGTCGGCGAGGACGAGGGCGACCCCGTCTCTGGCGACATCTTCTCGGAAGGCGCCGTGCGCGCCTCCGTGGTGACGCTTGCCGTCGATACGGAGTCCGACGCTGACCCGACGCCTTCCGCTGGCTACGCTGATCGCCAGTCGAACCTCACCGTCGACTTTGGCTTCTGGCACGCGCAGGCGGGTCTGGAGTTGGGCAACCAGTTGTGGTTCGACGAAAACCGCAACGGCCTGTTCGACCGCGGCGAATTGCCAGTGCCAGCCACGGTGGAGGTCGAACTGCTCGACGCGAACACCGGCGCGGTACTCGCCACGGAGTACACCAACGTGGCAGGGCAGTACCTGTTCGCTGGCCTCGCGCCCGGCGACTACCGGGTGCGGGTGACGGGCGACAACTTCAGGCCCGGCCGCCCGTTGGCCGGCTACACCACGACAGACGGTGCTGCGATCTCGAGTGACCCGAACGACGGAACCGACTCGGACTCCAACGGTCCGGTGGTCACCGTTCCGCCTGGGCCCGCGCTCGGACTGGCGCTCATGGCGTCGGGTGTTGAGTCAGCAACGGTGACGCTGCGGGCCGCCGCTCCCATCGACGAGGACGACCCCGCGTCGTCCGGCTTGGACGACCGTCAGTCGGACCTCACGCTGGACTTCGGGTTCATTCGGGCAGACGAACTCGCGTTCACCGGCGCCGACGTGGGCGGGACCGTGGGCAACGCGGCGGCGCTCGTGTTGCTGGGACTCGCGCTCGTTGTGGGGGGCCGCAGGAAGCGCGCCTAGGCGAAGAGCGCCTCGCCGATGTAGGCGCCG
This sequence comes from Demequina sp., assembly GCF_016278775.1. Classification (GTDB taxonomy): domain Bacteria; phylum Actinomycetota; class Actinomycetes; order Actinomycetales; family Demequinaceae; genus Demequina. The sequence continues at coordinate 7,180 of NZ_JADQBF010000008.1, read as the reverse complement.
CCGTCGCCCAGCGAGGAACCCTGGGCGACACCTGGCGGCACGGCGAACACCGCCGACCCCACGGTGCGCAGATACTCGACCGTCATCCGGTCGGCGCGCGACATCTCTTCCTGCATCGGCACGTACTGGGCGCGCGGGTCGCGCACGAACGCGATGAAGAACAGGCCCCCATCCAACTTGCCCAGGGCATCGGCGCCGTCGGTGTAGTTGAAACCGCGGCGGAGCATCTTGACCCCATCCCAGCGGCTGGGATGCGCGATGGTGACGTGGCTGTCTGTCGGGATGAGGAGGCTGCCAGCGGAATCGCGCGCGCGGAAGTTGGGATCGGTGAACTCGTTGCCGCCGCTCAGGGGCGCTCCCGAGCCCTTGGTGCGGCCCACAGCGTCCTCCTGCTCCGACAGCGACGTGCGATCCCAGTTCTCAATGAGGATGCGAATCTTGCGGGCCACCAGGTACGTGCCGTCGTGCATCCACTGCTGGCCGTCACTGCCGTCGGCCCACAGCCACCGGTCAACGAGGCCCTTGTCCTCGGCCCTGATGTTGGCCGTGCCGTCCTTGAAACCCATGAGATTGCGTGGCGTCTTCTGAGCGCGAGTCGTCGAGGACGTGCGGCCAAAGCCAAGCTGCGCCCAGCGCACGTGGGCGTCCCCGATCGCGAGGCGGGCCAAGTTCCGGATCGCGTGGACGGCCACTTGGGGATCGTTGGCACACGCCTGGATGCACAGGTCTCCGTGCGACAGGTTCTGTTCGAGCGCATCGCCAGCGAAGTGAGGAAGCTCAAGCAGCTGATCCGGCAGCGCATCGGCCAGGCCGAAGCGGTCTGCGCCGTCTGCCAGGAACATCGACCGGCCGAAGCCGAAGGTAATGGTGAGTCCAGACGCGCCCAGGTCGAGCGCCTCGCCAGTGTCGTCAGGAGGCAACAGGTCGGGGCCGCCAACGGCGCCGCCGCCCACTTGCGAGCCGGCCATGAGGGTGGCGGCGGCCTGCGTCCAGCGGCGTAACAGCGCGATGACGCGGTCGCGAGAGTCGGTCGTGATGTCGAAAGCGGCGAAGTGCAGGCGGTCCTGTTGCGGTGTGAGGATCCCGCTCTGATGGGCGCCAAGGAACGGGAACTGACCCTCGCCAGGTGGCGGCGCCGTCTGACGGCCCACCTGGAAGCCGATGCCACCCGATGCCGCGATGCCTGCTGCCGCGCCCGCGACGCCCAGTACAGCCCTGCGCGAGGGGCCCTTGGCGCTCCGGCCTGGCCCCTCGTCTGACGGCGTGGCATCCTCCGCTGGCGGCGTGGGGGAGGGGCGCTGCTCGCTCATGGATCCATTGTCCCCTCGCCGCATGCCCTCGCCCTACAGCACCGCCGCGGCGGTGAGCCGCGACAGTGGCTCGCTGAGCGCCTCGATGGTGCGTGACAGCTCCAGCACCTGCTCTGAGGTGAGGTCGGGGTACAGCGTGAACCCCTCCGCAATCGAGCCGTGTGCGGACAAGACGGACTGCGCGGCGGCGAAGCGTTCGTCTAGCTCGGCGACCAACTTGGGATCGCGATCGATCACCACGGGCTTGAGCGACTCGAAGGCCCGCCGAGCTCCGTCGATGCTGGCCTGGATGTCCCACAGATCGGTGCCAGACCAGATCTCCTCGTCGCCGGTGATCTTGGTGGCAGCGACATCGTCGAGCAGTTCCTTGGCGCCGTTGCCGATCTGGAACGCCTCCACCGTGAAATCGCCAGCACTGACGCGCGATTGGAGGTTGGCCGTGTCGCTCACCAGGCGGTCGGCAAGCTCGGCGCGGGTGGCTTGATCCACGGTGTAGCCCTCGGCTGGCGGCCACAACAGCTTCTCTGCGTGATGCCAGCCCAGCCATTGCTCGTTGGGGCCAAGATCGGCCTCGCGCAGATCCAACAGCGGGACGAGGTCGCCGAAGTGTGCGGCGATGGGCTCGATGCGCAGCCAATGCACACGGGAGTCCGCGTACATCGCCTTCGCCGTCTCGTCGTCCCCAGAGGCGAGGGCCTCAGCGAATGCCTCGGTCTTGTGCATGAGGGTGTCGATCTCTGCTCGTACGTAGGCCAGGTAGTCGGCGGATGCCGTGTGCAACGCCTCAGCGTGTTCCCCGGTGGGTGTGGCGGCGGCCCCCGCCTCGGTGGCGGTGAGCTCCCTACGGATCTCGTCGCCGTCCATCCCGGGGTCGCACGCGGTGACATAGTCGCCAGCGGTGAGGTTGACGACCAGGTCGCTGCTGGCGCCCGGGCCCACGTTCTCCACGGCGGCGACTACGGCGGTGCCGTCTTGCTCGTAGACGCGAAACCCCGTCGCCTGAGAGCCGTCGTTCTTCAGGGAGAACACCACGTTGCCAGCTGGCGTCGAAGACCGTGACACCGCGCACGCGTCGTCAGTGGAGGTGACCGATACCGTCACGTCGCGCACGCCTGGCTCGCCGGTGCACGCGGCCAAGAGCAGTGCGGCGACGGGCACGGCGCAAGCGCGCGCCCACCCCGAGCGGGTGATCATGGTGAAGGTGCCCAGCCTGGTAGCACGCGGCCTCGAATCGCTACGCGGTGGGGGAGTCGACGATGTCGCAGATGAGGGCGCCTGCCGTGACCGAGGTGCCCACGGCGGCCGTCAGGCGGTTCACCACGCCCGCCCTGTGCGCTGTGAGGGGCTGCTCCATCTTCATGGCCTCGAGCACCACCACCAGGTCTCCCTCTGCCACCTCGGCGCCGTCCTCGACGGCGACCTTCACGATGGTGCCCTGCATGGGGGATGACAGGGTGACGCCGGAAGAGGCCCGCATGGTCGAGGGCTTCCTGGTAGTGCGGCGCGCAGGCGTGCCAGCCCGGGCGCGTGCTCTACCGGCCTGTGCAAGAGCGGCTGGCAATACCACCTCGAGCCGCTTGCCTCCCACCTCCACCACCACACGCTCGGTTGCGCCGCCATCGTCGTGCCCCGCGGCCGCGGCGCCTGAAGCGCCGAGCGTCTTGACTGTCTCGGCAAAACCAGTCTCGATCCACGTGGTGTGCACCCCGAAGCCCTCAGCGGCCACAAACTCTGGTGCGTTCAGCACCGCCTCGTGGAAGGGCAAGACGGTGGGGATGCCCTCCACCACAAACTCGGACACGGCCCGCCGCGCGCGCTGAATCGCCTCTTCTCGCGTCGCACCCGTCACGATCAGCTTGGCAATCATCGAGTCAAAGTTGCCGGAGACGACGTCGCCCTCGCATACCCCGGCGTCGACGCGCACGCCAGGGCCAGACGGCAGGCGCAAGGTGTGGATGCGGCCGGGCGCTGGCATGAAGCCCGCGGCCGGGTCCTCGCCGTTGATGCGGAACTCGATCGAGTGGCCGCGCACTTGCGGGGAGAGGTTCGCGATTGCTTCGCCTGCCGCGATGCGGAATTGCTCACGCACCAGGTCCACGCCCGTGACCTCTTCCGTCACGGGGTGCTCGACCTGGAGACGCGTGTTGACCTCAAGGAAGCTGATCGTGCCGTCCGCGCCCACGAGGAACTCGCACGTGCCAGCGCCTACGTAGCCGGCCTCGCGCAGGATGGCCTCGCTGGAGGCCACGAGCCTGGCGTTCTGATCGTCCGTCAGGAACGGGGCTGGAGCCTCCTCGACCAGTTTCTGATGGCGGCGCTGCAGCGAGCAGTCGCGGGTGGACACGACGACGACGTTGCCGTGCGTGTCCGCGAGGCACTGGGTTTCCACGTGGCGAGGCTTGTCGAGGAATCGCTCCACGAAGCACTCGCCGCGCCCGAACGCGGCGACCGCCTCACGAGTGGCGGAGTCGAAGAGTTCCGGAATGTCTTCGCGATTGCGGGCTACCTTGAGACCGCGGCCGCCCCCACCGAACGCGGCCTTGATGGCGACCGGCAGGCCGAACTCGTCGGCAAAGGCGACCACCTCGTCGGCCGATGCCACGGGGTCTGCGGTGCCCGGCACCAGCGGCGCTCCGGCGGCCTGCGCGATGTGACGCGCGCTCACCTTGTCTCCGAGCGACGTAATGGCGGCCGGCGGCGGGCCAATCCAGACCAGGCCAGCGTCGATCACGGCTTGGGCGAACTCGGCGTTCTCAGACAGGAAGCCGTAGCCAGGGTGGACCGCCTGTGCACCCGAGCGCTTGGCGACGTCGAGCAACTTGCCGATGTCGAGGTATGACTCCCGTGCGGTGACGCCTCCGAGTGAGTAGGCGTCGTCGGCAAGGGAGACATGGGGGGCGTCCCGGTCGGGGTCGGCGTAGACGGCGATGGAACGCAAAGACGCGTCTCGACACGCGCGGATCACGCGGACGGCGATCTCGCCGCGATTGGCGATCAGAACCGAGGAGAACGCAGGCACGCCGCTCAACCTACCGTGGCCCTACCCGCGACCACCGACCCGGGACCCTCTCTCGGGAGGATTTGGTCGGAAGCACAGCGCTCACCACTCATGTTGTACAGAACCTACAATGAATTGACTGGGAAGTCCGGCTACCCTGCCGTAGGTTGTCGGTACGCGACAAACGAAGCGTTCAGGAGTTCGGGACCCAGAGGTCTTGAATGCGCACTCCGAACGCCTTGAGTAGGTGGCGAAGCACAGGCAGGCTCACGCCCACCACGTTGTGGTGATCGCCCTCGATGCGCTCCACAAACGGCCCCCCGATTCCATCGACGGTGAATGCCCCGGCGACGTGTAGAGGCTCGCCGGTCGCCACGTAGGCGTCGATCTCCGCGTCGGCGAGGTCGGCGAAGTGGACGGTGGTGGACGCCGTCTGGCCGGTGTGCTGGCCAGCGTCGCCGCGGCCATCGATGAGCCAGTGCCCGGTGTGGAGCACTCCAGTGCGGCCCCTCATCGCGCGCCAGCGTGCCGTGGCGGTCGCGGCATCGCCAGGCTTGCCGAGCGCTTCGCCGTCAAACTCGAGCATCGAGTCGCAACCGAGCACGAGCGCGGCGGTCTCCCGCGACGCGACATCCTCGGCCTTGGCGCGCGCCAAGAGTAGGACCGCATCGGCAGGGCTGAGCTCGTGCCCGGACGCGGCGCTCGCGGCGGCCAGCACGGCGTCTTCGTCGACGTCGCTGACGATGACGGTGGGCGAGATTCCGGCGGCGAGTAGCACGGCGCGCCGTGCGGGCGAGGCGGAGGCGAGGATGAGGGGGACGGTCACGCGAGCGAGCCTACCGAGTGTGGCCTGCAGGTCCCAGGCGGCGCGGTGGCGCCCTTGTATTCTGACGGTAGCCAAGGGAGGTGCGATGGCGAGCGAGCCGGCGCCCCACGCCGCATCCGACAAAGGAGACCCTCCGTGACCACCGCCTCTGCCCGGCTCAGCATCGATCCCTCCGCGCGCATCGGGACGGTGCACCGACGCCTCTTTGGCGGCTTTGTGGAGCACCTCGGCAGGCACATCTACACGGGAATCTACGAGCCCGGTCACGCCACGGCTGACGACCAGGGATTCCGTCGCGACGTCATCGAGTTGGTGCGCGAGCTGGGGGTTTCCACGATTCGCTACCCCGGGGGGAATTTCGTGTCGGGGTACCGCTGGGAGGACGGCGTCGGGCCACGTGACGAGCGCCCGCGCAGGCTCGACCTGGCGTGGCACTCCACCGAGACCAACGAGGTGGGTCTACTGGAGTTCTCTGAGTGGCTCGAACGGGTTGGCAGCGACCTGATGCTCGCGGTGAACCTGGGAACCCGCGGCCTTCAAGAGGCAATCGACTTGCTCGAGTACTCCAACGTGCCCGGGGGCACGGAGCTGTCCGACCGCAGGATTGCGCACGGCCGCACCGAGCCATACGGCGTGACGATGTGGTGCCTGGGCAACGAGATGGACGGGCCGTGGCAACTAGGGCACAGCACAGCAGAGGCCTACGGCGTCCTCGCCACCCAAACCGCCAGGGCCATGCGCCAACTCGACTCGCGGGTCGAGCTGGTCGCGTGCGGTTCCTCAGGCGCGGGAATGCCCACGTTCGGGCAGTGGGAGCGCACGGTGCTGAGCCACGCCTACGACGAGGTCGACTACATTTCGTGTCACGCCTACTACGAGGAGTCGAACGGCGACACGGGAAGCTTTCTGGCGTCGGCCGTTGACATGGACCGCTTCATCGACAAGGTGGTCGAGGCGGCTGACGAGGTGAAGGCGCTCAAGGGCTCCGACAAGACCGTCAACATCTCCTTTGACGAATGGAACGTCTGGTACATCTCGCGGTTCGAGAACGTGGACAAGATCGAGGGGATCGACAACTGGCCCGTGGCTCCGCGACTGCTTGAGGACGAGTACTCGGTGCTCGACGCCGTCGTGTTCGGGTCGCTGATGATCTCCCTGATCAAGCACGCCGACAGGGTCACGAGCGCGTCCCTCGCGCAGCTGGTCAATGTGATCGCGCCCATCATGACCGAGCCCGGCGGGCCCGCGTGGAAGCAGACGACGTTCTTCCCCTTCGCCCTGACCTCCCGCCTCGCGCGCGGCGAGGCGATCGATGTTCACCTTGAGGCAGAGACGTACGCCACGGCCACGTACGGCGAGGTGCCGCTGGTGGATGCCGTCGCCACGTACGACGCCGACGGTGGTGCGGCCGCCGTGTTCCTGGTGAACAGGTCTCAAGACCAGTCGCAACGGGTGGTCGTCGACGTCAGCGGCTTGGGGGACGTGCGGATCGTGGAGAGCCACGCGCTCTTTCACGACGACATCCATGCCAGCAACACCCTGGAGCAACCCGATCGCGTCGGCGTCCAAGAGTTGCCGTGCGCCATTGATGGCGAGGGTCTCTTGACGCTCGAACTGCCGCCCGTCTCGTGGGGCGTGGTCGCGCTGTCCTGCTCCAGGTAGGTCAGGGGCGCTAGTGGTCCCGCACCAGGGGGCAACCGGCGCACGCGGGCGAGGAACGCGGCACGCACGTGCCGCATGCGGCCGACGCCGATACCACCAGTCCCAACCGGCCAGCTTCGTCGGCGACGGCTTGGGCAAGATCGAGGGGGATGCCGAGCGTCCGCGCCGCCGCGCGGGGACTTTCGCCCGCGGCCAGCCGCTCCATCACGGCGCCAAACGATCCGCTCACAGCAGCCTCCCCACCTGGAACACCACGGTGGCCATCAGGTACGCGCCCGTGAACTGAGCCCCGGCGGCGAGGGCGGTCCAGCGCGCGCCGTAGAGCCTGCGCTGCTCCGCCAGGGTGGCGAGGCAGGGCATGTAGGACAGGGTGAAGATCAACAG
>NZ_JADQBF010000032.1 GCF_016278775.1 Demequina sp. | reverse complement strand
GTTTTGGCATCGACATGTGGCACACTGTTGAGTTCTCAAGGTTCGGACGCGCACCGCATCCACACTCTTTCGAAGTGGATTTGGGGCAACCCTTCTAACTTACTCTCCCCGACCCTCCCTGTCAACTTGCCTCAGCGGCGTGTCTCCAGGTCGGAGGGGGGTTCCTATAGTACCTCGTTCGGGACGCTTGCGCGACCAGAAGTCGGTCCGATAAGAGGCGGCTGCCTGATGAAGTTCGCGGGGCCTTTTCAGTCCTCCGCGCGTTCGCTCCGTCGTGGGCAACAGGTGAAAGATTACGGCCTGGCTCGCTCGCAAGTCAAATCGCTTGCATCCCGGGCGTGTCGAGTCCATCACTCCTGGTAGACCGTCTCTTTGTGAGCCCAGCGTGAGGCGTGCTACGACGACGCTCGCACAAGTCCGATCGTCCTTTTTCCGCGCCGCAACACGAACCAACCACCCGCCAGGGCGTCCGCCGCATCCAACGTCGCATCGGCGTCGGCAACCTTGACGTTGTTGACGTAGGCGCCACCCTCTTGGATGGCCCGTCTGGCAGCGGACTTGGAGTCGACAATGCCCGCCTCCAGGAGCGCGTCCACGATGGAGATTCCGGGCGTCACCGTCACGCCTGCGAGCTCCTCTGCACAGCCGTCGAGGGTGGTCGCGTCGAGGGCCCTCAGTTCCCCCTGGCCGAACAGGGCTCGAGAAGCATCCACCGCCCCTTGGGCCGCCACCTCTCCGTGGACCAGCGACGTGACTTCCCAAGCCAAGGTGCGCTGCGCCTCCCGCCTGAAGGGCTCGGACTCCACCTTGACCTCGAGAGCCTCGATCTGGTCCCTGGTGAGGAAGGTAAACACCTTGAGGAGCTTCACCACGTCCGCATCGTCCTGATTGAGCCAGAACTGGTAGAACGCATACGGGCTCATCATGTCGGGCGCCAGCCACACGGCCCCGCCCTCCGTCTTCCCAAATTTGGTGCCGTCTGCCTTGGTGATGAGCGGCGTGGCCAGCGCGTGCGCCTTCGCGCCCTCCGCCTTGCGAATCAGTTCGGTGCCAGCGGTGAGGTTGCCCCACTGGTCCGAGCCTCCCGTCTGCAGGGTGCAGCCGTGGCGCCTGTACAACTCGAGGTAGTCCATCCCTTGCAGTACCTGATAGCTGAACTCGGTGTACGAGATGCCCTCATCCGAGTTGAGGCGGCGCGACACCGTCTCCTTTGCCAGCATCGTGCCCATGCGGAAGTGCTTGCCCACGTCGCGCAACAACTCGATCGCGGACATGTCCTTGGTCCACTCGTAGTTGTTGACCATCACGGCCGGGTGCTCGCCTTCGAAGCTCATGAGCGGCTCGATCTGGGTGCGAATCCGGTCAACCCATTCGTGGACGGTCTCCACAGGGTTGAGCACGCGCTCGCCCGACTCACGGGGGTCGCCGATGAGTCCCGTCGCCCCTCCCACGAGCAACAGCGGGTTGTGCCCAGCCTCTTGGAAACGGCGCACCGTGAGGATCTGCACCAGGTTTCCGTGGTGCAGGCTCGGGGCCGTCGGATCGAAACCGCAATACAGCGTGACGGGACCCGCGTCCAGCGCCGCGCGCAACTCGTCGTCGCCCGTCGTTTGAGAGATGAGCCCTCGCCAGGCGAGGTCGTCAAGAATGTGCTCCGTCATGATGCGGTCAGCCTAGTAGGGATGACCTGGCCTCGGGGCGAGGCCCGGCACCGTGGCGGTCACTGACATGTGCGCGATCTATGGAAGGCACGCCGGAGCCCGGATACCGTGGTCGCATGAGGTTTCGCGCGACAGTGGCGACGCTGACGGCCCTGCTCGCCTTGGCGGCATGCGGCCCCGGCCCGGAACCAACGTCCGATGCTTCTGCCACCACATCGGCCACCGCGTCGGCGACGGCCGGCCCTGGAGGCGTCGTCGAGCACCGCATCGCCGTTGACGGCGGCCGCTTCATCGATACCGACGCCGGTGATGCCTCGTGGACACCGCGCGGCGTGAACTACGTGCGGGTAGTGGGGGGCCGCGACAGGGTCTTCGCGCCGGGCGTGTGGGACACCGCTCGGGTCGACGCGGACTTCGCCTCCCTCGCGGCGGACGGCTACAACGCCGTGCGCATGTTCCTGGATGGCTGCAACCTGGGTCCTGACTGCATCGCGGAGGCGGACGCGCCAGGCCTCAACGCTGCCTACCTGGACAACATCGCCACCGCCACCCACCTGGCGAGCGACCACGGACTGGTGTTGCTGCTGACCTCCAACGACCTTCCCGATGGCGGCCCGTATCGCACGATCTCGGCTCGCGACGATGGGTCGGACTTTCCTGGCTACCGCAATTCCGACTTCCTTACCGCCAGTGGCCATGAGGCCATGGCCCGATACTGGGACGACCTCATGCAGGGCCTCGCCGACGCCGGGGCAGACTTCTCGTCCGTCTGGGCCTGGTCCATCCTCAACGAGCACTGGCTGTTCGAGGAGCAGCCACCGTTGTCACTCACCTCGGGCGAGGTGACAACCGCCACCGGCACCTACGACATGGCCGACGCCGCTTCCAAGCGAGCGATGGTGATCGACGGCACGCGCGCCATGATCGCCGACGTTAGGACTGAGATCCTGGCGCACGATCCCGAGGCCTTGGTCACGATGGGCTTCTTCGTTCCCAACTTCCCCACCCTGGTGAATCCATCGCGGACGTGGTACTCGGACACGGCGCCCTTGGTGGACAGCAGCGACCTCGACTTCTTTGACTTCCATGCCTACTTTGGCGAGGGCACCCCCGTGACCACCTACACGGCGAACTTCGGCGTTACCGACGCCAAGCCCACCGTCATGGGCGAATACGGCGGTTTTGTGCACGACTACTTCGACGCCGACACTGTGGCGCTCGACGCTCAGCGGTGGATGGCGGCCTCGTGCCCGCTGGGCTGGGACGGGTGGCTCTACTGGGGTTACGAGCGGCTGCCGCTCGACGATGCCACCTGGTCCTTCACCGATGCCAGTGGGCGTCTCCAGGACGCGCTGGCGCCCGTGACGTGGACCGATCCGTGCACGGTGAACCTCGTGGACCCCAACCTGGCGCATGGAGCCCGCGTGTTCGCGTCGGCCGAACTTCCCGAGCACCCGGCATCGGCCGCCGTGGATGGCGATTTCTCTACGCGATGGCGTTCGGGTGCCAGCGCCCCGCAATGGATCCAGGTCGACGTGGGCTCCGGTACGCCGATCGGCGCGATCGAGTTGGTCGTCGAGCAGTGGCCCGCGGGCCACACCGTGCACCAAGTCGAGGTCATCAACGCGGTGGAACGTCGCGAGGTTCACCGCTTTGAGGGCGACACCGCCGATGGAGATGTGCTGCACGTAGACTTCCCCGAACCCCTGACGGGCGTGGTGTCAGTCCGGGTGACGACAATTGAGAGCCCGTCCTGGGTCTCGTGGTACGAGGTGCGGGTGCTCGCGGCCGACTGAGGCCGACCTACGGGGACACCGATGTGCTCGCGACCGTCGCGGCCGCGAGGCGGACAGGGTCGGGGACGGCGGCCACTCCTGGTGCGTCGGGAATCATGATGTGCCCTTCGACCAACTCGAACGGCTCCGTGATGTCCTCGGTGTAGAACCGATCAGAGGCGGAGATGTCGCCGGTGATGGTGAAGCCAGGCATCCCCGCCAGGGCCGCGTTGCCCGCGCGGCCGATGCCGGTCTCGAGCATCCCCCCACACCACACCGGAACTCCAAGATCCACGGCCACATCGTGAATGCGCCTCGCCTCGAGGTATCCGCCGACGCGAGACGGCTTGATGTTGATGATCGCCGCGGCTCCCCACTCGATTGCGTCCTTGGCCGACGCCGCGGAGACCACCGACTCGTCGAGGCACATGGGCGTACGCATCTGCTGGGCAAGCAGCGCGTGATGGCGCATGTCCTCTTCGCCGAGCGGCTGCTCGATCAGGAGGAGATCGAACGCGTCAAGCTGCGCGAGATGGCTGGCGTCGGCGAGCGTGTAGGCGGCGTTGGCGTCAACCTGGAGGGGAACGTCAGGGTGTGCCTCCCGCACGGCGCGCACTGGTTCGATGTCCCAGCCGTGCTGGATCTTCAGCTTGATGCGTTGGTAGCCCTTGCTGAGGTATCCGTCCACCACGTCGAGCAGCCGCGGGATCGAGTCCTGGATGCCGACAGACACCCCGGAGGGGACGCGGTCAAGGGTGACGCCCAAGTAGTCCTTGAAGCTCTGCCCTGCGGCCCGCAACTGCGCGTCGAGCACCGCCATCTCGATGGCCGCCTTCGCCATCCGGTGGCCGATGACCTTCCCAAGCAGGCCAGCTACGGACTCTGCCGTCAGTTCGTCAGCCGACGACGCTGCCGCCAGTCGGGGCAAGAGGTGAGCGGCCGTGACGTCCAGGACGCCGTCTAGGTACTCCGACGAATACACAGGCTCTGTGAGCGCTCCGCACTCCCCCCAGCCCGTCACGAGCGCGCCGTCGACCTCTGCGGTGAGTTCAATGATGAGCACCCGCCGCTCCGTCTGGGTCGAGAAGCTCGTGGTGAACGGCGTCACGAGCGGCAGTGCGAGGGTGTGTAGTTGCACGCGGCGGATTCTCACGGTGCCTCCATCAGGTAGCGGCCGTCTCGGCCCACGGCGGTGGGCCGCCAGCCTGCTTCCCACCGTTCCAGCATGGTGTCGCGCAGGGCAGCCCTCCAACGCACAGCCAACTCGGGGCTGTCGCGCCGCATGCCTTCGATGTCGGCGGGAACCACGAGAGACACGGCCGACGCCGTGGCCGGGACCGCGGCGACGACGGGCGCGAGAAACTCGCCGACGTCGAGGATGGCGGGCACCGGCGGTGGGTCGCGGGGCGCGGTGGGCAGCGGCGCCTCGAGGTTCCACCGCGCGAGGATGCGGTCGGAACCCTGACCCGCGTTCACGCCGTCCGTCATGGCTCCGTAGAAGTCCACCAGGTAGTCGTCGAGTGTGGCACCCAGCCGGCGCACGTTGAAGGCCGCGTTGCGGGCCACCAGCGGATCGAAGGTCCACGTCACGGTGTTCACTGCGTGCTCGAGGCACCAGGCGCGTTGGTGAAGCTTCATGGCGGTGCCAACACCCGCGCTGGCCATGGTGGGCGTCACTCCAGACACATGCGAGTGCATCGCGGCCGCCGCTGGTGGCCCGAAGAACCCTGCCGTCGCACCGACGATGCGGTCGCCGAGGAACGCTCCCGCCACGTAGTTGCCTGAGTGAGCGAGCGCCGTGAGTAGGTGACGCTCCATGACCGGCTCGCTCCACACCTCGCGCCACACCTCGGTGGCGCCCTCCAACGCTGCGCCAGTAAGCAGGCGCACTTCGACGCGAGCCGCGGTGGCGGCGGCCCTGTAGTCGGCCCAGGCGTCGATGCTCATGGGGCCTCCCGAGTGAGCACGTCCCGGATCAGCAGGGCGACCAGCGCCGTGCGAGGCACGATGTGCCCGACCATCACGTGTTCGTCTTCCGCGTGGGCTCCCCCGCCGACGGCGCCGAGCCCGTCGAGCGTCGGCAACCCCAGCCCTGCCGTGAAGTTGCCGTCGGAGGCTCCGCCCACCGCCACCTCGCTCAGGTGCGGGATGCCAGCGGTTGGCGCGAGAGCCACTGCCCGTGCATACAGCGCGGCCGCGGCGTGGCGCTCCATGACGGGGCGGTTGATGCCGCCGCCCACCTCGATACGCGCGCCGGTGATCTGGGGGACGAGGGCGCGCATGGCCGTGTCTACCCGCAGCTGTTCGGCGGCGGTCGTGGCGCGCACGTCCACGTCCACCCGGGCGTGAGCGGGCACGGTGTTGACGGTCGTGTCGGCGGCCAAGCTCGTGGGCGTCACGGTGGTGCCGAGCGCGAGGTCGGCCAACGCGGCAATGCGGGGGATCTGGTGGGCAATCTCGAGGGTGGAGTTCACGCCCTTGTCGGGTTCGAGGCCCGCGTGAGCCGCCTTGCCGAGTGCCTCCACCGAGTACAGGGAGACACCCTTGCGAGCAGTCTTGACGGCCCCGCCTGGACCAGCCGCCTCGAGCACCAGCACCGCGTCGCAGCCCTGTGCCTCTGCCTCGACAAGTTCGCGCGACGTAAGCGAGCCGATCTCCTCGTCTCCCGTCACCAGCAGCGTCACACCGTCAACGGCATCGGCGCCGTGGGTCTCGGCCACCGCGGCGAGGGCGTGCACGGCCTGCGCCAGGCCCACGATCATGTCGAAGCAACCAGGGCCACGCATCACACCCTCGGCGATCTCGAAGGGGTGCCGCGCGAGCGTCCCGAGCGGCCACACGGTGTCGTGGTGCGCAAGAAGCAGCACCC
>NZ_JADQBF010000046.1 GCF_016278775.1 Demequina sp. | reverse complement strand
AGGTCATTGGCCCGAAGGGCAAGATGATCAACCAGATCCAGGACGACACCGGCGCGGACATCTCGATCGAGGACGATGGCACCGTGTTCATCGGTGCCGTCGACGGTCCTTCGGCCGAGGCCGCACGTGCGGCGATCAACGCGATCGCCAACCCCCACATGCCTGAGGTGGGCGAGCGCTTCGTCGGCACCGTCGTCAAGACGGTCGCCTTCGGCGCCTTCGTGTCTCTCAGCCCCGGCAAGGACGGACTGCTGCACATCTCGCAGATCCGCAAGCTCGTGGGTGGCAAGCGTGTGGAGAACGTCGAGGACGTGCTGGCCGTCGGCCAGAAGGTCCAGGTCCAGATCGGCGAGATCGACCCCCGCGGCAAGCTGTCGCTCGAGGTCGTGGAAGACGCAAACGCCGCGTCGGCCGATGCTGTGGAGTCTGACGACGACGAGTAGCAGTCGACTGCGTCGGCAACGACGCGACACAGACTGAACGCGAACAAGGGCGGTCCCGGGAAACCGGGGCCGCCCTTGTTGCGTCCGCCCCACGTCACGGCGCCGATATGGTTGTGGCGTGCGTCCGGCGAGCCGAAACGCACGCCACAACCATATGTACGGCGGGCGAGCGGGCGGCGTGCTCGGCGCCCTGCCCAGCGGGTTAGGCTCGCTGACATGCCTCATGACCTTCCCCTCGTCCCCGCCTCCGCCGCCGGATCGAGCCTCACCTTCGAGCAAGACCACGGCGCCGTCATCCGCAGGTCCATCCTCCCCGGCGGGGTGCGTGTCTTCACCGAGCACATTCCCGGCCTGAGGTCGGCGACGTTCGGCGCGTGGATCGGCAGGGGGTCGAGGGACGAGAAGCCTGACCACGCCGGCTCCACCCACTTCTTGGAGCACTTGCTGTTCAAGGGCACGTCAACGCGCGGCGCCCTTGACATCGCGGAGGCCTTCGACCGCGTGGGCGGCGAGTCAAACGCCATGACGGCCAAGGAGTACACCTGCTACTACGCGCGGGTCATCGACGTGGACTTGCCGATGGCGGTCGAGGTGATCCTGGACATGGTGACGGGCGCGACCCTCACCCAGTCGGACTTCGACCTCGAGCGTGGCGTGATTCTCGAAGAGCTCGCCATGGCAGACGACGACCCTGGCGACGTGGCACACGAGCGCTTCTCAGAGGCGATTCTTGGCGGCCACCCGCTTGGCCGCCCGATCGGCGGCACCCCTGCCATCATCAAGGCGGTGGACCGCGAGGCGGTGCTGGAGCATTACGGGGAGCACTACCGGCCCGAGGGCCTGATCGTCACGGCCGCGGGAGGCGTGGACCATGACGCCCTGTGCGGCTGGGTGCTGGCAGCCCTCGATCGCGGGGGTTGGGACACCACTGGAGACGTTGCCCCGCTCGGCAGGCGGGACGCCTCGGCCGCCGTCGACGCGACCCTCACGCCGCGCCTGAACATCGTGCGCGACATCGAGCAGGCACACATCGTGCTCGGCACCCGCGGGCTTGCCGCCGCCGACGAGCGCCGCAACGTCCTTGCCGTCATGAGCACCATCCTCGGCGCGGGAATGTCCTCCCGGCTGTTCCAGGAGATCCGCGAGAAGCGGGGCCTCGCTTACACGGTGTACTCGTTCGGCCAGCCGCACGCGGAGACGGGACTGTTCGGCATGTACGCCGCGTGCAGCCCGGCCAAGGCCGACGAGGTGGCTGGCCTGCTCATGGCGGAGCTGGAGCGCATGGGAGAGGGCATCACGCCTGGCGAGTTGGAGCGGGCACAGGGCCAGATTGCGGGCGCCACGGTGCTGAGGCTCGAGGATTCCTATTCGCGCATGTCGCGTTTGGGCAAGGCGGAGCTGGCGTTCGGCGAACTGTGGAGCATTGGCGAGTCCCTGGAACAAGTACGCGCGGTCACGGCCGACGACGTGGCCGGGCTGGCAGTCGAGCTCGCGTCGCGCCCGCGCGGCGAGGTACGGGTGGGTCCGGACTCGTAGAGCCCCTCGCCTGTCCCGGGTAGGCTCGACACATGATCAACGTCGCAGTCATTGGAGCTTCCGGACGCATGGGCAAGGCCGTGGTCGCTGCGGTGCAGGAGGCAGCGGACCTCGAACTCGTCGCGGAACTCGACGCGGGGGATGACCTCGCGGAGGCGACGCGCGCCAAGGCAGAGGTCGCGGTGGACTTCACGGTGCCAGAGGCCTCGGAGGCGAACGTCCACGCGCTCATTGAACTGGGGCTGCACGCCGTGGTCGGAACCAGCGGCTGGACTACCGATGCGCTGGACCGCGTGAGCGAGCATCTCAAGGAGCGCCCGGAGTTGGGCGTGTTGGTGGCCCCGAACTTCGCGCTGGGCGCGGTGCTGGCGATGCGACTGAGTGCGGCTGCTGCCAAGTACTTCGAGTCCGTGGAGATCGTGGAATTGCACCACCCAGAGATGGTCGACGCGCCCTCAGGTACGGCCGCCCACACGGCGGCGGGTATCGCGGCGGCGCGTGCGGAGGCGGGAGTCGAGGCATCTCCGGACGCCACTACGAGCGATCCTGACGGCGCCCGCGGTGCGCTCGTCGACGGCGTGCGCGTGCACGCGGTGCGCCTGCGCGGGCTTGTGGCGCACGAAGAGATCCTCATGGGCAACCCAGGGGAGCAGTTCACCATTCGCCACGACAGCTTTGACCGCGTGAGTTTCATGCCGGGCGTGTTGCTTGCCATCCGCAACGTGGACCGCAATCCCGGCCTCACCGTCGGCCTCGACAACTACATGGATCTGTAGTGGGTCTGCTCCGACGCCCGGCGTTCCTGGCTGCGGCCGCCACCTGCGCGATCGTCGCGCTGTACTTCGCCCTGGTGGCAGGGCGGGCCCTGGTGTTCATCAAGGAAGACGACGCCGTGGCGCGCGCCCTGGGCGTGGCGCTTCTTGTGATGCCAGCGCTCGGCGCATGGTGGCTTGCCCACGAGTGGCGCACGGGCACCACGGTGCAGCGCATGGCAGACGATCTGGAGCGCCAAGACCGGTTACCGATTCACGATGGCGAGACAGACGAGCAGGGCAGACTCACCGAGTCCGCCCAGGTTGCCGTGTTCGAGGTGGCGCGCAGGAACGTTGACGCCCGGCCAGACGACTGGGCGGCCTGGTTTCACGTCGCGTATGCGTACGAGGCGAGCGGGGACCGGTCGATGGCGCGCAAGTCGCTGCGCCATGCGTCAGACCTCTACCGTCAGGCCAAGCGCGCCGCGCACGACGGCGCGTAGGGCATCGGCGCCCGTGGCCGTGTGAGGACAGTCAGGAAGCGTCCACCAGCGAGGCGTGCCAGAGCTTCTCTGGGATGGTGAGCCCTGGGCCATCCAGTTCGCGGCGCATTCCAGCCTCACCAAAGCCAGCGCCCGCCAGGAAGTCGGCGCGCACCACGTCGGGGTCGATGGCCCAGATCTTCATCTCTTCGCCCCCGTTGTTGCGCAAGTGATCAGCGGCGGCGGCCAGCAGGCGGGATCCGTGTCCACGGCGGCGCCGTGCGGGGTCCACCTCAAGGGCGACGATGGTGCTGGGAGCGGCCACAGCGGCGAAGCCGACAAGGTCGCCGTCGCTCATGGCGACGAACACCTGGTGGCCAGGGGTCGGCGGTTGGGAAATCGCATCCGCCCAACCCTGGGCGATCACATCGCGGTCGAAGGCGTCGTGCCGGCGCCTTCCCAGGCGCTGGCCGAGGGACGCCACCCACGCGTCGACCTGGATACGAGCAATGTCTTGCTCGTCGCCGGGGCGGGCTGGGCGGACGGACACGTCGGGATCTGCGGGCTCGCTCATGACTCCGAGCCTACGCCGTGTGGTAAGGGCTTGGACAGGACTTGGGTCGAGGGCGTGTGAGTTGGTGGGCCGCCGTGGCCGGGACGCTCAGCCCCAGCCAAGCGCTCTCAAGGCGGCCGCGACCCCTGCTGCGGCAATCACCACCACGATGAAGGGCGCGCGCCGCCACAGCAGCACCGCCGCGACGGCCACCGCAGCCACGCGCGCGTCGAACGCGAGGGACCGGCCCGTCGTGAAGGCCTGCACGGCGAACAAGGCAAACAACAGCGCGACGGTGAGGTAGCTGGCGATGCGGAGCACGCGCGGGTGCTCGAGCCAACGCTCTGGCACCAGATGGCCGGTGGCCTTGGTGAGCCACGAGACCAGGCCAGCGGCCGCGATCGCGACCCACAGCCACATGTAGGCGCTCATACCGGCGCCTCCGTCGGCTCGAGTTCGACGGCTGGCCCGCTCCACCCTGCGGCGACCGCCACGAGCGCCGCTGCGAGAATCGGCAACCCGGCGGGCAGGACGGGGGTGAGGGCGAGAGCAAGGACGGCGGCCGCCGCCGCGACCGCTTGAGCCTTGCGCGTTGCAAGCCGAGGCCATACGAGTCCGAGGAACGCGGCTGCGGCGGCGGCATCGAGCCCCCAGGCCTGCGGCTCGCCGATGTACTGGCCAGCGATCGCACCGACTCCCACCAGCGCGTTCCAGGCGACAAAGACGCCGACGCCCGTCCACCAGAAGCCCGTGCGCCTCGCCTGCGGGTCTGCCGCCGGCTGCGCCAACGCGACGGCCGTAGACTCGTCGATCGTGACTTGCGCGCCCCACACGAACCGCCACCCGCGCATCGGCCGCAGGATGGGAGCGAGAGCTACCCCGTAGAAGCCGTTGCGCACCCCCAGGAGCGCCGACGTCCCCAGTGCCGCCCACGGGGAGCCCGCGGCACCGACGACGCCGACGAAGGCGAACTGGGAGCCGCCAGAGAACACGATCAGTGACATCGCCATCGTCTGCCAGAAGTCGAGCCCCGCGGCCACCGCCAACGCGCCAAGGCTGAGCCCGTACGCGCCCGTGGCGAGCGACACGGAGACCGCCTGCTGGCGCACCGGGTCGAGGCGGAGGCTGCGCATGCGGTCATCCTCGCATGGCGCGTGGGTGCCGCCGCGGGTGCGGGTGGCCCGGGTTCGACGGTTCAGAGGCTCCAGGGCACAGGCGTGCCCTCGCCGTCGTAGAGGGCGGGGCGAGCGAAGGAGGCCAGCGGCTCCGTGGCGAGCGTGTCACGCGTGGCCCACCACTCGACCGCGCGCACCTTTGCGCCGTCGTCGAAGCACTCGATTCCGATACGGTCCTTCCGCAGGTAGCCGAGCCGTGCAGGGATGGCCGCGCTGCGCGTGTTGGACGGCGCGTGCGAGATGTCTGCCACGTCGGCGCCCACGGAACCCAGGGCAACCCACGTGAGCGCCGCGCACGCCTCCGTGACCAGGCCGTGGCCCTCGTGTGTCGCGTCGATCCAGTAGCCGAGGGCCAGCCGTTCTGGGTCGGTGCGGACGTGGAAGCCGGTGCCGCCGATGAGCGCGCCGTCTGGCGTGAAGATGCCCATGGTGTACGAGGTGCCGTCGGCGTACGCGTCGCTCACGCCAGCGATCCACTCCCGCCGCTGCGCCACCGTTTGGGGTTCGAACTTCATCCACTCCATGTATCGGCGCAGGTGGCTGCCGTTGCGGGGTATCACGGTGGCCAGTTGCTCGGCGTCAGCGTGCTGGTATGCCCGGATGACGAGCCGCTCCGTCTCGATGCGGTGGGGGACGGGGCGTGCCAGGGCGATGGTGGGAGGCATGGAGGTCGTGGTGCCTTACCGGGGGCTCGTGGCGCGTGTGTGCCAGGGGAGCTGGTGATCGGCGGCGTCGAAGGCTTGCGGCCGCGGGCAGGACGCAAGCGGTTCGCGCGAGAGGTGTTCCGCAGTGGCTGACCACATGTCGGTGGGCTCAACCCCCTCGACGCCCGGCATGAGCGTCAACTCGCGGCCATCGTACGAGTAGCCGCAGCGCTGCGGAACGGCACGCGACGCGAGGTTGTCGGGAGTGTGGTGGATCTCGACGCGGTCCGCTTTCACGAGGGTGAGCGCCACGTGCGTGAGCGCGAGCACCGCCTCGGTCACATAGCCGCGACCCTGGTGGTCGTAAGCGATCCAGTAGCCGATCTCGAGCGCACCGGGACCCAGCCGCGTGTGGAAGCCGGTGCCTCCCACGTACGCGCCGGTGTCGCGCGCGAAGATCCCCATGGGGAAGTCACGGCCCTCGTCGTAGTCGGTCATGAACGTCTCGAGCAGGGCCGCGCGGTCAGCTGGCGGGAGGGGCTCGGCGCGGGCCCACGGAAGAAAGGGGGCGAGGTGATCCTTGCTGGCCAGAGTGACACGAGACATCTGATCCGCATCGTCGGCTCGGTAGCGGCGCAGCGTGAGACGCTCGGTGACGATGCGATGGGGGACGCGCCATGCAGTCTCAGGCATGTGCCGATTCTGGCACGACCCGCCGGTAGGTGACGTAGCGGTAGCCCAGCCCGGTGCCCGACACCTGGGGTTCGGACGCGGACGCGACCTCCCAATCGTCGTCGGCCAGGGCGGGCGCGAAGGTGTCTCCCTCGGAG
>NZ_JADQBF010000065.1 GCF_016278775.1 Demequina sp. | reverse complement strand
GGGGCGGGCGCGAGTCGGTCGGGCGCCAAGCGGCGCCAGCGCCTAGTCCTCCGAGTAGACGCTCGGCTTGAGCACTGCCACAAACGGCAGGGTCCGGTACTTCTCCGCCCAGTCGAGTCCGTAGCCCACCACAAAGTCGCTGGGAATGTCGAAGCCGACGTAACGCACGGATATCTCGACCTGCACCGCATCCGGCTTGCGTAGCAAGGCGGCGACCTCAACCGACTCGGCCCCGCGCGAGCGAAGGTTGCCCAGCAGCCACGACAGCGTCATGCCCGTGTCGATGATGTCCTCCACGATGAGCACGTGGCGACCGGTGAGGTCGGCGTCCAGGTCCTTGAGGATTCTCACCACGCCGGAAGACTTGGTTCCCGATCCGTACGAGGACACCGCCATCCAGTCCATCTCCACGCTGGGCGGCAGGCGCCTGGCGAGATCTGCCATCACCATGACGGCACCCTTCAGGACCCCGACCAGCAGGACCTCCTTGCCCTCGTAGTCCTCGCGAATCTGCGCTGCGATCTGGTCGAGCTTGTCGCTGATCTGCTGCTCGGTCACCGCGACACTGGTGAAGTCGTCCATGGAGAAGGCGGCGTGGGCGAAGTCAGGGCTCACTCTTCGGTTCCGTTCTGGTCGGGTTGGTCGAAGCGTTCTAGGGGCTGGGTGATGATCAGCCTGCCATACTCCCGCCTGGCCTCGTAGCCACCTGGCAGCGACACAGCACCCTGCCCTGAGTACGTGGTGACCAGGCGGTCGAGTGCGGCCACATGCGAGGCGGCGAGCGGTCGCGCTCCACTGTTCTCCGCGAGCATCTTCAGCATCCGCGTACGGATGGCGTCGGGTAGCGCCGCGAGCATGTCGCAGCGCCACTCCTCGCCAGCCACCTTCGTCTCGGTGTTCTGGATGGCGGTGCGCGCTTGGCGCTCCAGTTCGTCGGCGTCGGACTGCAGCAACGCCGCAGATCGCGCCAACCCAGAGACGACGCCGGGGCCAAGAACGTCGACCAAGGCGGGCATCACGATGCCGCGCAAGGCGGAACGGCGTGGTCCGCCATCAGGCTCGTTCGTGGGGTCGAACCACGGCTCGAGGCCCAGCGCCTCGCACGCCGCGAGGGTGTCCTTGCGCCGCAAAGACAGGAAGGGGCGCACGTAGCGGCCCCGCTTGACGGCCATTCCGGCGAGTGCCCGCGCCCCAGACCCCCTGGCCAGCGCGAGCAGCACCGTCTCCGCCTGGTCATCCATCGTGTGGCCGGTGAGGATGTGCGGCGTGAGGCCGCCTTCGAGGTCCGCGCGTGCGTCGAGAGCGGCGTACCGTGCGCGCCTGGCGGCGGCCTCAAGACCGCCCTCGCGGCCCACCACCACCTTCTCCACATAGGCAGTGACGATGCCTGCCGCGCGCACCTGGGCGATCGCCTTCTCGGCCACGACGGCCGAGTCAGCAGATAGTCCGTGGTCGACGACAATGGCGCCGACCAGGAAGCCTTCCTTGCGGGCCACGAAGCTGGCGGCCGCGGCCAACGCCAAGGAGTCGGGACCTCCCGAACAGGCCACCCAAATCTTGGCGCCCATGTCGACGCCGTCCAGCGCCTCGCGCACGGCGTTGCGCGTCGCCGCCACTGCAGGATGCGGTCCGGTCACGCTTCTCCTTGGGTGGTTGTTGCTGTGGCGTCGGGCGGGGCGGTCACTGCTGACACCCACATTGTGCCAAGGCATCCACAAATGCGTCGATCGCCGCCCGCGGACGGTCCTGACCATAGGGCATGCCGTCGGCAAGCACAGCGAAGGTGAGCGGCCTGCCCTGCTGAGTGAAGACGATTCCCGAGAGCGCCGTCACCCCTGTCAGTGAGCCAGTCTTGGCGCGCACCACTCCAGCGCCAGGCGTTGACGTGAAGCGGTCGTCCAGAGTGCCGGACAGCCCAGCCTCGGCCAGCCACCCCGGCAAGTCGTGAGTCGTCTCCGCAAGCGCCGCCGCGCGCAGGCCCTCTGCCAGCAGGCGGGGCGGGATGCGGTTGCGGACCGAGAAGCCCGCCCCGTCGTAGATTTCCAGTCCCGTCAGGTCGAGTCCCAACTCGCCGAGCGCCGCACGCACCGAAAGCATTGCCTCGTAGGGCACTGCCCGGCGCCCGTCGTGCACTGCAAGCACCCGCGTGAGCACCTCCGCGATGGTGTTGTCGGACTCATGCAGCATGTACTCGACAACTGCGCTCAACGGCGCGGACTCGACAACACCTACTTGAACGCCAGCGGACCCTGCGCGTGCGGACACGCCCGTCACCGCGATGCCGCGCTCGTCGAGTCTCTTGGCAAACACGTCTGCGGCGCGGGCGGCGGGATCTGGCCACCGCTGGGCGTAGTCGTCGTCCGTCATCTTGCCGACGTTGACGGCGAGCCCCGTGACTGGTGCCGCATAGCCGTTGCGCAACGCGTATGCGGGCCACTCCGTGGGGTAGGCGGGGCCGGGGAACAGCGAGGTGTCGTAGCCAATCTTGATACGCGTGACACCGTCGGCCTCGAGCGCGGCAGCCACCTGGTCAGCCAGGTCACCCACACCCGCAAAGCCCACTGGGTCGGCGCCGTTGCCCGCGTCTGCTGCCAACAGCATGTCTCCGCCAGCAACCAGCACCACCTCCCCGCGCGCCGCGTCGTACGTGGCCACCGTCTTCAGCGTCGCGTCCGGCCCCATGGCGCCCACCACGGCGATCGCCGTCAGTACCTTGGTGGTCGATGCGGGCACTTGGCCGTCCGCCGCGTCGACGTCGACCAACACGTCGCCGGTGATGAGGTCGATCACGGAGATGTTGACCGACGTGCCCGTGCGCGGGTCGTCGCGGAGTCCTTGGGCGAGGCCTTGCAGCACGGCGACGTCTGGAACCGGCGCCGACGCGTCGAGCAGCGGCCACACATCCGTGCCGGGGGCATCGGCGGGGTCAACGGCCGACGCGGTGAGGAACGGCTGAGGCGGGAGCGGTTCAGGAGAGGTCGTGATCCAGCCAGGTACCAGGTCGGCTGAGTCGGCGTAGGCATATCCGCCCAGGGCAGCGACCACGGTGAGCGGCACAAGTGTTGCCGCCATGATTCGTCTCCGCACGCGTCACCTCCCGTTGGCATGAGACTATGAGCCCAGCAATCAGACTCTACGCGCGGGAAGTGGCATGGAATTCAACGTCACCGTCGAGATCCCCAAGGGATCACGGAACAAGTATGAGGTGGACCACCACACGGGCCGCATCGTGCTCGACAGGATGCTGTTCACGTCCACCAGGTACCCAGACGACTATGGCTTCATCGACGGCACTCTTGGCCAAGACGGCGACCCCCTCGACGCGCTGGTGTTACTCGAAGAGGCCACCTTTCCCGGCTGCCAGATTCGTTGCCGCGCACTCGGCATGTTCCGTATGCGTGACGAGGCGGGCGGCGACGACAAGGTGCTGTGCGTCCCCGTGGCCGACCAGCGCGCCGCGTGGCGGCAAGAGATCGCCGACGTGTCGGACTTTCACCGCCTTGAGGTGCAGCACTTCTTCGAGGTCTACAAGGACCTCGAGCCAGGCAAGTCAGTCGAGGGCGCCCACTGGGTGGGCCGCGAAGAGGCAGAGGCCGAGATCACGGCTTCGATGGAGCGCGCCAAGGGCACGCCCTTCGAGCACATGAACCCGTTGGTTCCACCGCAGCATTAGGGACTGGCCGTGGGGCGCGTGCCGGTAGGAGCACTCGCCAGGCGCTCCGTCCCTTCTCGGTACTACGGCCGTCCCGCGTACGGGATCAGGTTATTGATGCGCCACGAGGCGTCGTACGCCCTGACCTGGGAGACGTTTCCCGGGCTCGTGGCCTCGGCCACCATGCCGTTGCCGACGTAGATGGCCACGTGATAGATCGCCGAGGTACTGCGGTTGGTGCCGTAGAACACGAGGTCGCCCGGTCGCATCTGTGACAGCGGAACGTGGGTCACCGCCGCGTACTGGGTGCGGGAACTGCGCGGCAGGGTCACTCCTTGCGAGCGCCACGCCGCGTAGGTGATGCCGGAGCAGTCGTAACTGGGGCCGTTGCCGCCCAAGAGGTACGGCGCTCCCATGAGGGTGAGCGCGAGATCCGCTGCGCCCTGGCCCTGAGCCGCCGACGTCGACCATGAGCCCGACGTCTCCCCTGGTGGCGGGTTGGTCGCTGGCGGGTTGGTCGCTGGCGGACTCGTCGTGTTCCCTGACGTCCCGCCATCGGAGCCGGTACCCGGCTGCTGCTCGGTGTCCGCGACAGCATCATCCAAAGCCTCGCGATCGCGCTGAGCGCGCGCGGCCGCCAAACCTGCCTGGCGCTGTTGCTCCAGTTGGAGGGTCGTGTTCTGGAGTTGCGCGAGCCGCGCCAGTGCCGCCTCGTGGGTCTCTTGCGCATCGGCCACAGCCTGCTCGGCGACGCGTTGGGCGTCCTCAGCCTTCGCGAGCGCCACGGCGGCAGCGTCGGCGGCCTCCGTAGCCTCTTCCGCAGCGTCGGCGGCAAAGTCGCTCATGGTGCCTGCAACCACCTCGGTGGCGCGCACCTCTTGAACCACGGAGTCGACCTCGGCGGCCGCACGGCTGTGGTCCTCGGAGCGGGCGATCACATCCTCAAAGCCGTCAGCGCCTAAAATCGCCTCGATGGAGGTGAACGAGCCGCCAGAACGGTAGGCCTCCATCGCGATCGCACCCAGGTCGCCACGTGCGGCGTCCAAAGCCCCAGCGGCAGCATCTGCCCGCGCGGCTGCGGCCACAGCCTGGCGCTGAGCACGCTCGGCATTCTCCTTGGCCTCGACGTACAGGTCGGCGGCAAGGAGCGCGGCATTCTCCGCATCGGCGCGGGCCTTCTCAAGCTGGACGACGGCTGCGTCAAGTTCGGCGACGGTGGTTGCGGCGTCGGCAACGGCGACCTTTGCGGCGGCGATGTCAGCCAGACCTGGGTAGTTGTCGGCGTCGGCGACTCGCGGCGCACTCGCGACCGCAGCAACGGCGATCAACGCAATCGCGCACGCCAAGGCCACGGGGTGGGCCCAACGCCCCAATAGCCGGTTTGTCACCTTCCGTACTCCTTTGCCCGATCTCTGGCGATGGTAGACGGGATGCGGCACGCGGCGAAAGTGCACTGTGGCAAGTTTAACGCGCCTTCAGTGGTTATCGGCGTGGGCACAGAGGTACTTGAGACCCAAAGACCAGTGGCCCTGCTTCGCCCGGCCCTCTTCCCCGTGCCCCCTTGCCTTAGGGTGGTCTCGGCATGGATGACGACGGCATCGAGACAGACGCGTGGGCTGCGGACCAGGGTCCGGCGGCCGACGCTCCCTTGCCCGCGTCGGCCGCGTGGCGCGAGGGCGATCATCCTGGCCGACGCAGCTTCCTGAGACTGGGAGACCTTCCGCTTGAGGCCGACCCCATGGGCGTGCTGCCAGGCACGACGCTCGCGTACGAGACGTGGGGCGAGCTGAACGCGGCTGGCGACAACGCGATCTACGTGGCGCACGCGCTCACGGGCGACAGCCACGTGTGGGGCCCGTCAGAGCCAGGCCACCACACCGGCGGATGGTGGAACGCCATGGTCGGACCGGGCCGGCCCATCGACCCCGCCAGACACTTCGTGGTGTCTGCGAACGTCATCGGCGGCTGCCAGGGTTCCACGGGGCCCGCGTCGGCCCACCCAGTCGACGGCAAGCCGTGGGGTTCGCGGTTTCCCTACGTGACGATGCGCGACATGGTGGCTGCCGAGATTGCCCTGGCAGATCACCTGGGAGTGGACAGGTGGCGGCTCATCACCGGCCCTTCGATGGGCGGCATGCGCGCCATCGAGTGGGCCGTGACGGTGCCAGAGCGAGTCGGGGCGATCGCGCCGGTCGGTTCGACTGCGGCCACCACTGCCGACCAGATCGCGTGGTCCACCTCGCAAGTCGCCGCCATCAGCGCCGACCCCAAGTTTCGTGGTGGCGACTACTACGACGCGGCCGACGGCGACGGGCCGCATGTGGGGCTCGGCATCGCGCGCATGATCGCGCACACCACGTACCGGTCAGAGGGCGAGTTGGCCGATCGCTTTGGGCGCTCCTTCCAAGGCGACGGCGACCCCATCGGCAAGGGCGGGTTGTTTGCCGTGCAGTCGTACCTGCGACATCACGGGCGCAAACTCGCGCGGCGCTTCGACGCGAACACGTATGTGCGGCTTGCACAGGCGATTCAGTCCCACGACGTGGGCAGGGGCCGTGGTGGGGTCGAGACTGCTCTGGCGCGCTACACGGGCCCTGCGCTCGTGATTGCGGTCGACTCCGACCGGCTCTATCCGCTCAAGAACTCGCAGTTGCTGGACCTGGGGCTATCGGGATCGAGCGGCGTCAAGGTGGTGCACTCGCCCGTTGGTCACGACGGGTTCTTGGTGGAGTCCGGGCAGCTCAACGCGTTCATCGCGGAGTTCGAGGCGGGGCTGTAGGCGGCACGAGCAAGGTTCCTTCCCCTGGCGGCGCCTGGGATGGGCTGAGCGCGAGACTTGCCATGGCGCGGCCACCGACCCTAGAGTACGAGCCATGTTCCGCCGAATGTGTCGCTAGTCAAGCGCACG
>NZ_JADQBF010000082.1 GCF_016278775.1 Demequina sp. | reverse complement strand
GCGCTCGGAGTGATCGTGTCGGGATCGGGGCCGACGGTCGCCGGCCTGGCGCGGTCCCGTCAACACGCGCTCGCGGTGGGCGCCACCATCACGGCGGCAGGGGTTGCCGACGTGGTGGTGACCGCCAACGGCCCCGCCACAGGGGCCGTCCTGCTGGAGCGGTAGCGACCCCAGCGTCGTCCGCCCTACTTCTTGAGCGAGTCGCGGATCTCCGTGAGCAGCGCAATCTGAGTGGGCCCCTCCGGCTCGCCCACTGGCTCGTCCTTGCGCGAACGCGCGGCCAGCTTGTTGAGCGGCATCACGATCACAAAGTAGACGGCGGCCGCGATGGCGATGAAGCGGAACACAGCATCGAGCACCAGGCCGATGCTGAACACTGCTCCGTTGATCTCGAAGTTGCCCACACCCGCGAGCGAGGCCTCGCCGAAGATGGCGGCAAAAAGGGGCGTGATGAGGCCCGCCACGACGGCGTTGACGACGGCCGCGAAGGCAACGCCGATGACAAAGGCGACCGCCAGGTCAACCACATTGCCGCGCATGATGAAGTCTTTGAAACCCTTGAGCATGGTGTCCTCCAGACGAGGCGCCCGTTGGCGCCTTCACCACAGAATCTAGGGCAATCGATCCCCTCTGGCCTGGGCTGGCCCCGACCGCGGCACCACGACGATGTGTGACTCTGCTGGCAACTGCGCACCGTCAGTCGTCTCGAACGCGAGAGGCAATCCCCGCGCTCGCGACCAGTCGATGCTGTCGGTCACCTGGACGTGCACATGCGGTTGCGTGCTGTTCCCAGAATTGCCGCATTGGGCGATCGGCTGACCGGCCTTGACGCGCTCGCCCACCTCGACCAGTTGCGAACCATTGCGCAGGTGAGCGACGAGCACGAACGGTCCGCCATCGTCCAACGCCACGACAACGTGGTTGCCCGCGATCGCGCCCACGCCGCGTTGTGCGCGAGCCGCTTGGCCCGCCATGTACGCGACCAGGGAGAATTGCGAGCGTCGTGCCTCGTGGTCGGCCTCGCCGTCGTGCGCCACCACCACGGTGCCGGTGGCGGGCGCGAAGACCGTCGCGCCAAAGCCGATGAAGCCCTCCGGCGGCTCGGTTGCCAGCGCCGCCCTCCAACTCCAGCGCGCCGCTCGCCCACGAGCGTCGACGGGGATCAGGTCAATCGCGAAGGTGGTGCCCATGAGGTGAGTGCCGTGGCTCGGCACCCGACGCGCAGGGCTGTTGCGGGCACGGAAACTGCCCTCCAGCGGATACGTCAGGAGCACCGGCTGAAGGTCTCCCTGCGCCTCGCTCACTGGCTCCATTCTGGTGTGGCCCGCGCGCTAGCTTTTCGCCTCGGGCATGGCGGGATTGCGTTCCAGGGCGCTCAGGCCGTTCCACGCGAGGTTGACCAGGTGCGCCGCCACCACGTTCTTGGCTGGCTCGCGCACCTCGGCCCAGTGTTGACCAGCGAGCGCCACTTGCCCCACGAGCATTTGCGCGTAGAAGGGCGCGACAAAGGGATCGAGGCCACGGCGGCTGAACTGTTCGCCGAGCAGCCCCTCGACTTGCGAGGACACGTCGCCCAAGAGGGAGGAGAAGGTGCCGGAGGCCTGTGCCACCGGCGAATCGCGCACCAGAATCCGGAAGCCGTCCGGCGAATCCTCGATGTAGCCCAAGAGCGCAAGGGCGGCGCGCTCGACCAGCTGACGGGGATGAGCCCTGCTCGACAAGGCGCCGGTGAGGGCGCCCAGTAGGGCCTCCACCTCGCGGTCGACGATGACGGCGTAGAGACCTTCCTTGCCGCCAAAGTGCTCGTAGACCACGGGTTTGGAGACGTCGGCCCGCAAGGCGATCTCCTCCACGGAGGTGCCGTCGAAACCCTTCTCCGCAAACAGCGATCTGGCAACCCCCACGAGCTGCTCACGGCGCTGGCGGGCGGTCATCCTGGCGCGTGGTACGCGCTTCGCTTCCTCTGTCACGTTCCTAGTGTGCCGTGATTCCTGGCACACTGGTTCGCCGGGAGTCTGTTTCGCTCCTTGTTCCGCCCTAGTGTAATGGCAGCATGCAGGCCTTTGGAGCCTTGCGGTCTAGGTTCGAATCCTGGGGGCGGAACTCGCGCGGTTAGACTGGCCCGGTCAGCCCTACGGGGTCCCGGTCCCACACAAGGGGGTGCGGTGAGCGTCACGCGACCAGCCGCCGTCATGATTCTCGCAGCGGGTGAGGGCACCCGTATGAAGTCCTCGACGCCCAAGGTGTTGCACTGCATCGGCGGACGCTCACTGTTGCATCACGCCATCGATGCGGCCCAGGGCCTCGATCCCGAACGGCTTGTGGTGGTGGTGCGCCACGCGCGCGACGAGGTGGCCGCGCACGCCCACGAGGCGGCGCCGGACGCTCTCATGGCCGATCAAGACGACATCCCTGGCACCGGCCGCGCCGTGTGGTGCGGGCTGACCGCGCTCGATGCGACGGCGATGGCCGCAGCGGCCGCACGGGGTCTGGCACGTGAGGACGTCATCTCCATGCAGGCGACCGGACCGATCGTGGTGACGTCAGCCGACGTGCCGCTCGTGGACACGCAGTTGCTCGAGACGATGCTCGCCGACCACACGGCAGGGGGGCGGGCAGTCACCGTCATGACGGCCAGGGTGGATGACGCGACGGGTTACGGGCGCATCGTCCACGACGCGGATGGCGCGGTGGCGCGCATCGTCGAACACAAGGATGCGACGCAGGATGAGCGGGCCATCACAGAAATCAACGCGGGCCTGTATGTGTTTGACGCGGCCACACTCCGCGAGGTGCTCGGCGGCCTTGATCGCGACAACGCCCAGGGCGAGTTGTATCTCACCGACGTGATCGCGATTGCCCGCGCGGCAGGCAAGCAGGTAGGCGCCTTCGTCGCACCTGATCCGCGCGCGGTCGAGGGCGTCAACGACCGCGTGCAGTTGGCCGCCATGGGGGCGGCACTCAACCGCGCCGTGCTCGACGCGTGGATGCGCAGCGGAGTGACGATCGTCGACCCCGCCACCACCTGGATCGACGTGACGGTCACCCTTGAGCCAGACTCAACCGTGCTTCCAGGAACCCAGTTGCACGGCACCACCGCCGTCGCCACTGGTGCCGTCGTTGGCCCCGACTCGACGCTCACAGACGTGACCATCGGCAAGGACGCCACCGTGATCCGCACGCACGGCTCGTCGTCGACCATCGGTGAGGGCGCGACAGTCGGCCCGTTTTCCTACTTGCGCCCAGGAACTGTGCTGGGCGCCGGCGGCAAGATCGGCGCCTTCGTGGAGACCAAGAATGCGAACATCGGCGCGCACTCCAAGGTGCCGCACCTCAGCTACGTGGGGGACGCGACTATTGGCGAACACTCCAACATTGGGGCCTCGACCATCTTTGTCAACTACGACGGCGTCAACAAGAACCACACCACCGTGGGCGACCATGTGCGCATCGGCTCAGACAACTCGCTCATTGCGCCGGTCACGATCGGTGACGGCGCGTACACCGGCGCTGGCGCGATCATTCGCCGCGACGTCCCTTCTGGGGCGCTCGGACGCAATAGCGTCCCCCAACAGGTGATCGAGGGCTGGGTCGCCTCGCACCGCCCGGGCACCGAATCGGCGGAGGCTGCTGCAAGGGTGAAGCAACCCGGCGGTGCAGACGCGCGGGGGCGCTCCGAACCGATATCGTTCAGTCAGGACGACGCGGGTAGCGAGCGGGGTAAGCAATGATGTCGGTGATCTCGAACACGAGTGAGCGCAGGCTGGTCTTCACGAGTGGCCGAGCGCACCCGGAACTGGCGGAAAGCGTCGCTCAGGAACTGGGTATCGACCAAGTCCCCACTACCGCCTACACGTTCGCCAACGGCGAGTTGTACGTGCGCTTTGGTGAGTCCGTGCGCGGTACCGATGCCTTCGTGTTGCAGTCCCACGCGGCGCCCATCAACGAGGCCATCATGGAGCAACTCATCATGGTGGACGCGTTGAAGCGTGCCTCGACCAAGCGCATCACGGTGATCATGCCGTGCTACGGCTACGCGCGCCAAGACAAGAAGCACAAGGGCCGCGAGCCGATCTCAGCCCGCCTGATGGCTGACTTGTTCAAGACGGCCGGCGCCGACCGCATCATGTCGGTTGACCTTCACACGTCTCAGATCCAGGGCTTCTTTGATGGGCCCGTCGACCACCTGTGGGCCATGCCGCTGCTCGCGCAGTACGTGCGCTCGCGGGTAGCGCCAGACAACCTCACGATCGTCTCGCCCGACGCTGGTCGCGTGCGCCTGGCCGACCAATGGTCGGACCACTTGGGCTCGCCGCTGGCCATCATTCACAAGCGCCGCGACCCGTCAGTGCCGAACCAGGTGAAGGTTCACGAACTCGTGGGTGAGGTCGAGGGACGCACGTGTGTGCTGGTAGACGACATGATCGACACCGGTGGCACGATCGTCCAGGCCGCGAACGCGCTGTTTGAGAACGGCGCAAAGGACGTGATTGTGGCTTCGACTCACGGACTGCTGTCCGGACCGGCCGTAGAGCGACTGCGGGACTCGGGCATCTCCGAGGTGGTGGTGACCGACACGCTGCCGATTCCGGACGAGAAGCGCTTTGAGCGGCTCACAGTGCTGTCGATCGCGCCGCTCATTGCGCGCGCGGTGCGCGAGGTGTTCGACGACGGCTCGGTGACGAGCCTGTTCAACGGGAACGTCTAGCGACCTCTGGCCCCGCCGCGTTGAGTTGCCTACGCGCACTCGTAGACGCGCTGCCCCGCATACCCGTCGATCGCGATGACCCACTCGCCGTCGGGCCGCTCCCACGCCAACACCGAGCGGGCGGTCAAGAACTGATCGAACGTGTCGAACGGGTAGGCGAGTGAGGGCTCAATGTCCTCGCCCCACGAGGCATCGCGCAGCGTCTGCCACACGTCCTGCGCGAGGTCGTTGCCGCCCGCCACGGGAAGGTAGACGTCGAAGCCAAGTCGGTGTGAGCCGGCGACCTCCCACTCGGAGGGGTCAAACGCGTCGGCGATCGTCTCGTCAGGACCGAAGCATGCAAGCGACGCGGAACGGACGGGATACTCCATCGTGCCTCCGCTCCCAGACGCATCTGGGTGCGTGAAGGTGTCCGTTCCGTCAGTCCACGTGACCGCGCCCTGGCCGTAGTATGCCGCCGAGAACGCGGACTCCGACGGAACCACAGCGCCGTAGGGCGTCTCGACCGCGTAGCGGGAGTCGGTGAGGCCCGACACATCTCCCTCGGCCCGGAATTCCACCAGGTTCGAATCACCCAGGGCTGTGAGCAGGATGCGGGTGTCTCGTCCCAAGAACGCGCGCTCGTCGGGCGTGGTCGCGATCGAGGGGAACTCGTTCGCGTCTCCGTACGCCTGAAGGCTGGTCGAATGGCTCGTGGTGGCCAGGCGCGCGGGCTGGAGGACCCAACCCGCCAAAGGCTCGACGTTCGCGGGGTAAGTGAGAGTGTCGAACGCGACGGAAGGCTCGAGGTACCGGCCCGGCTCCTCCCAGTCGGCGCTCCAGTCGAGGCAGGCGTCGCTGCCGCGCGCCGAGGGGCACGTGATCATCGCGGCCGACGTATCGGTGACGACGAACAAGGCATAGACCTCGTATCCGCCGGAGTAGAACTCGAAGTACTCGGTCGTCGCCACCACGAGCCGAGCGGCGCCGAGGTTGCCCACCTCGAAATAGCGGTAGGTGTCCTCGATATCGAAGGCCGGGTAGTAGAAGAGGCCCAGGTTCGCGATCTCCCGCGGCTCGTGCCACGTCTCGCCCGTGGTGGGCGCGTTGAGTCGCTCCAGCACGGCGACATCGGCTCCGGACACGATCTCGTGTGGCGGCGGTGGCGCGACCGACGGGCTCGCGGACGGAGCCGCCGATGCGGAGGGAGTCGCGCTGGGGGACGGATCGGCCGAGTTTCCGCCCGAACAAGCGGCCACAGCGACAGACAGCGCCACGATCAGTGCCGCGCCCGCACTCTTGCGGCGCAGTCCAGAAGCCGAGAGCAACGGAACCTTCATGAGCCCACGGTAGCGACGGACAATGACCCGGTCTAGGGCTGGTCGCGCGCCGACCGGGGGAGGCAGTAGACTGTTCCGGTTCCTCGGCGAGGCTGGCAAGCAGCACGGCTGGCGTGATCGACGCGGCGGATGCGGTGCGTCCTGCCTTGCCTGGGCCCGTATTCGACCGATCCGAGGAGAACCATGCCTGACAAGTTGAAGCTTGCCGCCGAGAAGCGCACCGAGTTTGGCAAGGGCGCCGCGCGTCGTGCCCGGATGGCGCACCAGATTCCCGCCGTCATCTACGGTCACGGGTCGGACCCGCTGCACGTGCTGCTGCCGGGCCACGAGACGATGATGGCCCTCAAGCACTCGAACGCCCTGATCACCGTCGAGTGGGATGGCGAGAAGCAGTTGGTGCTCACCAAGGACGTGCAACGCCACGCCGTGAAGCGCACCATCGAGCACGTCGACCTGCTGATTGTCCGCAAGGGTGAGAAGGTCACCGTGGACGTGCCAGTGCACGTGTTGGGTGACCCGTTCCCCGGCACCGTTGCCGTGACGGAACACACCACGCTGTCGATTGAGTCAGAGGCCACGCACATCCCCGAGTACCTCGAGGTCACGATCGAGGACATGCAAGAGGGCGAGAAGATCACGGCTGGCGGGGTGGAACTGCCAGCAGGCTCCACGCTGGTGTCCGACCCAGAGACGACCGTCGTATCGATCTCCGTGCCGCGCGGCGCCGTGTCTGAGG
>NZ_JADQBF010000085.1 GCF_016278775.1 Demequina sp. | reverse complement strand
GAGAGGACTTGCGCGGCCACGAGCGTGCGTAGCACTCGCCGCTGCAAGTGCTCGATGGTCGGCTCGTGCTCGCCCGAACTGCCCGGGGCTGGTGCGCCACCCGATCGCGGGATCATGCGGTCTCCAGGCGCCCGGCAGCGCGCCATTCGAGCACCCCGACCTCCGCGACTCTCACCGCGCGCCCGTGGTCTCTCAGTATCTCGGCTGCGTCATGTGACAGTGTGCAGAACCGGCCGCGGCAATACACGACGTAGCGCGACTCGGCTGGCAAGTCCGGCATGCTCGCTTCCAGCTGATCGACCGGGATGTTGATCGCGCCAGCGAGGTGTCCATGCGAGAACTCCGCTTCTGGGCGCACGTCAAGCACCACCTCGTCGCCCGGCACCACGACGTGATCGGTCCTGGGGCTTACCACGTCGTAGAGCTGGTTGACGAGCGCCGCCACGTGGGCGCCAGCCAGTGAGTAGACGATTGCTGAGCCTTCGCGGCGACTCGTGACCAACCCCGCGTCCTTGAGGCTTTGAAGGTGCGCCGACGCTGTGGTCACTTTCAGTCCCGCCACCCGGGCCACATCGCTCACATTGCGGTCGGCCTGTGCCAGCAGTTCGAGCAGTTCGACCCGTGAACCGTGCGAGATGGCGCGGCCCACTCTCGCGACCGCGTCGCGCGCGTGGGCACCCGCGGGCAACGATCCGAGATTCCATGGATTCATGGAATAACTGTAAAGCACGCGCGCATCGTGTGTCGCTAGGCTCCCGCGAACGTGATCGCGAGCAGGGCCACGTTGAGCGCCACGATGAGCGTCACCACCAGCCACGGCACCACCTGGAGCCTTGTGGCCGTCACGTGCTCGCCCATCACCTCGCGCGACGATGTGAGGCGTACCAGGGGTATCAGGGCAAACGGGATGCCGAGGCTGAGGACCACCTGACTGAGTACGAGCGCGTAGGTGGGGTCGGTGCCGATGGCGAGCACCAGCAACGCTGGGATCAGCGTCACAAGCCGGCGAAGCAGCAGCGGCACCCGACGCTTGATGAGTCCGCCCATCACGACCGCGCCCGCATATGCGCCAACCGACGTCGCGGCAAGGCCAGAGGCGAGCAGGCCGATGGCGAAGATCACGCCGATGGCTGGGCCCAGTGAGCTCTGGATCGCACCGTGGGCGCCCGAGATGGTGTCGGTGCCGCCCACTCCCCTCAGCGAGCTCGCGGCGAGCAACAGCATGGCAATGTTGACGGACCCTGCAATGACGAGCGACCACAGGACGTCGAACTTGGTGGCTCTGAGCAGTCGCGGCAGCCCGGCCCTGTGGTCCTCCACTTCCGAGGTGGTGGCCTCCGCGAGCGACGCGGGACCGGGGCTGTCGTCTCGACGCGAGCCGTCGGGCCCGAAGTGGGGCAAGTGGCGGTCCCTCGACAGCGCAGAGTGCAGGTAGATGGCGTGCGGCATCACGGTGGCACCGAGCATCGACGCCGCCAACACCACGGTGCCAGCACCGTCGAACCTCGGGGCGAGGCCACCAGCAGCACCGAACCAGTCCACTGAACTCACGAAGAGTCCGGCCAGGAATCCGACTGCGATGACCGCGAGGAACCCGATGATGACAAACTCGAACGGCTGTTGGCCCCTGCGAGCCTGTATCGACAGGAGCACCATCGAGATCACGCCTGTGATGACGCCGCCGACAACGAGGGGTAGGTCGAACAGCAGGCTCAATGCGATGGCGCCTCCCACCACCTCGGCCACGTCGGTCGCAGCGGCAACCACCTCCGCCTGCACCCAGTACGCGAGCCGCGGCCAGCGGCTCAGGCGTGCCCCGAGCAACTCTGGCAGTGAGCGGCCCGTCACCAGTCCGAGTTTGGCGCTCAGGTATTGCACCAGCACGGCCATGGCGTTCGATGCCACCAGAACCCACACCAGCAGGTAGCCGTGTTGCGCGCCCGCGGTGAGGTTGGCCGCCACGTTGCCGGGGTCGACGTAGGCAATCGAGGCGACGAAGGCGGGCCCTAGCAGGCGCCAGAGGCCTCGTTCCGGGCGTGCTTTCGCTCTGTCCCGTGCGGGAGCGATGGCATTGTTCGGCATGTCGAACAATCTAGCATTGTGCTCGGCGACCTGGGGTTCC
Source organism: Demequina sp. (assembly GCF_016278775.1). Lineage (GTDB taxonomy): Bacteria > Actinomycetota > Actinomycetes > Actinomycetales > Demequinaceae > Demequina. The sequence goes on along the minus strand of NZ_JADQBF010000085.1, from coordinate 4,844 downwards.
ACGAACGGCCATGTCGGGACCTGAGAGCTCTAGTCGGTGTTCTTGCGTTCCGGGTCTGTCCAGTAGCGTCCTTCGTCGCGCGCGGCCAGGTAGTCGTCGATCTTGTTGTCCGGGATCAGGTAGTTGAGGATTCCGTCTCCGTCGGGGTCGTACACGGTCTTCTGGTTGCCTCCCCCTTGGGTGCCGTTGATGCAGTTGCCGTTTAGGTCGCAGTCCACCCGGTGAGCATGAGGGTTGTACACGTGCACGGTGGTGGAGTTTGAGGTGGTGGTCGCCGTGCCCGGTGCCTCCCGCCACGTCGCGCCACCGTTGGTGGAGAACTCCCCCCGCCACGTGGTGGTCAATGTGAACGTGGTGCGGTGTTCCGGAACACGCGGGAACGTGAACGGTTCACCGCCCTGGTCATACGGCCTGCCAGGACTGGTCGACGTCCACACGGTCCCGTCCGTGTTGGTCCACGTGTACTGCGTCGCCACCGCCCTGATGATCACCGGAGTGCCCAACAAGGTCACGTCCATGGTGCGCGGGTTGGTGTCCACGATCAGGTTCACACCCAGTTCAGCGACCGCATACCCGCCCTCAGGTTGCACCTCGTACGTGTTCGGCGCGATCGGCATCGACGCCCACGCCTGCTCCACCTGAGCCAACAGAATGTCTGAGCCGCACTGGAAACCACCGATCTGCCGCCACGGCCCGTACACACCACCACCAAGATCGCGCGACCTCCACCACGGCTCCAACGCCACCTCACCGGCAGGACACAAGTCCGGCGGCGGGGGCACCTGCGTCACACAGTCAGGGATGTCCTCATTCCACGAGCCCGTGAACATCTGCCCCGTGAACTCCACAGTGATCCACTCCCGACACATCGGATGCCGCATCCACCGATCACCGCTGCCGCCACCCGACGTCGGCGCACCCTGCTGGACTGCGGCGGCAGAGTCGTAAACTTCCATCTGCGCGCCCCCGTCATCCGTGTCCTTCATGTCAGCGCCGACCATCGGGAGCAGGGCAGGCAGAAGGAGCAGTGCGCCGGCAGCCACCGCCGAGTGTCTGCTAGGCATCATCAAACTCGAGGTCGATCTCGTCTACCCGCCAGTGACCGTCCCTATAGTCAAGCCTGAAGCGCGCCTCGCCCGAGTACGGAGGGGCACCGTCCAGCAGATCTCCGTCCGGCCCGAAAGTCTCAACAGCCGCTGCCTGGAATCGGTCGGCGACGTACCAGAACCCATCTTCTTGCAAGCCGCCCCTAGCGAGAACGTCTGGAAATGTGACCTCTCCGCCGACGGAGTAGGCATCCAGTTCACGCGCCTCGGCTACGCCTGCCATCGCTTTTTCGCAGAAGCGGCAAGTCTCACCCGAGAGGTACTCAAATAGTTGCGTATCGCTGTCCTTTGCGAACAGGTCCGGGTACATCGCCAGGAAGAATCTCGCAAAGTGTGTCGCACTCTGGAAGTCCTCCCCCCGCGCGTTCTCGGGGATCTGCTCAAGCAGTTCCTCCTCGGGAGTCACGCTCGGGGTAGGAGTGGGCGACGGCGTCGTCACCACCACCGTCGAGGTAGAAGGCGGCGTTTCCGTCGGGGTCGCCCCCGGATCGCCGGAACAAGAGGTCAATACAACGGTCGCGCCCCCCACGAGGACTGCCACCGCTGCACCACGCAGCAGTCGAGTCATGCCCCAGACCATATCGACCAAACCGGACGCCCGGTACCCCAAAACTGGGGGCTGTGGATAACTGGAGACAAGACGACGACGGCCGGCCCCGTGAACTACGGGACCGGCCGACGCCGTCATTGACAATGGGCTAGCGAGAACGCCTGCGCGACGATCCGCTTGCGGAGAAGGCCGCCGCGCCACTGTGGCCGCCGCCGTGACCGGCACGCTGGCCTCCAGAGTGCGCCTGAGCAGGACGGCCCTCTGAGGAGCGACCCTGCGCGGGGCGCCCGCTCGACTGGCCCGGACGGGACCCGGATCCGCTACCAGCACCACGGCGACGTCCCCTGCCCTGGCCTTGACCCTGACGCTGCGGCTGTTCGGCCACTGGCGAGGGCTTGACGTACGGGGCAAACTCGCCCACGAGCGTGGCGACCTGTGCGGAGGTGGCGCTCACTGCTTGCGGGCGCACCTGAATGCTGGCGCGACGCATGAGCTGATCGGTCTCGCGGCGCTGCTCGGGCAGCACCACGGTGACGACATCGCCAGCGGAGCCAGCGCGGGCCGTGCGACCGGAACGGTGCAGGTAGGCCTTGTGCTCGGCGGGCGGGTCGACGTGCACCACCAGTTCGACATTGTCGACGTGGACTCCACGCGCGGCCACATCGGTGGCGACGAGCACGCGGTGCGTGAGCCCCTGGAAGAGTGCGAGGTTGCGGTCGCGCTGACCTTGCGACAGGTTGCCGTGCAAGTCCACGGACGGGATGCCAGCCGCGGTCAGCTGCTTCGCGAGCTTCTTGGCCTGGTGCTTGGTGCGCATGAACAGAATGCGCCGGCCAGTGCCGGAGGCGAGGGCGTGAACCAACTCGCGCTTGGCGTCGGCGCCGCCCACGTGGAACACGTGGTGGGTCATGGCGTCGACGTGGCTGTCTTCGCTGTCGACCGAGTGGGTGACGGGCTTGTCGAGGAATCGGCGCACCAGCTTGTCGACGCCGTTGTCCAGGGTGGCGGAGAACATCAACCGCTGTCCCCGCGCGGGCGTGGCCGTCATGATGCGCGTCACGCCGGGAAGGAAGCCGAGGTCGGCCATGTGGTCGGCCTCATCCAGCACGGTCATCTCGATCGCGTCGAGCGTGACGTGGCGCTGCTTCATCAGGTCTTCGAGGCGGCCGGGGCACGCCACGACGATGTCGACGCCCGCGCGCAGGGCACGCTCCTGGCGTTGCTGGCTGACGCCGCCGAAGATGGTGGTGGTGGTGAGGCCGTAGGCCTTCGCGAGCGGCGCGATGACCGCGTCGATCTGGGTGGCGAGCTCGCGCGTCGGCGCCAGCACGAGTGCACGCGGGTGACCGGGGCGAGACTTGCCGCCGCTGCGACCCAGGCGGGCAACGATGGGCAGCGCGAAGGCGAGCGTCTTTCCAGAGCCCGTCTTGCCGCGGCCGAGCACGTCGCGGCCTGCGAGGGTGTCGGGGAGCGTGTCCTCCTGAATGGGGAACGCCTTGGTTTTACCTTCGCGCTCGAGCACGTCGGTGAGTTGAGTGGGGACGCCGAGTTCGGCGAAAGAGCTTGACAAGGAAGTGGTGCCTTTCGGGCAAGGTGCCGGACGCGCGTGTGCGCATCACCGTGAGTGTCACGGCACCGGCATTGGTGGCGAATCGCGGAGGTGTCCGCGCTCGTTCGCCGGAGAGAAGTTCTACGAGCCGCGCCGCCTCAAGGGCTTGTGCGCTGGCGAGAAGGAGAAGCAATCTGCGACGCAGGAGGGCTTGGGGAGCCCTACAAGTGACACCAGCCTAACAGAGGCGGGTGAACCGCCTTCGCCACCGGCCCACCACCTGCGAGCTGCCAAAGGCGCAGCGAAAGTCCCTACGCGCTGACGGTGCCGCCCGCCGCTGACGCAGTCTGCGGTCCTGGTCCGTCGCCCGCAAGGCGGATCGCCGTGTCCACATCAGTGATGAGGACATTGATCCAGCCGCCCTCGAGAGCCCCTCGCACGGCGGCATACTTGCGCGCGCCACCCGCAACGCCGATGCGCCGCGGCACGCGCTTGAGCGCGGCAGTCTCGATGCCGATCACCCGCTTGGTGAACTCCTCATGCACCAGTTCCCCTTGCGAGTCGAAGAAGCTGAAGCAGATGTCGCCCACCGCCCCAGATTCCGCGAGCACCCTCAACTCATTCTCAGGGAAGGCGTTTCCGGACTGGCGTGCCAGGTCCGAGGGCTCGACTGCGCCGATACCCACCACGGCAACCGTGAGTCGCGACCACGCCTCACGGACACTCGCCACCGTGGAGTCAGCCATGAGTGAGTCCCGCGTCTCCGAGGAGTCGAGTACGGCGGGAGTCGACAACATGAGCGGCTCCGCGCCGGTGTGACTCGCGAACTGGCCAATGAGGCGAGTGGCCCGCATCTGCACCCGGGGGTCACCCAGACCGCCGACGAGTTGGACGACGGTATCGACAACGGGTTGCCGGAATGGTCTCATCGCCTCGACAGTGGCAAGCAAGGAGGCGGACCATGACGATATCCCCACCGTGTCTCCGCCGATGAGCGTGGCGGAGAGGTACTCCGCCGCCGCCCCGCCAAGCGCGAGCGCAATGTCCCCGTCCGCCTCTGTCACGTCGGCCACGACGACTTGCTTCAGACCAAAGCGCTGTTCGACCGCCTCTTCAAGTTCGGGATGCACTCCGGACGGCAGAGTGACGGTGGTGCGGACAATGCCGAGGTCCGATGCTCTCTTGAGTAGGCGCGAAACTCGCGGCTGAGACACGAGGAGGCGTTCGGCTATCTCGGCCTGGCGGTAGCCCTGTTCGTAGTACATGCGGGCGACCCTTGCCATGAGCCGAAGCTGGTCGTCGGCGTGACCGTAGGATCGGTCCCGGCTGACAGGTACTTGAGCCACAGAACCTCCTCACGTCCACGCGGACTGGCGCACCGCCGATCGATGAATAACCTATCACTGGCGCATCGGACGCAAGGAAGGCTAGCCGAGCAGCGTGCGTGCGGCGTCGGCAATCCCGGAACCTGTGATCCCATGCTGTTCGAAGAGCCACGTAGTCGAGCCTGTGACCGCGAAGACGTCACGGAAACCCACCATGGCCTGTCGCGCCGGATGCGTGGTCGCCAAAACCTCGGCAACGGCACCTCCGAGTCCCGTGACGAGTGCCTCCTCGACGGTGACTATTCCCTTCGTCT
>NZ_JADQBF010000103.1 GCF_016278775.1 Demequina sp. | reverse complement strand
CTCCGCGTTGGACCCCGAGCTCGTGGGCGACGTCCTCACCCTCATGCGCGACCTCGCCGCCGAGGGTTGGACCATGGTGGTTGTCACTCACGAACTGCAGTTTGCGCGCGAGGTGGCACAGCAGGTCGCCTTCGTGGACCAAGGCCGGGTGCTCGAGCACGGGGCGCCAGCGCAAGTGCTACGCGCGCCGCGAGAGGAACGCACCAGACAGTTCGTGCATCGCCTCCTGCACCCGCTCTAGTGGGGCCGTCTTCACGCGATCTTCATACTCCCGAGGGTATGCGCTTCACGTCAGTGGACGATCATGGAAGCAGAGGGACAGCCACTGCGGTGGCTCAACGAGAGGAGATCGAGCATGTGGGGACACGGATATGACGGCATGATGGGTGGAGCAGGCTTCGGTGTGATGTGGGTGCTGTGGCTCCTGATCCTCGTCGGGATCGGAGTATTGGTCTTTGCGGTGGTGCGGCTCGCCTCGCAGTCGCGCGATGGTGGCAAGACGCCGCCCCCAGCAACTGCGTCGTCCGCCAGGGCGATCCTTGAGGAGCGCTACGCGCGCGGCGAGATCGACACGGAGGAGTTCACCGAGCGCGTGAAGAACCTCGAGGCTCGGTGACGGAGCCCCTCTCGAGACGTGCGGTTCTCGCGCTAGGCGCGGCGGGAGCTGGATCCGTCGCGCTTGGGGCCATCGGATTGCACGCGCAGGGGTGGCCCCCCTTCGGCGGGGAGCGCCGTGACCCAGCGCCGGGCGCCGCATGGACGGAGCCTTCCGTGATCGAGTCGCGCGACGGCTTGTTGGAGCTCGAGTTGCGCGCGGCCCTCACGGAGGTGACCATCGCGGGCACCACGGCACGGATGCTTGCCTACAACGGCTCAGTGCCAGGACCCACTCTCCATCTGCGCCCCGGCGACCGGATGAGGGTGCGCCTGGTCAACGACCTGGACAAGCCCACCAACCTTCACACCCACGGCCTGCTGGTCTCCCCCGACGGTGCCGGCGACAACCCCTTTCTCAGCGTCGGCCCGGGTGAGGCCTTCGACTACGACATTGAGCTTCCCGACGATCACCCGCCTGGCGTCTTCTGGTACCACCCCCACCGCCATGGCCTCGTCGCCGACCAGGTATTCGGTGGACTGTATGGGGCGATCGTGGTGGACAGCGAAGACTGGTCCGAACAGGCACCCCGGGTGGTGGTCGTCTCGGACACCACGCTGTCGCGAGGACAAGTCTCCGACGTGTCGCCCATGGACCGCATGCAGGGCCGCATAGGCGAAACCGTGCTGGTCAACGGAAACGTGGCTCCCCTTCTCACGGCCGCAGCGGGGAGTTCCGAGCGGCTGCTGATCATCAACGCGTGCGTGTCCCGCTACCTCGATCTCGATCTCGGGGACCGTGAGATGACGGTGCGGGGCTTCGACTCGGGTGTGTTCACCCCGCCGCTCGCGCGCAAGCGGGTGCTGGTGCCGCCCGGCGGTCGGGTGGACCTCGACGCCCCCGTCACGGAGACCGCAACAGACCTGGTGGCTCGTGCCTACGACATCGGGAACATGGGCATGATGATGGGGAGTGGCGCCGGTCCGGCCGATGCCACCCTGCTCACGCTCGCACCCGGCGAGACCGCCGGGCTCGCCCCTTCTCCCGGGTCGTCGGCCGCATCGTCGTCACCCCGCGATCTGCGTGACTCGAGCGTTGATGGTGCACGCACTCTCACACTCGCGATGGGCATGGGTGGCGCAGGCATGCGCTTCCTCATTGACGGGCGCACCTTCGACGGTGAGCGCACCGATCACCGGGTCGAGCTGGGGACCGTCGAGGAGTGGACGCTGCGCAACACGTCACCCATGGCCCACCCCTTCCACCTGCACACCTGGCCCATGCAGGTGATGAGTACCCACGAGAACCCGGTGGATGTCCGCGATGTGGTGGACGTGCCCGCGGGCGAAGAGGTGACTGTAAGGATCGCGTTCGACCGCCACTCTGGACGTACGGTCTATCACTGCCACATCCTCGATCACGAAGACCTGGGCATGATGGGCGTGGTCGAGGCGACGTAGGACACGGGCCCGTGACCGTATGCAGGGCTCGGTACTAGTGATGCGCCTCGTGGTCGACTGAGTCGACCGGCGCGGTGGACGGTGTAGGAGTGTCCGCGGTACCACCGATGCTCGGCCCGAGCACGAAAGTCGAGAAGAGGAAAGCTCCCGCGAAGGCTGTGAGCGCGATTGCCGGCGCCCACCACGACCTGAAGCGCCGACGAAGCCGGACGAGCATGGGGACCGTTGCCGCGAGTCCCACCGCGCCGAACAGGACGGTTCCACCGGCGCCAGCCACAAGGGCGGTACCCAGGACGGGGGCGACGTGGTGCAGCACGTGGGGGACCAGGCCGACGATGAATCCGGCGGCACCCGTCAGAGCAGTCCACGCAGCACGCATGGCACTCGCCCGCCGCGAGCGAGGTGGCGTGTGTCGTGTCGTGACGGGCGAGGTGGTGGCGTTCAGCGAGACGCCTGTCGCACTCACGCCAACTCAGCGGTCACGATCTCGAGGAGCTCCTCTGGATCGAGCCACATCGACGGATAGTTCCCATACCAGCGCTGCACCCCGTCGGCGTCGATGAGCACGAATCCGTGGCCAGGCAGGCCCTCGTGCATGCCGTTGCCGAGAGTGCCGTAGGCGCTGGAGACCTTTCCGTCGTCAAGGGCGAACGGGGCTTGCACATGGAGGCGCTCGCGTTCGGCATTGATGTGCTCGGCGCTGTTCATGACGATGGGGAGTACCGCGATGCCGGCCTCGGCGAAACCGGGGTTCTTCTCAATTTCCGCCATCTGCATCAGGCACGAGTCGCAACCGGCTCCCTCATTGAAGTAGAGGATGACGGGGCTGCCGGCGAAGTCGGCCAGGGACACCTCGCCCCCTTCGCTGAGCGGCAGGGTGAACGGTGTGGCGATCTCCTGCACCACCCCGGTCTCCGGGCGGGCCGAGAGCAAGCCGACCATGACAAGCGTGCCGACTATGAGCAGGCCCACCAGCCAGGAGACGCGCGTGATGAGGGTGCGGCGCCGCTCCTGATGACGCTGGGCAGCACGGGCCTCCGCAAGCAGTTGCTCGCGCTTATTGAGGCGGGTAGCGGATCCTGAGGGCATGAGTTACTCCTTCTCGGCGACGGACGACGCCGACGCGGGGGCTTCGTGGCAGTGCGGTTCCGTGGACGATGCGGTTGGCGTGGCCTTACCGCGACGCCATGGCATCCGGCGGTCGGTGAGCGTTCCCCACACGAAGACGCCCGCAATGGCGACGAGCGCAAGACCCTGGATGGGTTCGGGGACAGGGCTGAGCACGTCCTGGACCTGAGCAAATGCCCGGGTGAGGGTGGTCGAGAACCAGTCCTGAGCCGCCGTGCCTCCGGTCATGTTGGTGGATCCGGCGAGCGCGATGATGAAGGCGCCCATGATCACGAACGCGACGGCCACCGCGATGTTCACCGTGTTGGTGGTGAGCGTTCGTCCGCTCACCGTCACGCGAACGGGCTTGGCGCGCAGGAACTTCTTGTCGCCAAGGCGTGCCCTGTCCCACACCAGCGCCATGACGAAGAGTGGGAAGACCATTCCGAAGACATAGGCGAGGCCCAACACGAGGCCGCCTGCTGCCGAGCCGGAGAGTACGGACAGGGTCATGACGCCCGCGAGAACCGGCGCGCAGCAACTCGATGCGATGCCGGAGAAGACGCCGAGCGAGAAGAAGCTCGCGCTGTCCCCTCGACTGGTGTCAGGCGCTCGCATGAACGAGGGCAACGACCACATGCGCCCCGACAGAGCCAAGGCAGCCAACGCGATCATGAGCAGGCCGCCCGCCCAATACAACGGTTCGTGATACTTGGCGATGGCACCCGCGAGCAGACTCACTCCCAAGGTGATGGGCACGAGCACCACGGCGAGACCGGCCGAGAAGATGAGCGTCAGTGGGATGAGGCGGCGGCGACGGTTCTTGACCGCTCCCGCGAGGTAGCTGGGAGCCAAGAAGACGATGCAGCACGGGGCAAAGAGCGCGACCCCACCCGCGAAGAACGCGGCAAGGATGCTGCCTGTGGCGAGGAGTTCGGAACCCATGTCAGCGCACCCTTGCCGTAACCGACTCGGCGGCGGCTTCTGCTCGGCGACCGAGAAGTCGTAGCAGCTTCTTGCGTGGCAGCCGACCGGAACTGAAGAATTCGCCTTCTACCAGCACAAGTGGGTTCATGGCGGGGCGGTGCTTCGCGACCAAGGCTGCACCTTCGTCAGACTCCAAGGCGACTGTGGTGACGTCGATGGGATGAGTCGCCGCGATTTCGGCGAGCGCCGCGGAAGCGTCGTCACAGAAGTGGCAGGCGGGGCTGTGAACCAAGGTCACCGCGGTGCGGCGAGGCTCAAGGGTGGGCACGGCGGTCTCCTTAAGGTGTCTGGACGCGACCAGTGTGATCGGCGGTCCCTGCAGACTCGACTGGTGTTGCATCAAATTTCGATGAAGACTTTCGGGCCCGGCGCCTCGCGCGCATTGCCAGTGCGAGCCCGACGACGACGCTGGCGATCGACCACATTTGCGGCTGGGTCAATCCCCACAGCACTGGTTCGTTGATGCGCAGGAACTCGACTCCGAATCGCGCAATGCCGCTCAACACCAAGTACCCAGCGACCACGGTGAGCGGCGGGGGGGGGAGCCGCCTGCCCCATGCCCAGAGCAGGGCGGCGATGAGTAGCGCCCCGATGGCCTCGTAGAGGGCGGTGGGATGCACCGCGACGTCGGTGGGGACGACGCCGTGCGTCACCGGCATGCCCCAAGGCAGCGACGTCGGCTTGCCATAGGTGCCGTCCCCAGAAAGCCAACAGCCGACGCGGCCCACCGCATACGCGACGCTGAGCGGAACCATGGCGGCGTCGGCGACAGTCACTACGGGGAGATGCCGCCGCCTCATCACCACGGCGGCCGACGCGATCCCGCCCAGGAGACCCCCGTACCAGGTGAAGCCCATTCCACCGAAGTCGTGTGCCGTGAGAGTGGGTGCATTCTCAAGGAGGTAATAGATCTTGGCCCCCACAAAACCCCAGACGGTCGCCCACAACACCAGAGTGTGCGCGTCGTCCTTTTCCAAGCCGTGACGGCGAAACGCCCTCCCGAGCAGCACTGCGGCGACCACGGCGGCGGCCGCCTTGCTGACGCCATAGGTCTGGACGTCGATACCCAGGAACGAGAAGAGCACGGGTTGCATGGGGTTTCCTTTCGTTTGCACACATCCTCGGGATGCCGCATTGACCCGGACCTGGGCATTCGGTCAACGTTCGATGAAGGTTGACGCGCCCGCGATGGCGCAGAGTGCGCGGATGGCGACGGGTCCGTGACAATGGGGTGCATGACTGCGTCCCCACCACCGCCCCTGCGCGCACTCGTCGTGGATGATGAGCCGGCGCTCGCAGAGCTGGTTGCCGACTACCTCTCCCGCGACGGGTTCGAGGTGGAGCGTGCGCGGGACGGGGAGGAGGCTCTGCGGCGTGCCCGCACGCTTGACCCCGACGTCGTGGTCCTGGACTTGGGGCTCCCGGGTATCGACGGCCTCGAGGTGTGCAGGCAACTGCGAACCTTCTCCGACTGCTACGTGGTGATGCTGACCGCACGAGCCGATGAGGTCGACACCCTGGTGGGACTATCGGTGGGCGCCGATGACTACGTCACGAAGCCGTTCAGCCCTCGCGAGCTGGTCGCACGGGTGCGCGTCATGCTGCGGCGCCCGCGCATGGCGGCCCCGGCGTCGACCGCCGCTGAGACGGAGGTCTTGCGCATCGGCGATCTCGCGATCAATCTTGAGGCGCGCGAGGTGAGCATCGCGGGTGAGCCGGTACATCTCACTCGCACCGAGTTCGATCTGCTCGCCGCGCTTGCCGTGCGACCCACACGCGTCATGACTCGCTCCGCACTGCTCGAGGACGTGTGGGGAGGCGGCTGGGTAGGCGATGAGCACCTGGTGGACGTACATATCCTCCACGTGCGCCAGAAGCTGAGCGACAGCGCAGAGCGACAGAAGTACGTGCGGACCGTTCGCGGCATCGGCTACCGGATCGGCACGGGAGAATGACGACGGCCGGTGGCACGCGTGGTGGTCTCGCACCTCGCTTGCTCTTCGCGATAGCGCTGGTGCTGGGCACGGCGGCGGTGACGGCCTGGCTGGTGGCAGGGGCGATTGGTCCGTCGGTCTTTCGCAGTCATCTGGACTCGGCGAAGGTGGTCGACTCTGGCTCGGCGATCGACCACTCGGTGATCGCGTTTCGCACGGCAAGCGCAGTGGCCCTGGCACTGGCCCTCGCACTCGGCGTCCTTGCCGCCTTCGCCGTGAGTGTGCTGTTGAGTCGGCGCATTGGTCGCTCGCTGGACTCCCTTGCGACCGCAGCACAGGGCATCGCGCAGGGCGCAAGCGGTGTGCGGGTCGCGCGGCCCGGTATCGGCCGAGAGTTCGATGCGCTAGCCGTCGCCTTCAATCGGATGGCGGACCGGCTGGAAGAGTCGGAGCGTCTGCGCGGGCGGCTCCTCTCCGATGTGGCGCACGAGTTGCGAACGCCCGTGGCGACGATCGACGCCTCCCTTGAGGCGATCGAAGACGGCGTGGCCGAGTTGAGCCCGGCGATGGTGGCGGTGCTGCGCGCGCAGGGTGGGCGGTTGGTGCGACTGTCAGAGGACCTGGCAGCAGTGACTCGTGCCGAGAGCGGGGAGGCGAGCCTGCGGTTCGAGCGGGTCGACGCGGCGGCGCTCGTCAACGCGGCTGTGCTGGCTGCGGCGGACCGCGCGCGAGTCGCCGGTGTGGAGGTCCAGAGTGCTGCGCCCGAAGCACCTCTCGCCGTTGTCGGTGACGCCGAACGACTCGCGCAGGTGCTGGGCAACCTGATCGATAACGCCGTCCGTCACAGCGCGGAGGGCGGGCTGGTGACAGTGGCCGCGGAGTCTCGTGACCAGGGCCGTGCGGTGGCGATCACGGTCGCCGACGCGGGTGAAGGGATCGCACCGGAACACCTCCCTCACCTGTTCGAGC
>NZ_JADQBF010000110.1 GCF_016278775.1 Demequina sp. | reverse complement strand
CGGGCGACATCAAGTGGCCGGGCGGCATCCTCCGCGACGGCCTCGCCGTGGGCTTCTCTGGGGTGCAGGGCGAGTACGACGAGATGATCGGCGAGTGGTTCGTGGCGGCCGTGCGCGCCATGTGCCGCATCGAGTTCTTCGGACCTGAGGGGGAGCAGACGCAGCCGACGCCGTACCTGGGCCGCGAAGCCTAGGCAGGGCCAGGGTAGGCCCGGGCGTAGCGCCGGGGAAGGGGGCGCAGGGGGTCAGCCAGCCACGGTGTAGCCGGGTCTTGACGCCCCGTATGTTAGTCACTAACATTTGCGGTATGACCCTGTCCGCGCGTAGTGCCGCCACCAAGGCCAGGCTGCAGGCCGTCGCTCTCGACCTCTTCGAGCAGCGCGGTTTCGACGACGTCACGGTTGAACAGATCGCAGCCGCGGCCGGCGTCTCGCATATGACGTTCTTCCGGCTGTACGGCTCCAAGGAAGCCGTGTTGCTGGAGGACCCCTTCGACCCGCTCATCGCACAGGCGGTCGCGGCTCAAGACCCAGCGCTCCCCGCGGTCGAACGCATCGCGGCGGGACTCCTGTCCGCGCTGGAACACCTGGACACCGCGGACGACGCCACGGTGCGGCGCCGCATCCGGATCGCCGTGGGCAACCCGCGCCTCGAGGCAGGGATGGCAGGCAACACCCGCGCCACTCAAGACGCCATCCGGGCCACCGGCACCAATGACCACGAACGCCGGGAACTGCGCATCGCCGCCGCCGCATGCCTTGGGGCCATCACGATCGCGCTCCTGGAATGGGCCTCCGAAGTGTCCCCAGAGACCCTCGCCGACGCCGTTGCGGCAGCCATCCACGTCGTCGTCCCTGCGCGGGCACAGCCATGAGCACTGCACTGGCCCTGGTGGGCGCATTCAAGGCCTACGGGGAACACGCGGCGCTCGTGGACTTCACGCTCGACGTGCAGCCCGGTCAGATCCACGCGATCGTCGGACTCAACGGAGCAGGCAAGACCACCGCAATGAAGGCCCTCGTGGGGCAGACGCGGCTGGACCAGGGTGAGGCGCTGGTGCTCGGCAGCCCCATTGCCGACGCAAGCACGTCGAGCCTGGCGCGATTGGGCTACGTCGTGGACGAACCCTTCGGCTACCCCGAGCTCACTGTGCTGGCGAACATCGCCTTCGCCGCCCGCCTCCATGGCCTTTCCAGCGACGACGCCGTGGCAGCGTCCCACACATGGGTCGAGCGGCTCGACTTGCACCAGTGGGCTCACACTCGAGCGCGGGCGCTCTCGCTGGGTAACCGGCAGCGGCTTGGCTTCGCGTGTGCGTCGGCACACCGGCCATCAGTGCTCATCCTCGACGAACCGACCAACGCGCTCGACCCTGCGGGGGTGCTGCTGCTACGCGACGCCTTAGTCGATGCCGCCGCGCGCGGCGCCGGGGTGCTGGTCTCGAGCCACCACCTCGACGAGGTCTCGCGCATCGCGCACCTCATCACCGTGGTGCACGCCGGTCGCGTGATCGGGACGCTCGAGCCCGGTCAGGTGGATCTGGAGCGACGCTTCTTCGAGGCAGTCAGGGCATGGGATGAGGACGCTCGCACGGGAGGCACAGCATGACCACGGCGATCGCCCTGCAATGGGCCATGTTCTCGCGCTCGGCGACCGCGCGCGTCGTGACAGCGTTGGCGGTGCTCGCCACGCCGCTGTTCGGCATCGGCGCGGTGGCGCTCGCCCGGTCGAAGACGATCACGGGGGCTTCCGCCGCCAAATTTGAGCCCTTCGTGGAAGGCGCCTTCGGCGACGCGGTGGGTGCCGTCGATGGCCAAATCCTCACCGTGGTGATGATGCTCACGGCCGGGTTCGCTGTCGCGTGGCTGTTCGGGCGGGAGTTCGCTGATCGCACCTACGGGACGCTGTTCGCGCTGCCCGTGTCGCGCACGCAGCTCGCGTGGGCCAAAGTCACGGTGGCGTCCAGCTGGGTAGTCGCGTGCGTCACTGCTGCGATCGCGTTGACCATGGTCGGGCTGGCGATCACCCAGGCGGCCGGGACCCAAGGGGCGGGGCTCACGGGGTCCCTCGTAGTGGTGCTCCTGCGCGTCGGCGCTGCTGGCCTCATCATGGGGCTACTTGGCCTGCCCTTCGGCTGGGTGGCCGTGCGGTTCCGCGGGTACATCGGGGCGCTCGGCGCCATCATCGGCGTGGTGGCCGTCAGCCAGATCCTGGCAAGCGTGGGACTGGGGCAGTGGGTTCCATACGTGGCACCGGCGCTGTGGGCTGGCGCCGGGGGTGAGGAGGCGTCGTCGAGCATCGGTGCGGCTCACCTGCTGTGGGCGCTCGCCTTTGCCGCGCTGGGAGCGTGGGCCGCCGTGCGCGCCTTCGCTCGGGCCACGCTCGACTGACCGACGGCGCAGCCGGGGCCGCGACGTCTTCGCCTACCCCGTGTCGCGGGCGTACCGCTTGGCGACCACCCGCTCGGCAAGCTTGCCGTACAACGCGTACTCGGGATCGGCGTCGGCCGCTTCCCGTGTGTGTAGCGCCGCCTTCCAATCCCACAACACCCAGCCGCCCACCCAGCCGCGTCCATCGCAGGCCGCGAACATCGCCTCGTACCAGTCACGCTGGGCCTCTTGGCTGACGGCGCCCTCCAGCGCCCACGAGTTGGGCAGGTGTTGGCTTCCCTCTGTGGACATCGCGCCCACCTCGAGGAACAAGAACGGCTTACCCTCTCGCGCCACGACCGCCTCGATGCGGTCGAGTTGCGCTTCCCAGTCGTCGATCGGGTAGTAGCCGGAAGATGAAATGACGTCGACGGCGTCCCACCACATCACGTTGGATTCCTGGTACTTGTCGCAGTTGTAGGTGACGGCGCCGGAGTAGACCTCGCGGACGGCCGCCACAAGGGCGCGCCACTCGTCGGCCCTGCGGTCGGCCTGCACCATCTCGCAACCTACGCAGAACACCTCTGCGCCCTCCGCCTCGGCTAGCGCCGCATAGTGGACGATGAACGCGGTGTAGCTGGCGAACCACTGCGACCACGTCGGCTCGCATGGGACGTCGACGTCAAAGAAGTTGATGTGCGCGCGCCAGGTGCCGTCCGTCACGTTGAGGATCGGCTTGAGGATCACCCGCTGGCCCAAGGACTTTGCCTCGCGGATAGCCCAGACCACCTCATCGTCGGTGACGGTGGGAGCGTCGGCAAAGCGCACCTCGGTGCTGAACGCGGTGTCCTGCCACCCGCAGAACGCGATGCACGTGGTGTTGGTGTGAAGGCGCTGCGTCATGAGCCGCATCGATTCGGCCGCCGCCGGCGTGCCCCACTCGCCGCGCGTGCCGGGAAAACCCCACGTCATGGCGCGGATGTCGGGGCCGGTCGCGGGGGCTTCGGCGGCGGCGAGGTGATCGGTGCGTGCGGGTTCCACACGTCCACGCTAGCGCCGCCGACATACGCGGATGCACGCCGCCGCTACGCGCCCAGCTTCGCCTTCACCCACGCCACCACGGCGTTGGCATGGCCGTGACCCATGGAGTGCTCCGCCTTGAGCCACGCGACCACCTCCATGTGCTTCGCACCCTCGGCAAGCCGTGAGGTCGACCCACTCCTGGACGGGCCGCCCGTAGGTCTTCTCGATGCTCGCAAAGTACGAGCGCGGGCCATTGATCGTTTCGCCGGGCTGCGCCTGCGGCACCACGAGTCGTGGATCAGTCATGTCGGTCCTTCCTTGCGCAACGGTGACGCGAACGCCGCGCGCTACGCCGACGCTCCCGACAGTTGAGCCTCAAGCCTGGCGTACGAAGTCTCCATGCCGTCGGTCATGCCGGTGCCAAGCACCATGTCGCGCACCTCTGCGTTCGGGTAGGTGATGACGACGCTGACGAGGGTGCCGTCGGCGACGGGCGTGAGTGTCATCTCGTTCGTGGTGCTGGGGTAGTCGGTGTCCGTCATGTGCTCGGTGGTGACCTCGCGGCGCGGCGGCGTCACCTCCAGCAGTTCGCCGTCAAAGCCGAAGCCGTCGCCCTCGCCCTCCGGCTCCCAGAAGAGCCGGTAGGTGTCGCCCACCTTCGCGGGGAGTTCGCACACCGGCATGGTCCACCCGTCGGGGCCTAGCATCCACCGCTTCACGAGCTTGGGATCGTGGTAGGCCTGCCACACCTGGTCGACAGTTCCGCGGACCACCCGGGACACCCGTACCTGGGTGTCGGACAGGATCTGCGCCTCGGCACGGCGGCTCGCGGCGAAGGATGCGAGATCGGCGACCACGCCGTCGATCTGGCTCATGGCGGAACGCATGCCCTCTTCCATGCCCATCGCCACCATCTGCTCGAGCGCCTCTAGTGAGGGGAAGAAGGTGGTGTCGGTCATGCGCGAACCGGTGGCGGTGGACTCGAAAGAGAACACCATGCGCATGGCCGGCATCTCTGGGTTTTCTTCGCCGTCGGCGTTCGCGAAGCCGTCGCGTACCTCGAAACTCTTGCCAGGGTCGATCGCGAGGAACTCCCAGAATCCCGAGGAGGCCTCGCCGTCAGGCCCGCGCATCGCGTAGTGCGAGCGCCCGCCAGGGTAGAAGTCGTGGCGATAGAACGTCGCTGGCCAGCTTTCCGGCCCCCAGAACTTCTCGATCTGGCGGGGGTCCGTGTACGCCTCCCAGAGACGCTCCACAGGTACGGGGAACTCGGCAACCACGGTCATGGTGAGGGCCTGGGGATCTTTGGTGACTGAGGTGATGGGCATGGTGGGGACCTTTCGTACCGCGCCCTGGCAACACGGGGGACGATGCCGGGGCTTATGGGGATTCTTGTGCGAGTAGTGAGTCGAGTTGGGTCACGCGTGAGTGCCACAACTGCTCGTACTTGTCGAGCAGCCCTTTGGCGCGGGCGATCGCCACGGGGTTCGCTGTCACCAGGGTCGTGCGGCCCTGGGTGCGTTTGGTGATGAGGTCGGCCTTCTCCAGGACAACCACGTGCTTTTGCACGGCGGCAAAGGACATCGCGTAGTACTCGGCGAGCTCGGAGATCGAGGGCTGCGCGGTAAGAGTGCGGCGCACAATGTCGCGGCGCGTCGCATCGGCGAGGGCCCGAAAGATGCGGTCCACCTCGTCGTCAGTGAGCTCAGTTTCTACAACCATTTGGTTGTACGTTACGACGCGGTGGCGGGGGTGTCAAGAGGGCAGATGCTCGAGGCCGAGAGGCGCCGCGAGGACGGGATCGGGGCACGCGTCGCGACCGCCCCGCGATCGTCGGCCGCGGCGGGTAGCGTCGCCCCATGAGCGATCTCGTGACGCGGCTTCGCCAGGCCGGCTGCGTCTTCGCAGAGGAAGAGGCCGCCATCCTGTACTCCGCCGCCGCCGACACCGCCGACCTTGAGCGGCTTGTCGCGAGGCGCGTCTCAGGAGAGCCGCTCGAGCACGTGGTGGGCTGGGCCGAGTTCGCCGGCCTTCGCATCCCCGTAGCGCCAGGGGTGTTCGTGCCGCGTCGGCGCACCGAACTGGTCGCCCGCGTGGCCGCACGCCTGGCCCCCGCCTCCGGCACCGTCGTGGATCTGTGTTGCGGGGCCGGAGCTATCGGCGTAGCCATCGCCACGTGGCGCGAGGACCTCACCGTCATCGCCGCCGACATCGACCCCGTCGCGGTAGAGCTAGCGCGACGTACGCTCGAGCCACTCGGCGGCACGGCGCTCGTTTCCGACATGGACGCGAGCCTGCCCCCCGCCCTCGCGGGACGAGCCCACGTGGTCGCATCGTGCCCGCCCTACGTGCCCACGCGCCAGATCGCCCTCATGCCGCCCGAGGCGCGCCACTACGAACCCCGGGTAGCGCTGGACGGCGGCAAGGACGGCGCTCGGATGCAGGCACGGGTGTTCAAAGCCGCAGCCAGGTTGCTGGCTCCCGGCGGCGCGTGCGTTGTCGAGACGAGCGAGCACTTGGTCGGCACGACCCTCGCAGCGGCATCAGAGGCGGGCTTCACGGCATGGATCGAGAAGGATGAAGATCGCGGTGCCACTGCGGTTTTCGCCCGGCTCCGCTCCACGCACTCGAACGCGTGAGCACCGTCCCCGACGAGCGCATCGTGTACACCTGCGGCGTGACGCGCAATGTTGCCGCCTTCGCCTCCCGGCCTACCACTCGCCCGGCCCGGCGAGGACTCGTTCCCACGCGCGCCGCAGGTCGAAGGATGCGGGGCGCGCGAACAGATCGCCCGTTGGCGTGGCCACCGCGATGCGCGCCACCTTGAAGTGGCGTCTCCCACCGTTTGTGTTGGCGAGGAGGTACCACACACCTGCCTTCTCGACGAGCCCCAGCGGCCCGATCTGGCGCCGCGACTGTCGTCCTGCCGCATCCACATACTCGATGACCATCACCTTGCGGTGGGCGACCGCATCGACTAGTGCCAGAAGTGCTTCCGGCTCCGGCTCCCTCTCCCTTCCCCACGGCGTGGGATCGACGAGCATCGCGTCCGACGCGGCATCGGCAACCCCGCGAAACGGCTCGGGTAGGGCCTGGCGCAGCTTACGGGCCACGATCGAGTCAGCGCGGCCCAGTGAACCAAGTGCGGCGAAGAGCGCGACCGCCTCGCCTACCGAAAATCCCGTGAGGTCCGTCCGGGCACCCCCGACGAGGCTCCACCCTCCGCCACGTCCCTGCTTCGCGTAGACGGGCACACCGGCGAGGGCCAACGCGTCGAGGTCGCGCCTCGCCGTCGGCACCGAGACGCCCATTCCAGCCGCGATCTCGGCCGCCGTCACCACCCCGCGGCGTTGCATGAGCAACATCGTTGCGAGTAGACGTTCGGCTCTCATGCCACCACCAACTCAAATGAAGTGATCAGTCCATGATCACTTTATGTCGGATCGTGGTGATTGTGGTCAAGACCGACCACCTCAACCGAAGGAGCCCCCCATGTTGCTCTCCATTGGAACCGTCACCCTCGCCGTCGACGATCACGCCGCCGCGGTCGACTGGTACACGCAGTGGTTCGATGTCGCCCCCTACTTTGAGCGGCCCGGCTACTCCGAGTTTCGCGTCGGCGCCACCGAACAGGAGTTCGGCATCATCGACGCCGCCTACGTGCCAGGCACCATTGCGGGCACCGCGCAGACAATCTATTGGTCGGTCGAAGACGTCGAAGACGGCCTCGCCCAGCTGCTCGCGGCCGGGGCAACCCTGGCGGAGCCGGTCGTCGAACGCGGACCCGGTTTTCGTACGGCGGCGGTGACGGATCCTTTCGGTCACAAACTCGGCATCATGGAGAACTCGCACGCGGCCGAGGTACTCACGCGCATCGCTCCCCCATCCGCTTGACCTAGAGGTCGACGCGCATGACGCGACCGCGCTCCGACGGCGCGCTGACCTTCGCGAGGCCCGCTGCCTCGAATGCGGCCGCGGGGCGAGGTCGAACGACGCCATCGCTTGGGTGCCACCGCTTGACGCCGGTTAACACCGTTAACTAGAGTGAGCCCCATGCCCCCCTTCACCGACGGCGACGCCCGCACCTCCATCGTGGAGGCGGCGTCGGCCGTGTTCGCCCAGAAGGGCATCGACGGCGTCTCGATGCGCCACATCGCGCGGGAGATCGGGGTGTCCGCCACCGCGCTCTACCGCCACTTCGACTCCAAGAACGCGCTGCTGAGTGCCGCCTGCGAGGCGGGCTTCGCCGAGTTCGAGGCGCGGATCGACGCGACCGCCAGGGCCGCGGCCACGCCACTCGACGCGTTGCGCCAGCTCGGCGGCGTGTACGTGGACTTCGCGCTGACCCACCCGATGCACTACGACGTCATGATGATCCGCCCTCATCAATGGGCTCTCGGGCCCAACCCCGAGCGGGACCCGGAGTCCTTTGCCGGGCTCATCGCCGTCATCGAGGCGTGCCAGGCCGCTGGGCAGCTGGCCCCCGGCGATGCGCGCGAGGCCGCGCATCGATTGTGGGCCGCGCTGCACGGAGTTGCTTCGCTCGCGATCGCCATGCCTGGTGAGATTCGCGGCCTCGAGCCCGAGCCGGTACGGGCGCGCGCCGATGCCATGGTCGAGGCGGTGATCGCTACCCTCACCTAGCCGCCGCCCGGGACAGGGCTCTCTCTTTTTTTTCCTGCACACTTAACACCGTTAACCACGAGAAGGAACCACCATGACCACTCACCTCGTTCTCGGAACAGGCGCCGTCGGCGCCTCTCTCGCCCACCACCTCGCCGCGCACGGCCACACCGTGCGCGCCGTCAACCGCTCGGGCGAGCGCGGCGCCCTCGACCCGACAATCCCCCTCAGCCAAGCGGACCTGTCCGACCCAGCCGCCGCGGCGTCGGCCGTTGCTGGCGCCGACGTCGTCTACCAAGTCACCCAACCCGCGTACACGCGCTGGGGCGCCGAGTTCCCTTCGCTGCAACGCTCGATCCTGGCGGCCGCCGAAAACGCAGGCGCCAGCGTCGTGCTCGCGGACAACCTCTACGGCTACAGCGCTCCCCACGGCGCAACCATCACCGACGACAGCCCCCGCGAAGCGACCACACGCAAGGGCCGGGTGCGCATCGCCATGGCCGAGGAGGCGCTCGCCGCCCACGCCGCCGGCAAGGCTCGTGTCGCGCTCACCCGGCCCTCCAATTACGTGGGCGCGAACTACGCGATCTACCGCGACCTCGTGCTCGACCAGATCGCCAAAGGCAAGCCCGCCCGCGTGCTGGGGCGCACTGATCAGCCGCACTCCTTCTCGTATGTGCCCGACGCGGCGCGCGCCATGGCCTCCATCGGCACCTCCGACGTCGGCTGGGGCCGGGCGTGGATCACCCCCGTCATGGCGCCCATCACTCAGGCCGAGGTGGTGACGCGGCTGTGGGATGCGCTCGGACAGCAGGGCAAGCCCAAGGTGACCGGCATGCGAGGAGTCGCCCTGAGCGCCATGGCGCTCTTCATGCCGATGCTGCGCGAAGCTGTGGAGATGATGTACGAGTTCGACGAGCCCTTCGTGGCGTCGTCGGCAGAGTTTGAGCACGCGTTCGGGTGGGGCGCCACGTCATGGGACGACGCCGTGGCTGAGATGGCGCAGGCCGCGCGGGACTAGCTTGGGACTAGCTTGGGACTAGCTCGGGTCTAGCTTGGGACTAGGGGGCACCAGCGCTGTCGGCGCGCAACCAGGATCCCGTGAAGGGCTCCTCATCGAGACGGGTGAGGATGCAGATGACGTCGCGGTCGGCGCGACTCCAGGAGTCGCGAGTTGGGTACAGGACCAAGGGCCACACGTCCTCCCACGAGCTGGGACGAACCTCATTGACAGCCTGGTCGGAATAGCAGGCCTCTTCCGACATGACCCACACCTCGTCATTGCCGGGGAAGGGTCCGTCATCAAGTTCCGTCACGAAGTACACCTGCCCCCAGTGCGGGTCTTCGCAGACGATTCGGTCGATCGTCTCTACCGTGGCATTTCCATCGTCGTCGACGGTCGTCTCTGGGTTCTGAACGCAGTCGCCAATGCGGAGGTCCCCGAAACTCACCGACCCACTCACCTCCCCGCCCCACTCGGCGGACACTACGAAGAGCGCGGCGATCCACACGGGAATCATGACAAAGTTGAGCACGAGCGCCCACATCGAAGTCCTCTTGAGCGCTCCTGCAGTCCGTGTCGCCGCGCCGCGACCCAACTGCGCCAAAACCACGCCGACCACGCTCGTCCCGATCACCGACGTGGGGCTGCCAGTGGCAAGCATGACGGCGGGCGTCAGCAAGAAGACTGTGCCGAGCGACGCCAAGGCGAACCAGTTCTGGCGGGCGGGTCTGCGCACGTCGGCCTGTGAAGGCAATGGGGCGGCCGGCGGTTGCGGCTCCGGCTCTGGCTCTGGCTCCGGCTCCGGCTCCGGCTCCGGCTCTGGGTCTGGCTCTGGCTCCGGCTCCGGCTCCGGCTCCGGCTCCGGCTCTGGCTCTGGCTCTGGCTCTGGAGGATGCGGTGCGCCGCCCGGACCAGCGACGCCGCTCTCCCCCAGGGGCTGTGCAGGACCAAAACCCGCTGACCGTTGCTCTGGCATGTGTGCCCCCCTTCGGCCACACGCTAGCGCCTGCAGCCTGGGAGCGGAAGACCGTTTCCCGTGCCGTCACCGCAGGTGTGAGTCACACGCACGGCGTAGCGTGGTGCCATGTCCACGCCGTCCCTCGCGCCCCACCTGTCGCGCGCCGACGTCGCCCGCGTCCGCCTCGCGTCGTTGCTGCTCGACACGGCTGCGGACCCGGTACGCACCGCGGTCGGAATCGTTGACCACTTTCTCGCGATGCAGGCTCAGGACGCTCCCGGCGTGGCGTGGTCACTTGGGTTGCGCACGGGCCATACCGAGCGGGCGACCGCCAGCGCCTTGGAAGGCCGCGACGTGGTGCGCACGTGGCCGATGCGGGGGACCCTCCACCTGATTCCCTCGCGGGACGCCAAGTGGATGCTCGACCTCATGGGCGGCAAGGCGCTCGCGGGCGCCGCCAGGCGACGAGAGTTCCTGGGCCTGCCTGAAGACGTCGCTCACAAGGCGGTCGACGTGCTCGCCGACCTGGTCGCCGACGCAGACGGCCCCGTCGCGCGCAAGGATTGCCTGGCCGCGTTGGATGAGGCGGGCGTCTCGACCCAAGGCCAACGCGGCTACCACCTCTTGTGGTTCGCCTCCCAGTTGGGACATCTTGCCGGCGGCCCCCCGCAGGGCAAGGAGCAGACGTTCGTCAGCCTCGACTCTTGGGCGCCAGAGCATCGCTCGCCTTCGCATGACGAGGCACTGGCGTTGGTCGCCGCCGCTTACGTGCGAGGGCACGGGCCCGTGACCGATCGCGAGATGGCTCGCTGGACCGGCCTGGGACTGCGAGAGTGCAGGGCAGGGCTCGGGGAGGCCGCGGCCTCGTTCGACGACGGCATCGTCGAGGTGGAGACCGATGCTGGACCTGCGTGGGTCTCCGCAGTCGAGTTGGACCCTCCGCAGGTCGCGCCCACCCGCCTACTGCCGGGGTTCGACGAGTTCATGCTCGGGTATTCGGTAGAAGAGAGGGCCGTCGATCCTGCCCACCACGCGGCGGTGGTGCCGGGCAACAATGGCGTCTTCAAGCCCACCGTGATCGACGACGGCCGTGTCGTCGCGCTGTGGTCGCGCAGACTCATGGCCACGTCAGTGCGCGTGGAGGTGACGCCGCTTGCCACGTTGACAGACGCGGCGAAGTCCCGCATCGCCGACGCCGCCCAGGAGTATGCCGCCTATGTTGAACGCCCGCTTGAGGTGAGATGGGTCGAGCGGTAACACCAGCGTTCGCGCGGCCGCTGCTCCCTGCCTAGGGTGGAAGCGGAGGTACAGCGCATGGCACTCATCGACGAACTTCTTGAACTCGAACGCGGATTCTGGGCGGCCTCCGGGAGCGCCGCCTACTACGACACGCACATGGCGGACGACGGCCTGTGCGTGCTCTCCTTCGGCCACCTCGACAAAGAGGCCACCAAGGCGGGCCTCGCCTCGGCAGACCCCTGGACTTCCTTCGACTTCAATGACATCCAGGTGCACGTGCTGGGCGACACGGCGGCCACCATCTCCTACCGGGCCGACGCCGATCGTGACGGCCAGCCTTACCGCGCCATGGTGACGTCCGTGTACTCCCGCGCCACCGGAGCCTGGCAAATGGTGGTCCACCAGCAGACCGAGCTCGCGGGGATCTAGCTGTTGACGCGCTCCGGGGTCGCGTCTCGCGCAGCCAGCATGTCGGTGTAGACGCCGATCTTGTGGTCGAGGAACGCCATGTGTTCCCGGTCCCGCGCCATGCGGTCGCGCAGTTCCACGCGGTACCGCATCAGCACCTCCACGCGGTCAGCCACCGTGTGATCCCCGGCCCACGTGAGCGCCACGAAGTCCTTCATCTCGCGAATCGGCATGCCGGTGCCGCGCAGTAACTGGAGGAACTTCACCCAGCCAAGATCGTCGTCCGTATAGCGCCGATGCCCATTGGCGGCCTTGTCAATGGGAGGCAAGAGCCCCTCGCGCTCGTAGTAGCGCAGGGTGTGCTTGGACAGCCCCATGCGCTCGGCGGCCTGTTCGATGGAGTAGCCGGTCATGACCTCAAGGTAAGGCTTCGAGTGCACTCGAAGTCAAGAGGTGGGGCTGAGATCCGTGGCGTCGCTCGCGGCGGGACTGGCGTCGGGTGCAGCATCCCTCGCTGCAGCCAACAACCGCTCGAGAACCTGAGCCACGCCGTCGTCGCGCACCGACGCTGTCTGATGCTGTGCGGCCGCGATCACGTCGGGGTGCGCGTTGGCGACCGCGTACGACATCCCGGCCCACGCCAGCATCGGCACGTCGTTGGGGGCGTCCCCAAACGCGACCACGTCCGCCGCGTCGATCCCGCAGCGCTCAGCCTGACGCGCGAGCCCAAAGGCCTTGGTGACGCCCAGGGGCGCCAACTCAATCAACGGCGCCACGCTCGAACTGTGCGATGCCTCCAGCAGGCCGTCGCACAGCGGTAGGGCGGCCGCGAGCATGTCGTCGGCGTCGCCCTCTCGGAGCAGCGCCAACACCTTGAACACGCTGCCGTCCTGCACGGCAGGGAGCTCCTCGAACGGGCCCACCTCGTGGTGGGCGAGGTTCTGCTCTCCCAAAGGAAAGCGCGGCTCGCGGGAGAGCCCTGCGGGCGACTCGACGGCAAACGCCACGCCAGGCAGGGCCTCGCGCAGGCGCGCCGCCACCACCAAGAGCGTCTCGGTGGGCACCCCCACGGCGTCCACGATCTCTCGCGAGTCCATGTCGTACACCACGGCGCCGTTGCCACACACTGCGAGGCCCTTGACGCTCAGCGCATCGGCGATCGCGTCCACCCAGCGCGGCGGTCTGGCGGTCACGAGCACGAGCGGAATCCCAGCGGGCTCGAGGGCCGCGAGCGCCGCACGGGTGCGCTCAGAGAATCGGCCAGAGGGGGGCAGGATCGTGCCGTCGATGTCGGTACCTACAAGTTTCACGTGAGCCAGGGTACGTGTCGCACGCCGCGCGCGACCGGGACTCTGGCCGCGTGAACCCCGCGCTTGACTTCGAGCGCACGCGAAGTCTTAGCGTCGGCGACATGAACACACATGCATTCCAATTCGGAACAACAGACACCTACCTGACCCCCATCGCGCTGGGCGCCATGATCATGGGCACCCGCACTCCAGAGGATGAGTCACGCCGCATCCTCGACCACTTCATCACCGAGGTCACGCCCCGCTACTCGGCGCCGGACGGCACTCCCGCTCGCGGCATGATCGACACGGCCGACTGCTACTGCTGGTGGGAGGTCGAGGGCGACATGGGCGGCCACAGCGAGTCCCTGCTGGGTCGGTGGTTCGCCGACGCCGGCACCAGGGACGCGACGTATCTTGCCACTAAGGCGACGGCGACGCTCACGGACCTCGACGACGTGTGGCACGCCGACGGCGTTCCAAACTGGGAGGTCGCCCGCACCAAGTTCGTCGGCGCCGCGCCTGAGGTGTTGCGGGAGTCGCTCGCCGCCTCGCTCGAGCGGCTGGGCGTTGACAGCGTCGACCTCTACTACAACCACGTCGACGACCGCCGCACCCCCCTTGCCGACGCGGTGGGCACCTTCGCGTCGTTCGTCGCCGACGGCAGCATCGGCGCCTACGGCTGGTCCAACGTGTCGACGTGGCGCCTCGCGCAGATCAGGGCGGTGGCAGAGGCCAACGGCTGGCCGCAGCCTGCGGCGCTCCAACAGCAGCACAGCTACCTCCGCAAGCGTGCTGGAGTCGAGAACTTGTCGATCCCTGGAGACGAACAACTCGATTACCTTCGCACGTACAGCGACCTTCAACTGGTGGCCTACTCGCCCGTGCTCAAGGGCGTGTACTCGGATCCTTCCAAGCGGGCCGACGACTTCTGGGCGATGGACAACTATCGCGGCGCGGATGCCGATACCAGGCTCGCGGCCGTAGACGCGGTGGCCAAGGCGACGGGTGCCACGGGCAACCAGGTGGTGCTCGCCTGGATGCTGGCCCAGGACTCGCCGCGCGTGCTGCCCCTCATTGGCGCGCGCACGTGGGACCAGTACCTCGAATGCATCGAGGCGCTCGACGTGACGTTGACCGCCGACCAGCTGTCGCAGTTGGACTCCGCTAGCGCATAGCGTCACTGCAACGGCACATCCTCCAGCCCTTCGCCCAGCGTCCACCGCCTGGTGGGGGCGATGGACTCCACGAACGCGGGGTCGTGACTCACCACCACGAGCGCTCCCCCGTATCCCTCGAGGGCCTGCGCCAAGTGCTCCTGGGACGCGAAGTCCAGATTGTTGGTCGGCTCGTCGAGCACGAGCAGTTGGGGGGCCGGCCGCGCGAGCAGCACACACGCGAGCGCCGCCCTGAACCGCTCGCCACCTGACAGGGTCGCCGCGAGCGCATCGGCAGCAGCACCCCTGAACTGGAACTTCCCGAGTTGGTCCCTCACCTCTTGAGGGGCCACCTCGGGAGCACGCCTGCGGACGTTGTCGACCACGCTCAGCGCGTCGTCGAGCAGGTCGAGACGTTGTGGAAGATACCCGGTCGGCACGCGCACGGCCACCGTGCCAACCACGGGCTCACGCGTGCCCAACAGTGTCTCGATCAGTGTGGTCTTGCCGGAGCCGTTGGCCCCCGCGATGACGATGCGTTCCGGCCCCACGATGCTCACGTCCCCGCACTCACCTGTCCGCGTCACCAGTCCCGCGGCCCGAAGGATCACGCGCCGGTGCGGCACCGCAGTCAGCGGCAGGTCGATGCGGATGGACCTATCGCGCTCGATCGCGGCGCGCGCGTCGGCAAGCCGTGCGGTGGCCGCATCGAGCCGGTCCTCATGGACGTGGCGCACCCGCGCCTCCGTGCGTGCGGCCTGGTCTGTCTTGACCTTCACCCCGGCCCGCGTGACCTTGGCATTGGCCCTCGCGGACGCCGCCTGCCGCCGGCGTTTTCCCGCCGACTCGACGCGCGCCACCAGGTCTCGGCGCTCTCGCGCAGCATGCGCCACCGCCCCCGCCACCACCTGGCGAGCGCCATCCTGCTCCGCCGCGACCGCCTCCTCGAAGGCAGCGATCGCGCCGCCGAACCACCGCAGCTCGGTGCTGCCGTCCGCCTTCTCTCTCAGCTCGCCGATGCGCTCGACGCGTGACAGCAGCGCGCGGTCGTGGGTGATCACGGCCGTGGTGCCCTGGCGTTGCACGAGTGCCTCCACTAGGCGTTCCCTGGCGTCGGCGTCGAGGTTGTTCGTCGGCTCGTCCAGCAGCAACACATCCGACGCGGCCAGCAAAGACGCACCCACAGCAAGCAGTGTCGCCTCACCACCACTGACCTGGCCGATGCGGCGATCCAGCCCGATATTGCCAAGGCCCAGCGCGTCCAAAGTGGCATGGGCACGCTCCTCGACCAGCCAGTCGTCGGCGACGGCGTCGTAGTCGGCGGGGTCGGTCGAACCACCTTCGATCGCCCGCAGCGCCCGCACGGTGGCGCCGATGCCCAGCACGTCGGCAACAGCGTCGTCCACCGCGAGCGCGACATGCTGCGGCACGTAGGCAAAGCGGTCTGGCCGCGCGACTGAACCGGCGGTAGGCGCGAGGTCGGCGACGGCGAGGCGTGCCAACGTCGTCTTGCCGATGCCGTTGCGGCCCACCATGCCGGAGAGGCCGGAGGGCAAGGCAAAGGTGAGGTCGCGAAACACGGTGCGGCCGTCCGGCCACGCGAAAGAGAGGTGGGTGAAAGACAGGGTCGATGGCATCAGGGAGTCCTTGAGGTCTGGAGCGGTGGTCGCCGTGGCCAGACGTAGCTGGCATCCCTAGTGCTTCATCGGTTCCTCCTGTGTCGCGGTCGGATCACTGTAACCTGGCCGCCGCCGGGCCGTCGAGCGTCGCAATACGGTCACGGTTCCTGACATGGGGGCGCACGCGCCGTAACCTGGGCACATGACCACGCCGCGCATCCGCCCAGCCACACCAGCCGACGAGCAGCAGATCGCACGGGTGTGCCTCCTCACGGGGGCCGACGGCGGAGACGCCGCTGGCCGCTTTGGGGACGACACCGTCCTCGCCGACGTGTTTGCCCTGCCGTATCTGCACGGCCCCTCCTGCTCGGCGTGGGTGGTGGACGTGGGCGGTCAGGTAAGCGGCTACGTGGTGGGCGCCGCGGACACCGAGGCCTTTCAGGAGTGGTTCAGCAACGAGTGGTGGCCAGCGAAGGAGCCGCTTCACACCGCCAAGACGCCCGACGACGCCTGGCTACTGCCCGCCGCCGCCGACCGCACCAGGTGCCTCTCCGATGTGGTCGCCGACTACCCCGCGCACCTCCACATCGACTTGCTCCCGGAACTCCAGGGAGCTGGCTGGGGCAGGCGCCTCATGGACACGCTCATGGCTCAGCTTGCCGAGCAAGGCGTTGAGGGAGTGCACCTGGTGGTGCCGCGCGCTAACGAGCCGGCACAGGCGTTCTACCCCAAGGTCGGATTTGTGCGCATCGGCGAGGACGACCAGAACGTCACGTTCGCCCGATCGACGACACTGGGCAGCCACGCGTCGTAACATTTCTGCATGGCTAACGTCACCGCGCCGACCGAGCAAAGCCCCGCCGAGTTTCTGACCTCCGTTGAGCCCCTCAAGCGCAGGCAGGAGGGCGAGCGGCTGTTGGCGCTCATGTCGGAGGTGACAGGCGCTGATCCCTTCATGTGGGGTCCCAGCATGATCGGCTTCGGCACCTACCGGTATTGCTATCCGAGCGGCCGCAAGGGGGAGTTCTTCCGGGTCGGCTTCTCGCCCCGCAAGTCCGCCCTGTCTCTGTATGGGCTCAAGGACGACGAACGCGCGGAGGCCATGCTGGCCGACCTCGGCCCACACACCACCGGGGCGGGTTGCGTCTACGTCAAGAAGCTCGACGCGGTGGACGAGGCGGTGTTGCGCAAGCTCGTCAAGCGCGGCTTCGAGCGGCCCAAGTTGCACGAGGCGTAGCGCATCGCGCGGGCCGCGCACATGCTCGGGGCCGCGCAGCCGCACCCGCCTACAACTCCTTGCGGTACCACCTGTCCGCATGCGGCTCGCCGTTGAAGTCCGCCACCTGGCGATAACCGCGGGACTCGTACAACTGGCCAGCTGCGGTGAGCAAGGAGTTGGTATCGAGAGTAACCGCGGGTGCCCCCGATGCGACCGCGAGCGCTTCGAGCTGGTCCAGCATGAGTCCGGCCACGCCGAGCCCGCGCGCCGACGGCGCCACCCACATGCGCTTGAGGAACGCCGGCTCGCCAGCGGGCAGCTTCACGCCGCCGCAGCCGACGGGTTGGCCATGGAGTCGCGCCACCAAGAAGGCCCCGTGGGGTGGGGTCAATTCGCTGGCGCCCACGACGATGGCCTTGGCGGGGTCGTAGCCCGAGTCGAACAGCGCATCGATTTCCGCAAAGAACTGGTCGACGCACCATTGTGCGTCCCGCGACTGCGGGTCAACCGTCTCGATGGAAAGGTGGCGCCTGGTCAGGGCGCGGGTGAGCGTGCGGGCAGCCGCGTCAATTTCGGCCAACTCGCTGTCGCTAAATCCTGCGAGCACACCCTGCGCGGCGTCGTCGCTGAGGCGGTCGAGCAGCGTCGCCTCATCGGTGCCCGCCGGCGTGCGCGTCGCCACCTTGGCCCGAGCGTCGTCCGGGCTTGGGCGCACGGCCACGAGTCCCTCGTCCTCGAGCGAGCGGAGCAGGCGCGACGCGTAACCGGCATCCAGTCCTAGCCGCTCGCGCAGCGAAGAGACCTCGACGGGCCCGTCGCCCATCTCCCACAGCAGCCGAGACGCTCCGAATGGGCGCCCGCGTCCCAGGAAGTCATCCTGCAGCGCGCCCACCTCGCGCGTCACCACGCGCTGGAACTGGCGAAAGGTCTGAACGTGACGATCCGGCATATTGTTGACTGTAGTCAACTATAAGGCGTTTCGCCACCCCAATCCTCAAGCACGCGCAGACCCGACCCGGGACCCCCTGGTCCCGAGGTCCCAGGGACACTGGTCCCTAGAATCTGGGCCCACCGGCTCCTAGCGTGGGAACTGGTGCACAGAGGGCACCCGGCCACCCCATGGCCGACGGCAGCACGTCCCGCGACCGCTGGTCGTGCCAGCTCACTGACAAGGCAGTCGGAGGACATCGTGGTGGACAAGGCACAACCAGAACGCGTGACCGTCACGGTCAACGACCGTGAAATCGAGGTCGAGGCGGGACTCAACATCCTGCACGCGCTCAGCAACGAGGGCATCGAGATCCCCTCGCTGTGCAACGACGTGCGCCTCAAGCGCGCCAACGGAAGTTGCGGCCTGTGCGTGGTCGAGGTGGGCGAAGACAAGCCGAGGGACGTGAAGGCCTGCCTGACGCCAGTCACCCCCGGCATGACGGTGAAGACCCACACCGAGCGCCTCGAGGCCTACCGCAAGGTGCGGCTCGAGCAGTTGCTGTGCGACCACAACGCCGACTGCGTGGCGCCCTGCGTGCAGACCTGTCCAGCGAACATCGACATTCAGACCTACCTGCAGCACGTCGCGGACGGCAACTTCGAGGCCGCCATCCACGTCATCAAGGACCGCAACCCGTTCCCGTCGGCGTGTGGCCGCGTGTGCCCTCACCCCTGTGAAGACGAGTGCCGCCGCAACCTCGTGGACGAGCCCGTCGCGATCAACGCCGTCAAGCGCTTTGCCGCCGACTGGGACATGGCACGCAAGCAGCCGTGGCGCCCCCGCATCGCCGAGTCCACCGGCAAGCGCATCGCCGTCATCGGCGCCGGCCCCTCTGGCCTGAGCGCCGCCAACTACCTGGCCATCGCCGGCCACGGGGTCACGGTATTCGAGAACCAGCCGGAACCAGGCGGCATGATGCGCTACGGCATTCCCGAGTACCGCCTCCCCAAGGCGACGCTCGACAAGGAAATCGCGCTCATCGAGTCGTTGGGCGTCAACATCGTCTGCAACAGGGGCCTCGGCACCCACCTCAACCTCGAAGACCTCAAGCGCGACTTCGACGCCGTGTACCTGGCGATCGGCTCCTGGCGCGCCACCCCGCTCGGGATCGATGGCGACAACGTTGAAGGCGTCGAGCTCGGCATCGACTACCTGCGTCACGTCACCAAGGGCAACGACGCCCCCGTCGGCGACACCGTCATCGTCATCGGCGGCGGCAACACGGCAATCGACTGCGCGCGCGCCGCCCTGCGCAAGGGCGCCAAGGAAGTCAAGCTCGTCTACCGCCGCACGCAAGAAGAAATGCCAGCCCAGGCCATCGAGGTGGAAGAGGCGCTGCGCGAAGGTGTGGAGATGGTCTTCCTCGCCGCGCCTCAAGGCATCACCCACGCGGACAACGGCATCAAGGCACTCCACTGCATGCGCATGGAGCTCGGCGAGCCCGACCGCTCAGGCCGCCGCCGCCCCGTGCCGATCGAGGGCTCCAACTTTGTGATCGAGGCCAACACGATCATCGGCGCCATCGGCCAGAACACCGACACCGGCTTCCTCTACAACGACCTCCCTGTGCGCCTCAACAAGTGGGGCGACATCGACATCGACGGCCACTCGATGCAAACCTCCGAATCCAAGATCTTCTCCGGCGGCGACTGCGTGACCGGCCCCTCCACCGTGGTGGCGGCCATCGGAGCCGGACGGCGCGCGGCAGAGGCCATCAGCGAATTCGTCACCCATGGCTACGTCAAGCCGAGCCACGAGGACTACTCCTGCTCGCGCGGCTCGCTCGAAGACATTCCGCAGGCAGAGTTCGAGGACTTCCCGTCGCTCGCACGGTCCGTCATGGCGGAACTCGAGGTCGAGGACCGCTTGGACGGCTTCCCCGAAGTCGAGCTCGGCCTCACTGCAGAGCAGGCACAGGCAGAGGCGGCACGATGCCTCACGTGCGGCTGTTCCGCGCAGAACAGCTGCTCGCTGCGCAAGCAGGCGAGCGACCACAAGGTCATGTTCGAGCCGACGCTGCACGTGCGGCCCCACACCCCGATTGTCCGCGACCACCAGTTCATCATTCGCGACCAGAACAAGTGCATCTCTTGCGGGCTGTGCGTGGCCGCGTGCTCCGAGATCATGGGCCCGGGTGTGCTCGCCTTCCAGTTCCGCCAAGGACAGCTGCAGGTATGCACCAGCACCGGCGAACCGCTCAGCATGACCGACTGCGTCTCGTGCGGACAGTGCGTGCGCGCCTGCCCCACGGGTGCCCTCGACTACGAGCGCGAGCGCGGAGACGTGTTCACGGCGATCAACGATCCCACAAAGGTCGTCGTGGGCTTCGTCGCGCCCGCCGTGCGCGCGCACATCGCCAAGGAGTACGGCCTCTCGCACATGGAGGCGGCCCCGTTCGTGGCCGGCCTGATGAAGAAGATGGGCTTCGACAAGAGCTTCGACTTCGTGTTCGCCGCCGACCTCACCATCATGGAGGAGACCACCGAGTTCTTCGGTCGCCTCGAGGGCGATGGGAAACTGCCGCTGTACACGTCGTGCTGCCCCGGTTGGGTCAACTACGCCGAACGGCGCTACCCCGGGATCCTTCCGCACCTGTCGAGCTGCAAGTCACCGCAACAGATGATGGGCGCCACCGTGAAGGCCCACTTCGCCAAGCGCGAGGGCATCAACCTCGACGACCTCTACGTCGTGTCGATCGTCCCCTGCATGGCCAAGAAGAGCGAGGCGGCACGCCCGGAGTTCGCACCCGAAGGCATCCGCGACGTCGACGCCGTGCTCACCACCACGGAGTTCCTCGAGATGAAGCACATGCTGCGCCTCGAGAAGGAAGACATCGAGCCTGCAGAGTTTGACGAGCCCTACAAGCAGGTCTCCGGAGCCGGCGTGCTGTTCGGCTCATCGGGAGGCGTGGCCGAGGCCGCGACCCGCATGGCCGTCGAGAAGCTGACGGGAGAGTCGTTGCGCACTCGCCTCGACTTCCAGCCGGTCGAGGGCCTGCCGTACGTCAAGGTCGCCGAGGTTGAGGCGCCTGGACGCACGCTGCGCATCGCCGCCATCTCGGGACTGGGCAATGCGGACCCCGTCATCAAGCGTCTGCTCGCTGGCGACGACATGGGCTTCGACCTGGTCGAGATCATGGCCTGCCCCGGCGGCTGCATCAACGGCGCTGGTCACCCCAAGCCAAAGAGCCAGGGCGAGTCGGGACTCAAGACGATGATCTTGTCGAATATTGACGAGGAGATGGCACTCAAAGACTCGCAGAAGAACCCCGACATCCTTCGCTTGTACGAAGACTTCTACGGCGAGCCCAACTCGCACGTGGCACACGACCTGCTCCACACGTCGTACGCGCCGTTCCGCGGTGACGTCCTTCCCCAACCCTGAGAGCGATTCCCCCATGAAAAAGTCCCTCGCCACCCTTGGCGCCCTGCTCGCGGTCAGCTTGCTAACGGCGTGCGCGTCCAGCACTCCTGCGACAGACACGTCCCCCACGGCCACGGTCGCGGAATCGCAGGCGCCAGCGCCTGACCCGACCACCATCACCATCGCGTCACTGAAGGGCCCGACGACGATGGGCCTGGTGGGGCTCATGGAGGACGCGGCCGCTGGCACGGCAGCGGAGGACTACCAGGTCACCATGTACGGGTCGCCAGACGAGGTGGTCCCGCTGGTCGCGCAAGGGGGCGTCGACGTGGCCCTGGTGCCGTCCAACCTGGCGGCGGTGCTCTACAGCAAGACCAAGGGCACCGACGCGCAAATCTCGGTGATGGCGGTCAACACGCTCGGCGTGCTCAACATCGTGGAGTCCGGAGACTCGATTCAGTCGATCGCTGACCTCGAGGGCAAGACCATCTACAGCACCGGCAAGGGCGCCTCGCCCGAGTACGTGCTCAACTACCTGCTCACGCAGGCGGGCCTCACGCCTGGGGTCGACGTCACGGTCGAGTACCTGTCGGAGCACACCGAGGTGGTGGCGCAACTCACCACGACCCCCGGCTCTATCGGGGTGCTCCCGCAGCCCTTCGTCACGATCGCGTCCGCAAAGAGCCCCGACCTGCGCATCGCCCTCGACCTCACGGAGGAGTGGGCGGCGGTGTCGCCAGACTCACAACTCATCACGGGCGTGGTGGTGGTGCGCAACGCGTTCGCCACCGAAAACCCCGAGGCCGTCGCACAGTTCCTCGCGGACTACGAGGCCTCCACCGCGTGGGTCAACGCAAACCCGGCCGACGCCGCGCCGCTCATCGTGGACGCCGGCATCGTGCCAGAGGCGGCCCTGGCCGAGAAGGCTATCCCACGCTCCTACATCACGTTTGTGGACGGCCACGAGATGAAGACGTCGCTCAGCGGCTACCTGCAGGTGCTGTTCGATGCCGACCCCAAGTCGGTCGGTGGAACAATGCCGGGAGATGACTTCTACTTCGGCGGCTAACGGCGAGGCTGCGTCGCGCGCCAAGCGCGTCGGCCGCCCCCTCGTGGCCGCCCTGTTCTGGGTGGCCGTGTGGCAGTTCGCCGCGTGGAGCGTCGACAAGGACTTTCTGCTGGCCTCCCCATGGGCCGTGATGACGCGCCTCGCGGAGCTCGCTTTCACGATCGACTTCTGGGGCACCGTGGGCTGGTCCCTCGCCCGGATCGCAATCGGCTTTGTTGGCGCCGCCGTGGTGGGTGCACTCGCCGCGGCGCTCGCCGCAGCCTCCCGCATGGTCGACACGCTGGTGTCGCCCCTCATCTCGACCATCCGCAGCGCCCCCGTGGTGAGCTTCATCATCCTGCTGTTGCTGTGGACGGACACCAGCAAGCTGTCCGCTATCGTCGCCTTCCTCATGGTGCTGCCCGTCATGTACGCGAGCGTGCTAGAGGGGATCAGGCACAGGGATCGCTCCCTGCTGGAGGCCGCTCGAGTGTTCCGCGTGCCGTTCGCGAGCCGGGTAGCCGCCATCGACATGCCTGCCGTGCTGCCCTTCTTCGCCGCCGCCTGCCGCGTCGGCGTCGGCCTCGCGTGGAAGAGCGGCGTCGCAGCCGAGGTGATTGGCGTCGCCGACGGCAGCATCGGCGAGCGGCTCTACGAGGCAAAGCTGTTCCTCAGTTCCGAAGACATCCTTGCGTGGACGCTCGTGATCGTGGTGCTAAGCGTCGCGTGCGAGTCGGCCGTGCTGCGCCTGCTGCGGCGGGTGCCCGGCCGTGTCGAGCGGAGCGCCTCATGACGCGCGAACCCATCACGATGCACTCGGTGACCAAACGCTATGGCAACCACGTGGTGCTCGACGGCGTCGGCCTTGTGCTTGAGCCCGGCACCGTAACCGCCCTGACCGGGCCAAACGGCGTGGGCAAGACCACCTTGGTGCGACTGCTGCTGGGGCTAGAGACCCCCGACTGGGGCAGCGTGACCGGCGTGGCCGGATTGCGCCGCGCGGCGGTGTTCCAAGAGGACAGGCTGTGCGCGCACCTCGACGCGGTCGCGAACGTGAGGCTGGTACTGGACAGGTCTCACCGCGCGTCAGCCGTGGACGAACTCGCACTCGTGGGCCTGGAACCCGCAGACCTGACCAAGCCGGTGCGCGAGCTCTCAGGCGGCCAGCGTCGCCGAGTGGCCATCGCTCGGGCGCTCGCGGTGGGCGCGGACCTCGTGGTGCTCGACGAGCCTTTCACCGGCCTCGACGCGGGCACCAAGCCCGCCGTCATGGAGTACGTGCGCGAGCGCCTAACTGGACGCACGGCCGTGCTCATCACGCACGATCCCACCGAAGCGGAGTTCTTGGGCGCCCGCGTCGTGCGGCTGCGTCACAGCCCCGGACTGGGTCTCTAACGCAGCGCCCGCGCCCGCGCCACGCCCGCGCCACGCCCCCCAACACTGTGAACCGTTCTGACCGTGACACGCCGACCCGCATCGCCCGGGAGCGCCGATCCGCGGCGCGTCGCTCCCCGTTGCGGTTCGTAGTGTCCGGGTCGGGGCGGTGGGGGCTGGCGTGTGAGGGCCGTGCGGGCCGCAGACGGCGCCCCCCGGCACAACTCATGTAAATAATTGTTGACATGATGTCAAACCTGCCTTACCTTGAGTGATGTCAACAAACTTTGACATGGGAGAGATGATGACCATCACCGAGGCCTACCAGCGGGCTTACGGCTTCGCTTCGTTTGCGACCGCCGCCGCGTACTTTGTGTGGCTCGCCGTGCAACTCAGCCATACCCCAGCGGCGGAGCTCAACTACGTGCCCGCGATGCTGTGGGCGATCGGCGCCTCGTTCGTGATCAACAGCCTGGGTCGCGGGTCCGCCGCGCACGCCGCGAAGGGCACCGATCGCCGCACCGATGAGCGCGACCGCGATGTCACGCGCAGAGGCGACGCGCTCTCGTTCTACGTGTTCTCTTGCCTGGCCGCAGTGCCGCTCGTGCTCGGCCTGCTCGAAGTCGATCCCTTCTGGATCACCAACTCCCTGTTCGGTGCCTTTGCGCTCGCCGCCGTGTTCGGCGTCGTCGTCAAGGCCGTCTTCTACGCGAAGGTGCTGTAACCATGGAATTCGAGCTCCGTCACCAGCTGCTGGGCCTCGCGCTCGGCGTCGCGGCCTTCGCCACGTACTGGATCGTGATCATCGCCCGAGCGGTGACGGACGACGCGTCGTTCACCGAGGTGGCATGGCAGGGGCCGATGCTGCTGATGGTGGGCATCGGCGGGGCGCTCTACGCGGCCTTCTACGGCGTGGCGCGGTGGCGCCTGCGCGGGCAGGTCATCGCCGACGAGCGCGACGCGGAAATCATGCGCACGTCAGAGTCGGCCGGCGCGGGTCTCACCAGCCTGGCCGTCCTGGCCACCTTGATCATGCTCGCCCTTGGCGCCGACACCTTCTGGGCTGTCCACGTCCTGTTCGTTGGCAGCTTCTTGGGCTCGCTCGCTCAGTCAGGCACCACCGTCGCCGCTTATAGGGAAGGTCTCGAACGATGAACCACGAACTGCGCGCCCCTGGCGACGATGACCCGGTCGCGATGACCGTGGACGAACGATCCGTGTGGGTCTACCTCGCGGTCGTGACCATCACGTCGGTGGCCTACTTCGCCGTGATCATTCCTCGCGCCATCTCCCAGCCCATCGAGGACGTCTCCTGGATCACACCGATGATGTGGGCTATCGGACTCTCTATGGTCGGCACCATCATCGGTTCGATTGTGGGCGCCATCGGTGGCGCCGTGAGTCTCGCCGCGCGCGGCATCAACCCAGAAGGTCAGCTCGAGGGCGACCTGCGGGACAAGGACATCAAGAGGCTCGGCGACCGCCGTGCCGCAACGATCAGTGGCGTGGCGATGTTTGGCGTACTCGTGCTTGCCATGATCGGCGCCGATCTCTTCTGGATCGGCAACCTGGTGTTCCTTGCAGGCACCGTGGGCGCGTACGCCGAGACCCTCACCAAGATCGCCGCCTACCGCAGGGGCTTCTGACATGGCCCCCAAACCCACCAAGGTCACCAACCGCATTCGCGCCTTGAGGTTCGAGTGTGGCGAGATGACCCAGGCCGAGCTGGCGGAGCGCCTCAAGGTGACCCGCCAGACCATCATCGCGATCGAACAGGGCAAGTACTCCCCGTCGCTCGAGATGGCTTTCGAGATCGCGAGGGTGTTCAAGCGGCCCCTCGATGACGTCTTCGCCTACGAGACGGGAGGCACCGACAATCAGCCTTCCCTCTAGCACCTAGGGCCGCGCGCCCTTTCCCCAACTCACCGACCAACCCAGCGAGCCGAGAGGCACGAGACCTCCTCCTCGCTCACCCAAAAAGCACCTCACTTCATAGGAGAGCACTCATGACGCACCACATCAAAACCGCCAGGGCCGCCGGCGCCTGGTACCTGGGCCTCGCCTTCACCGGCATGCTCGGCTTCCTCGCCCTGCGTCCTCGAC
This sequence comes from Demequina sp., assembly GCF_016278775.1. Taxonomy (GTDB): domain Bacteria; phylum Actinomycetota; class Actinomycetes; order Actinomycetales; family Demequinaceae; genus Demequina. The sequence continues at coordinate 31,925 of NZ_JADQBF010000110.1, read as the reverse complement.
TGATTGACGCCGACGACCCCGCCGCCACCCTGGCCAACCTCACCGACCACGCAGATCAGGCCCACCTCTTGGTGCTGCTGGAGATGGGAGTGGTCCTCACCCAGGCGCTTGCGGCCGTGTATTTCTACAAACTGTTCCGCCCCATCAACCCGACGGCCGCCTACGCGACCGCCACGTTCGGCATGGTCAACGCTGTCGCGATCATGGCATCGGGCGCGTTCATGGCCACCGCCAACTCCATTGCGGCCGACGCCAGCCTCGCCCCCGGCGCCGACGCGTCGGGAACCGTCGCACTCATGTACGAGCTTTCCACCAACGCGTGGGGCATGGGCAACCTGTTCTTTGGCCTCTGGCTCATCCCGATGGGCTGGGTGGCCGTCACCTCGGCACGATTCCCGCGAGTCATGGGATGGATCCTGGTGGTCGGCGGCGTCGGCTACGTCGTGAGCGGCCTGCTCGGCTACGGCCTCGCCGACGCACCTGGCTGGCTTGTCGCTAGCCTCGCGATTCCCGCCACCATCGGTGAGTTCTGGATGATCGGCTACCTGCTCGTCAAGGGCATTCGCCCGGCTCCGGCTGCCGCGACTGCCACCCGCGCGGAGGAGGTCGCGGCCGCCTAGTCCCACGCCGCCCGCGCACCCTTTACCCGAGCACCACACCCCACCCCACCTCTACTCAGCGCGCCTCAAAACAACCGAGCGCACCCGAAAACCGCGTGCCACCCGGCACACACCACTCGAAAGGCACCACCATGAATGTCGGAATGACTGGGCGTCTTGCCCGCGCGGCCGCCAGGCGGCCGTGGCTCACCGTGATCGGCTGGATACTCGCGATGATCGCCGCAGGTATCGCGGCCGGATCGATCGACAAGTACGTCTCCCCGCTTCAGACCAACTTGGTCTCTACCGAGGCCGACACTGCGGCCGATCTCGATCAGCAGTACCGCGTTGGCGACAGCGATTCCGCCCGCTTCGCCGAGCAACTCATCGTCACCTCCGATACGGAGACATCCGGGTCGGCGGCATTCGACGCGGTGCTCACCAACGCGGTAGCCGCCCTGGACGCCATCGAGGGCGTGAGCGACGTCTCGACGTCCGACGCCTTGGTTGCGCCCGCGGGAGGGTCCGCCGTCGTGGACTTCACCGTGGTGGCGGACGACGCGGTGATGCTCGACGTGATCGACGCCGTGGACGCGGTAGCGACCGACGGTGTGGATGCGTTTGTGTCGGGGCCCGAGTCCATGCAGCTCGCGCTCAACGAGCTGGCAAGCAGCGACTTGGCGAGGGGGGAAGGAATCGGCATTGCGATCGCGCTCGTGGTGCTCGTGTTCGTGTTCGGCGCCGTGGTCGCGGCGGGCCTTCCCTTGCTGGTGGCTCTTGCGTCCATGGTGATCGCCACGGGGATCGGGGCCATCGCGTCGCGGGCCATTGCGTCGTCTGGGACCGAAGTGTCCGACAGTCTCACCATCTTTGTGGGCATGATGGGCCTCGCGCTCGGCATCGACTACTCGCTGCTGACGGTCCAGCGCTTCCGAGAGGAACTCGCGCGCGGTCACAGCGTGCTCGACGCGGTCACCATCACGGGGACCACCGCCAATCGCGCGGTGCTCACGTCTGGCCTGACGGTCGTGGCGTCCATCGGCGGCCTCATGCTGTTGCCGCAGAACACGTTCCTGGGCATCGGCATCGCCATCATCGCGGTGGCCCTGTCTGCCGTGTCGATCGCCCTGTTCCTGCTCCCGGCCGTGTTGCGACTGCTGGGGCATCGCGTCAACTCCTGGCGGTTGCCGATGCGCCACCCAGGCGAGACCTCGCGCGGCTGGAACCGCCTTGCCACGTGGGTGGCTCGCCGCCCTGGCTCCGCCGCGACGGCCGGCCTCGTGATCTTGGGGCTCATCATGGCGCCCGTCTTGTCTCTCAAGTTCGCGATGCCAAGTCCCGACTCCTGGCCAGACGACTTCGTGCTCAACAAGGCCAACGTGGTCTACACGGAGGACTTCGGCTTCACCGACTCGGCGACGATGGTCGCGGTCACTGGCGGAACCGACGGGGAGATTGCGGCGCTGGCCGATGCCATCGAGGCCGACGCTGGCTTTGGGGGTACCACGGTCGACGAGCGTGGCGGCGCCGTGTTCATCGACACTCACGACACGTTCGACGTGGCGGATCCCGAGTCGGCCGACGCGATCGAGCGCTTGCGCCAGGACCTCATCCCCACCCACCTCACCGGCGCGGATACCGAGGCATTCGTAGGAGGCGCACGCGCAACCGAGTACGACAACTTTGGCCTGATCGCGAGAATGGCCCCGTGGGCCGTCGCGTTCATCCTCGGCGTCACGTTCGTGCTGCTGCTGGTGATGTTCCGTTCCGTGGTGGTGCCGCTCAAGGCGATCCTCATGAATCTCATCGGCACCACGGCAACGTTCGGTGCTCTCGTGGCCACCTACCAGTGGGGCTGGGGCGAGGCGCTCGGCCTGCCAACCGCCGACGGTATCTCCCCGTACATGCCGGTCATGGTGTTCGCCCTGGTCTTCGGCCTGTCGATGGACTACCACGTGTTCCTGCTGAGCCGGATCCGCGAGCGCTACGACGCCACGGGGGACACACGAACAGCCGTGATCGAGGGCGTGTCCAAGACCGGGCCGCTCATCACGGGCGCGGCCCTCATCATGATCGGCGTCTTCGGCGGCTTCGCTTCCGCGTCGATTCCCGAGCTGTCGCAGTGGGGATTCGGGCTCGCGGTCGGCGTGATGTTGGACGCCACCATCATCCGCATCCTGCTGGTGCCTGCCGCGATGACCTGGCTCGACAAGGCGAACTGGTACCTCCCGTCGTGGCTTGAGTGGCTACCCCGGGTGGAGCACCACGCTCCCCCCGCCCCCGCTGCCGCTCTGCCAGAGCCTCACGACGAGCGCGAGCCCGCGCTCGTCTAATCGCAGCCGCGTCGCCGACGCCCCACCCGCGTCGGCGACGCGCATACTCTTTGTATCTTCCTTGGAGGAAGTCATGACCCACACACCCGCCACCATGACCGCCGTCATGCACCACCACTACGGCGAGGCCGACGTGCTCTCACCCGGCACCGTCCCCGTCCCCACGCCTGGGCCGCGCGACGTGTTGCTGCGCGTCAAGGCAACCGCCCTCAATCCGGCCGACGTCTTCCTCACGCGCGGCAAGCCAGCCGTCGTCCGCCTCGGGCTGGGGTTGCGCAGGCCGCGCCAGACGATTCGGGGCAGCGACGTGGCCGGCATCGTCGAGGCGGTGGGAGCCGACGTCACCCAGTGGAGGGTGGGCGACGAGGTGTTCGGCGAGGGGCGGGCGACGCTCGCCGAGTACGCCTTGGCGGCAGAGGACAAGGTCACCAGGATTCCTGCGGGCATCACCTTCGAGGCGGCCGCCGCGACGACGATGGCGGGGCTCGCGGCGCTCCACGGGCTCAGGGTGCGGCCGGTCGGCCCTGGCGACAAGGTGCTGGTGATCGGCGCGTCGGGCGGCATCGGCTCCTTTGCAGTGCAGATGGCCGCCGCCGCCGGAGCGACCGTCACGGGGGTGTGCTCGTCCGGCAACGTGCAGGCGGTGCTCGACCTGGGGGCACATCGCGTGATCGACTACACGAGCGAGAGCGTGCTGGACACCGAGGAGCGCTTCGACCTCATCTTTGACAACGTGGCCGCGGACCGGATGCTCGCACTCGAGAAGCTCACCACTGCGACAGGGGTTCTGCTGCCCAACAGCGGCGAGCCTGGACCAGACGGCGGGGCGCTCGCCCGCGTCACCAAGGCGGCGTGGAGGGGAAAGGTGCTGCGCAAGCGCATCGGAGTCTTCTACTCCTCGCCCAACCAGCAGGACCTGCGCGCGTTGGCCGACATGCTCACCGATGGCAGCTTGACCGTGCTGATGGACACGATGTTCACGCTGTCTCACGGCGCGGATGCGATGCAGCGAGTCGCCTCGCGTCACGCCCGCGGCAAAGTGGTGGTCTCGGTGCCATAGTCCCGGGACTTGTGGGCGGTGGAATGCCGCGGTAGAGGCGTACCGTTCCATGTCAGAAATGACAAACACTTTCAGCTCGCTCGGGATCCTCAACTACCGGCTCTGGTTCGCCAGCGCCCTCGTGTCGAACCTGGGCACTTGGATGCAGCGCATCGCTCAGGACTGGCTGGTGTTGACCGTACTGACTCGCGATTCTGGCGTGGCGGTGGGCATCACCACCGGCCTGCAATTCCTCCCCTTCCTGCTGCTCGGCCCCTTCACCGGCGTCGTCGCCGACAGGGTTGACCACCGCAAGATGCTGATGGTGACCCAATCGTCGGCGGGTGCTTTGGGCTTGGGTCTTGGCGTGCTGGTCCTGTCCGGCAACGCCGAACTGTTCCACGTCTACGGCTTCGCCCTCGCGCTCGGCGTCGTCACCGCGTTCGATGCCCCCGCACGGCAGACGTTCGTGGGGGACCTGGTGCCGCGCAAGCAACTGGCCAACGCCGTCGGCCTGAACTCCGCGTCATTCAATGCGGCACGCCTCATCGGACCCGGCGCCGCTGGCCTGCTGATTGCGGCCGTGGGCACCGGGTGGGTCTTCGTCATCAATGGTGCGACTTTCGCCGCGACCCTCATCGCGCTGGCGCTGATGCGTACCTCCCAGTTCCACGCCCAGGAGCGGGCACCCCGCTCGCCCGGCCAGGTGATCGACGGCCTGCGCTACGTGCGCGGCAGACGCGACCTCATGATCATCTTTGTGGTGGTGAGCGTGGTGTCGACCTTTGGTCTGAACTTCCAGCTCACCAGTGCCATGATGGCGCGCATCGAGTTTGGGCTAGGGCCTGAGGACTACGGCATCCTTGGCTCGATCCTCGCAATCGGCTCGCTCACCGGTGCGGTGATGGCCGCGCGACGCACGGAACCGTCGGCACGGCTCGTGGTCCTCGCCGCAGCTGGGTTTGCCGTGGCTAGCGGTGTGATGGCCGTCATGCCCACCTACTGGACCTACGCGCTGTCGGGCATCCCAGTGGGCTTCACGGCCATGACGATGCTCACCTCGGCGAACGCGACGGTGCAGACGACGACTCCAGCGCCCATGAGGGGGCGGGTCATGTCGCTCTACATGATGGTGCTGATGGGAGCCAACCCCCTTGGCTCACCCGCCGTGGGGTGGGTGGGCGAGCATCTGGGGCCCCGGCTCGCGATCGCAGTCGGCTCAATCACCGCGCTCGCGGTGGTCATCGCCGTGGTCGCCAGATCGGTGAGCAAGGGACGGCTCGACGTGGCCCTGTCGCCACGCAGGCCGTTCCTCAAGGTCACCACCATTCCCGAGGTGCAGATCCCGGACCCGTAGCGGTTGTGGGCGCACTAGACGCCGCGCGTGCCTGACTCGGGGGGCGGGGGCTGAGCTCCCGGGCGGTCCTGGTAGATCTCGCGGTGAGTGGTGCGCGTGCTTTGCGCGTTGACGATGAGCGAGATGATGATCGCTGCCGCACCCGCGATCATGCTGATCCAGCCGACGGCGTCGAGGTTGACGACGTCCACCGTGACGTTGAGGGCGAAGGTGAGCACAGCGCCCACCACGATCAAGAAGATGCCGGTACCGATAGCCATGAGTCTCTCCTGTCTTTCGGTCGTGCCTGTCTTGCGGTCGTACCAGGGGTGCCGGGCGGCTGCGCCTGGCAACGCGCGCCACAAGGGCGTCTGTAGGGGGAACGTGTGGCGTCCGCGGCGCATTCCTTGAGCGGCACGCGGGACCCGGCGCGACGCGCTTCGCGCGCCTCTCTCCATGCGCCTCGCAGCCACGCTAACGTCGCCCGTATGACGACACGCAACTTCCTTATCAAGCAACGCTTCGCCGCCATGGTCAACCGGTACGAGATCTGGAGCGTCGACGCCCATTGGCAACCCACCACCATGCTCGGCTTCGCGCAGCAGAAGCGCATGAAGATGCGAGAGGAGGTGGTGTTCTACACCGATGACTCGAAGAACACCGTGCTGTTCACGTTCAAGGCCCGCAATGTGCTCGATATCAGGTCGGTTGTTGACGTCTACGACGGCGCCGGACAGGCCATCGGCGAGTTCCGCAAGGACTTCGCCGCCTCCCTGCTGAACTCCACGTGGCTCATCGACCAAGCTGGCCAGCCGCAGGTGAAGGGCCAAGAGAAGTCTGCGGTCTACGCCATCATCCGCCGCTTCACTGACTTCGGCTTCATCCCCTACGACTTCGTGTTCAGCGTGGGGGAGCGCCCCGTCATGGAGATCGTGCGCAAGTGGGGTCTGCGTGACACGTATCAGGTCACCGTCACGGCCGAGGAGTACGACACTCGACTGCTGCAAGCCGTTGCGGTGGGTCTCGACGCGCTTCAAAACCGGTAGCGAGTGACGCTCGCGACACGGTTGGGCATTTGGTCAGGGACGCGAGCGGTCCCATCAGTCACAATGTCACCATGACCCACGTCGTCACCCTTGAAAACGAGCACTGGCAGGTAGGCCTCGTCCCTGCCACCGGCGGCTCCGTCGCGTTCGGCCGCGTGCTCGTTGGCGGGGAGTGGGTGGACGTACTCCGTCCCACCCCTGAAGAGTCCCTCGCCGACGTGTGGTCCACGGCGTCGTTCCCGTTGGTGCCGTGGTCCAACAGGATCCGCGACGCGGCGTTCCGGTGGGCGGGCAAGGACTACCAGTTGCGCGTCAACTTTCAAGATGGCACGGCCATCCACGGAACGGGCATCGAGTTCCCATGGGCCGTGGCCGCGCAGACGCCCACGTCCGTCACCCTCGAGTTCGTATCGCGCGCGGTCTACGGGGTCAACTTCCCGTGGCCGTTCACAGCGCGCTTCACGTACGAACTGGATGCCGAGCGCTTCACATGGCACATGGAGATCACGAACGACGCTCACGAGACCTTCCCTGCCGGCCTGGGCCATCACCCCTACTTTCTGCGGGAACTGAGCGTCCCCGGCGTCGCGCCTGGCGAGCCGACTCGCCTCCAGATCAACTGTGTCGCGTCGTACCCCGTCATCGAGTGCCTGCCCACTGGTCCCCCACAAGAGGTGTCAGGGCGGCTGGACTTCCGCCACATGAAGCCGCTCGGTGAGGAGTTCATGGACGGGTGCTTCACTGGCCGCACGTCGTCCACCCTGGCGACAATCGACTACCCCGGCGCCGTCACCATCGACGTCGAGGCTGGCGCGCTGCTCGAGCACGCCGTGGTCTACCTGCCGGTTGACGTGCCGTTCTTCGCGGTCGAGCCCGTCACCAACGGCAACGACGGCTTCAACCTCGAGGCCGCTGGCTCCGAGGGTACGGGGGTGTTCCTGGTTCAACCCGGCGAGACGCGGTCCACCGCGTTCACGCTGGTGGCGCAGCCTCACGCTTGACGGGGCGTCACGTTTGACGGGGCGGTAGCGCCCTTGGCCTAGAATGGGTACCGCGCCGACGGCGCACGCGGGTGTAGTTCAATGGTAGAACTTCAGCTTCCCAAGCTGATAGCGCGGGTTCGATTCCCGTCACCCGCTCTCATCTCGGCCTGATTCCGCGCCACGCACGCGGCCCCCGTCACGTCGCGCAGGCGGGGCGCAACCGCGGAGCCGAAAGACCATCGGCGACGACGCGCGATAGCGCACCCAGAGCGTCGGCGAAGGCGCCGGGGGCCAGCCGATACCAGGTGTAGCGCCCGTCGGCCTCGCTCGTCACCACGCCAGCCTCCCGCAGCACACGCAGGTGATTGCTGATGGTGCTTTGGCGGGCACCCGTGATGTCGATCAGGTGGCACGTGCACAGTTGCTCGCTCGCGAGCGCCTCCACGATTTTGAGTCGCAGCGGGTCCGCCAGGAGACTGAACTGGGACCCGACAGCGGCAGGAAACGGGACTCGTGGCAACGGGGCGGTGACCGGACTCATGTCCCATACGCTACCGTGCATCAGTGTGGCGTGATATCAGCGCATCGTGATGCGTGGGATATTCGCTCTGCACCCGAATCGCTTGGCACCAGACCAGAACGCAGGAGACCAGCCCTTGTTGATCGCCGTCATCATTTTTGTCCTCACCCTTGTCCTGGTCATCTGGCAGCCGCGCGGTCTCGGCATCGGGTGGAGCGCGCTTGGCGGCGCAGCCGTCGCCCTCATCACGGGAGTGATCCAGTTCAGCGACGTGCCTGACGTGTGGGTGATCGTGTGGAACGCGACGCTCACCTTCGTGGCCATCATCCTCATCTCGCTCGTGTTGGACGAGGCAGGCACCTTCGAGTGGGCCGCGCTCCACGTCGCCAGGTGGGGCCGCGGCAACGGGCGGATGCTCTTCAACCTCATCGTCGTGCTGGGCGCCGCGATCGCAGCCTTCTTCGCCAACGACGGCGCGGCCCTCATCCTCACGCCGATCGTCTACCAGATGCTGCTGGCGCTCAAGTTCGACCCCAAGGCCGCCTTCGCCTACGTCATGGCCACCGGCTTTGTGGCCGACAGCACCAGCCTGCCGCTCGTGGTGTCGAACCTGGTCAACATCGTCTCTGCGGACTTCTTCGACATCGGCTTTGCCCGCTACGCGCTCGTGATGATCCCTGTCAGCATGGTCTCGCTCGTCGCCAGCCTGGTGGTGCTACGCATCTACTTCCGCAAGTCCATCCCCGCCAGGTACGACGTCGCCGACCTGGCGCGACCGGCCGATGCCATCCACGACCACGTCACCTTTAGGGCCGGGTGGGTCGTATTGGCCGCCTTGCTCGTCGGGTACTTCGTGGCGGACCCCATCGGCATCCCCATCGCCGCCGTTGCCGGGCTCGGCGCGATCGTGATCCTGTTGATCGCCGCGCGCAAGCCGGCCTGGGTATTCGCCCGGTTGTCGCCGACGATGGCGGAGGTTGACGCCCACGCCGCCGCGGTGGCGGCTCACGCGTCGGCGGCCGACACGGACGAGGCACCCCGGTCGGCCCCGCGACCCGCCGGCCGCATCCCCATCGCGCCGGTACTCAAGTCCGCGCCCTGGCAGGTGGTCCTGTTCAGCCTGGGCATGTACCTGGTGGTGTACGGGCTGCGCAACCAGGGCCTTACGGATTCACTCGGCGACGTGTTCGCGTGGTTCGGCGACCAGGGTCCACTCGCGGCGGCGGGCGGCACCGGCTTCCTGGTGGCAGGGATGTCCTCCGTCATGAACAACATGCCGACCGTGCTGGTCGCGGCCCTCGGCATCGAGGCCGCCAACGCGTCTGGCCTCACGCGCGAGCTCATGATCTACGCCAACGTGATCGGCTCCGACCTTGGCCCCAAGATCACGCCCATCGGCAGCCTCGCGACCCTGCTGTGGCTGCACGTGCTGGACCGCAAGGGCATGCACATCGGCTGGGGCACGTACTTCAAGGTCGGCATTGTGCTGACCATCCCCGTGCTCGCCGTCACACTCCTCGCGCTTGTCGGCTGGCTCACCCTGATCGGCACGTAGCCGGGGTCGGTCAAGAGCCGGAGCCGAGCGGCTCCAGGATGTCGCGCACTTGGGCCGCGGTCGGCACGCGGCCGGACAGCACGAGAGCCTCGTCCACCACAAGGGCTGGCGTACGCATCACGCCGTAGCCGGCGATCGCACCATAGTCGGTGACCTTCTCAATGGTCGCTGCAACGCCGAGTTCGGCGACGACCTCGCGGGTCACCTTTTCGAGATTGACGCAGTTCGCGCAACCAGGGCCTAGCACTTTGATGATCATGGGAGTGTCCTTTCGGTTGAGGGGCAAGTCAGCCCAACACGGCATTGAACAGGTAGCCGACGCCGACGATGCCGACGGCGACCACGCCGATGAAGGTCGCGATGAGCTGGGGCTTGAGGACCCGGCGCAGCAGGATCATCTCCGGCAGGCTAAGCGCGACGACGGCCATCATGAACGCGAGCAACGTGCCCATCGGCAGGCCCTTGTCGTGCAAAGCGTCGACGAGCGGCAGGATGCCAGCGGCATTGGAATACAGCGGGATCCCGATCAGCACCGCGATCAGCACGGCGAACGGGTTGCCCTCGCCCGCGTACTGGGTGAAGAAGTCCTCCGGCGCCCAGCCATGGATGCCAGCGCCGACGCCGATGCCGACCAGCAGGTACGGCCAGATTTTCTTGAGGATGTTCGTGACTTCTTCGATGCCCATCTGGATCCGGTCGTCCCAAGTGAGCCCGAACGTGGAGTCGATGACCTGGCCGCCAAGGCGCGTCTCGAAGACGAACGGCTCGACCCACCGTTCCAGCTTGAGGCGTCCAAGGACAAACCCGGCGACGATTGCGATGACCAGGCCTGCTCCCACGTACAGCAGGGTGGGGCCGATGCCGAAGAGGCCGAAGATCAGCGCGATGGCGATCTCATTGACCAGCGGGCTGGCGATGAGGAAGCTCATGGTGACGCCCAAGGGAACGCCCGCGGCCACAAAGCCGATGAACGCGGGGACCGCGCTGCACGAGCAGAACGGCGTGACGACGCCGAGCCCAGACGCCATGACATTGCCGACGCCCTCCCGCTTGCCTCCCAGCAGCGCGCGCGTGCGCTCGACGCTCATGAAGGAGCGGAGCACCGTGATGAGGAAGATGATGCCGATCAGCAGGAGGGCGATCTTCACCGAGTCGTAGAAGAAGAAGTGCAACCCGGACCCGAGTCGACTGTCGAGGTCCAACCCGAACGCGCCGCCGATCAACCAGTCCCAGAACGGCCGGTTGACCTGGTAGAGCGCGAACCAGACAACGGCAGACGCTCCAAGACCTACCCAGCGCCGGGTGGGGGTCTTGGCGCGCAGACGCTCGGCGACGCTCATGCTTGTGCCATCGTCCGGGCGCCTGGAAGGGCGCGGCGCATGCGCTCCTGTGCGTCGTCCGCGAGCGCGTAGTCGATCCACCGGCCCCTGCGGGTGGCGGTGACCAGGCCCGCCTCGCGCAGCACCTTGAGGTGGTAGCTGAGGAGGTTTCCCGGGACGGGCACGCGCTCCTGAAGATCGCAGACGCAGCGTTGGGCGTCGGCCAATGCCTCGAGCACGGCCCACCGAATGGGGTCAGCAACCGCGATGAGCAGGGCGACCTCTCCGTCCGCGCCGGGAAGCGTCGTATCAGTCTCGCTTGATTCAACCACGTTTGAAGCATACGCGGGCCGCACCACCTCATCCCATACCTAAGTCCCGGCAACCACGGCACACCCGGCTACGCTTTCCGGATGGCCGACACCTGCGTCGCGCGCGTCCCGGTCTTCGCGGGACTGGCTGCGAACGACCAACAACTCGTCGCCGAGTTGGCGCGTCCGGTACGCCTGCAGGCGGGTGAGTTTGCGTACTCCGCCAACGACGAGGTCTCGCGGCTCATTGTGGTGCACACGGGACGCCTCAAGATTTTCCGGGTTTCCCCCGATGGGTCCGAGCAGCTCGTCCGGGTCTTGGGGCCCGGCGACTTCACCGGCGAGACGGCGGTCTTCACTGGCCAGCCACCCGGCGATTACGCCGCCGCGCTAGACGGCTGCGAACTGTGTGTGTTCCGCCACGACGATCTCCAGTCCTTGGTGCGCGAGTACCCCGACACCGGCCTGCGGATGCTGGCGATGGTCAGCGAACGACTGTCCGATACTGAACATCGGCTCAACTCGCTGACCTCGCGCGATGTGGAGAGCCGACTCGCCGACTACCTGCTCCGTCTGCCAGCCACGCGAAGCGGCGGCGCGGTGACGGTGGCCCTGCCGATGGCCAAGAAGGACGTCGCCTCGCTCATCGACACCACGCCTGAGAGCCTTAGCCGCGCCCTCAAGACTCTGGCAGCGCAGGAGTTGATCGTGATCGGCGCGGGACGGTCGGTGACGATCACTCAGCCCGAGCAACTACGGCGACTGGCCGACGGGGCGTGAGGCCACGCGGCCAGAGGGGCCGACCCATCAAACGGCGCGTCACCACCGACTCCACCCTCCCTGCCGCAACGAACGGCTCGTCCCACACCCTGGAGTCGTCAGAGGCCGCCTGGTTGTCGCCAGCCATGAAGTAGCTATCACCAGGCACCGTCCACGCCTGCGTGAAGGCGCCCGCCACCCGTGGCCGTCCGTCAACGCAGACGCCGTTGACGACCAGGCGCCCCGCCTCAAGTTCGACGAGGTCACCCTGGACGGCGACGATGCGCTTGATCATCGGCACCTCGCCGCGACGGAGGACCACCACATCGCCGCGGCCGACGCGCGCCCCGCCCCGCCCGACCGGCCGCGTCAGCAGCAGGTCGGACCGGCGGTAGGTGGGGGCCATGGACTGGCCAGCCACCTTGACCACACGCCTCATGCTCGTGGCCTAGTGAGCGTGGGCGTGGCAGGGCTCGCCGTGCGCGTCGCCCTCGTGGACGGGCCCGTGGTGATCGTGGTCCTCGCCCTCCGCATACTTGAAAAAGTTGACGTAGGCGGCGAGGTAGCGACGGCCAGCCACGACGTCGTCGACATCGAACTCCTTGGCGGCGATCGCGGCCCGGAAGCGCTCGGCGAGTTCCGTGCGGCGCTCTTGAGGCACCATCGGTAGCAAGTCGACGGCCGTACCAGAGGCAATGGCCTCGTCGGCCGCCGTCACCACCGGATCGATCTCGGTTCCTGCGGGCTGGACGCCGGTGAAGCCGACGCCCTCGCCCATGCGGTGGATGCGGACCATCGTCTCCAGGAAGAGACGATCGGCCAGTTCGGCGGCTTCCGTGCCGAGGGTGCGAACCTGCAACGCCTTGTCGAAGACGTCACGCAACTCGGCCTCGCCGTCGGCCGGGATCCACTTGAGGGCGTAGTTGATGTTGCCCGTGACCAATGCCTTGCGACCATCCGTGACGGCGGGACCGTCGGCAGTATCGCAGTGGGCCTCGACGGTGGCGGGCCTCAGCGAGCCCAGCAGGGTCATGATGTTCTTGATGAACATGGGGTGCTCCTTCTCTTGAGTCACCCCTCACGCTACGGAGATCGCAACCGGACCTCCTTGACGCAGATCAAGCCACGTCGCGGCTACCGACCGGAGCCCTTCAGGCTCCCCAACGTGTCTGACATCAGCGACGTCACGACGCACGTGATCTCGTGGTCGCCGAGCTTCCAGCCTTGGCGGCTCGGGTAGTACGGCACGTAGTAGAACGTGGAGTCGGCGTAGTCGACGCCCATGTAGCCCTCGTAAGCGGCGTGACACAACTCGTCGGCCTCGGCCGCGATCTTGTACTCGATATACGTCTCGGCCTGCAGGACAGGCAAGGCATACACCTCGCCATAGTGAGCATCGGCGCAATTGACGACCGTCACCCCGTAGACCCACGTCTCTGCCGAGTCGTCTGACTCCGAGGTCGCATAGGGGTCCAAGATGCAGTCCCCCACCTCAAGGTCAATGAAGGCGACACTGCCCTCGGAGGGCTTCCCGTCGCCCTGCGCGTCATACTGCTGATCAGCATCGGGGCAGCCGCTAGCAGTGTAGGAACCCACCGCGCTGCTCGAGATCACCTGGCCCCCGTCGTAGGTCACCGCTATGCAGTAGTCGAGGTCGCCCAACATGACGAAGTCAACGTCCTCGACGATGGCTGACTTGACCTCGGTGTTGTCCCCGACCACGTAGTGATCGCCTTCGATGGCGACGACCGGGGGGTCGGATCGAAAGAGAAAGTGTGTCGCCACCGCATACCGGAGATTGGCCACGTCGGACTTGGCCGCCGCCTCGTAGGCCCTGTCCTGCTGACTGTCGTAGACCGGGACTGCAGCCGCGAAGAGCAGGCCGAGCACTGCCAGGCCCGTGAAGACCCACGAGACAATCGTGCCAGCGAGCGCTACTCCGCGGTTGTTCGCCGTGCCCTTCCTCACCGCAGACAGACCCATGTGGCCCATGATGATTCCCACAAGGCTCAGGAACACGAACGGGAAGATGAGCGAGAGGATGCCCAAGTAGTTCTTTTGGCTGGAGCCCGCGATCGGAGGGCCGCCGTAGGGCGACGGGTTGCCGTAGCCGTAAGGGGATGGGGCGCCGTAAGGGGATGGGGCGCCATAGCCGTAGGGGGCGCTCGGCATCGGCGGAACGTCTCCCATGCCTGGCTGCGCCAGCGGCTGCGGGGCTATGGACGACGGCTCGCCCACTCCCGGCTGGGATTGCGGCGACGCAAACGGGTCGTACTCGTTGCGGTCACTCATGGTGGGCCCCCTCAATCGCCATCGATGCCCTCATGCTATCGACCCTCGCAAGTGCCCCTTCGCCTGCAATCCCTTTGACCACGGCGTGTGGCTCGGTTAGCGTCGAAGAGTCCCCCAAGCACTCGAGTTCCAAGGGAGTTCACCGTGCGCACACCCCCCATGCCCCTCGCCCTGATCGCGACAGCGGCCCTGGCACTTGCCGGTTGCAGCGACTCCGCTGGCACGGGAGACGCCACCGGCACCGATGGCTCCGGTAGCCCGGCCGCCTCCAGCTCAACCACGGCGACCGCTGGGTCGCCCACTCCGACGAACACGGAACAGCCGTTGGAGTCACAGATCGCGGCAGGCTGCCCCACCGGCCGCTGGGTGCTGGACAACGACGTGTGGGGAGACCTGTTGCGGTCCATGATTCCGTCTGAAGGCTCCCTTGACTCGGTGGAAGGCGAGGTCTTCCTGAGCCTCGGCGCGGACGGCTCGTACTCGACCGTGTATCAGGACTGGACCATGACCATGTCCGTTGAAGGCGGCACCGCCGTGATCACTCGCGATGGCACAGACAGCGGCACCTGGGCGGATCGCGACGGACGCGCCGTCCTGACAGACGAGTCGTCAGGTTCTGCGGTCACCGGGTATGTCGAGTCCCCTCAAGGGCGTATCGACATGCCCACCACCGACGGCGTCCCGACGAACGTCGGCGAATCGTTCGCGTACGAGTGCGAAGGCACCACACTGCTGGCCACCACCGACGAGGGCACCTTCACGTTCACCTGGGCGCCGTAACCGCGTCGCACCGACGGGCCCCATACCCGGCGGTGGTGCGCCTAGTTCATCGTGTCGAGAATCGCGGGCGTGTCCGCAATGGGGCCCGGGCGCGCGAGGAAGTAGCCCTGACCGTACCCGCACGCCGTTGACCGCAGTTCGCCCAACTGGCTCGCCGTCTCGATGCCCTCCGCGATCGTCACCATGTGCAGCGTCTCAGCCAGCCTGATGATCGCCTGCAGAAACTCGTGGTCAGCGGCTCCTGGCACGGCCGGAGTGACGAACGCCTGATCGATCTTGACCATGTCCACTGGGAGCTCGCGCAGATAGCTGAGCGAGGAGTATCCGGTGCCGAAGTCGTCGATGGCCACTCGCACCCCGTGAGTCCGGAGTTCACGTAGCGTCTCGCGGCTGCGCTCCTGCAGGAGCAGACCCTCGGTGATTTCAAGCACGAGGCTGCCTGGTTCCAGACCGCAATCCCGCAAGGTCTCTGCGATGAAGTCCGGCAACTCGTCGTCGCCCAGTTGGAGTGGCGACACGTTGACGCTCACGTATGCCTCGCTACCGCTCGCCGTGCGCCACCGCATGAGGTCGCGACAGGCCCGCGCGATCACCTGCCTGCCAAGTTCGTGGATGAGGCCGGTTCGCTCGGCCACGGGGATGAACGACGACGGTGGGACGTCGCCCAGGTCGGGATCGGACCAGCGGGCCAGGGCCTCAAGCCCAACGACTGCCCCGGTGTGAAGATCCGCGATCGGCTGGTAGGCGAGCGCGATGGTGCCTGCGGCGACGGCCTTCTGCAACGCCGCAGCGAGTCGAAAGTGAGCGAGCGCATCTTGGTGCATGCCCGGCTCATAGACAACGTGGCGACCCCTTCCCTGAAGCTTTGCCTGGTACATCGCAAGGTCTGCGCTGCGGAGCAGCGTCTCCGTCGACTCTCCATCGCCCGCGGCGGCGATGCCGATGCTGGCGCCAATCACCACGGTGCGGCCGCCGAACTCGACGGGCGGGTCGTGTAGGGCGTTGAGAATCCTGTCCGCGAGAGCTCTCGCCTGTTCAAGGGTCGTCTTCTTGAGCAGCAACGCAAACTCGTCACCGCCGAGACGCGCGGCAATATCGCCGGCCCGAGCGCTCGCCCTGATGCGGCGTGCGGCCGAGATAATCACCTCGTCGCCTGACGCGTGTCCGAAGGTGTCGTTCACCGTCTTGAGATTGTCGAGGTCAATGAAGATCACGACGTCCTCGCCATCCGGCGAGGCGGGAGCGGCCAGCGCCTGGTCGACCCGTTCGCGAAAGAGTTCGCGGTTCGGTAGTCCTGTGAGCGCGTCGTGGAAGGCCTGATAGGCGAGTCGCTCCTCAAGGCGCTTCTCTTCTGTGACATCCACGATCACACCATGCAGCGAGGGGGTGCCGTCCTGGTCGCGAAGCACCATCGCATCGTCACGCACCCAGACCACAGTGCCGTCGCCGCGATGGAGTCGGTAGGTGTCAGAGCGTGGCTCCGCGAGGGTCTCAGAGTCGATCATCCGTAACCTGCTCGCCAAGACCTCGTCGCGGTCGGCCGGATCCAGTTGGCGTATCCACAACTCGGGATCGGCCGTCCACTCCTCGGCCGTGAATCCGAGCACCCTTTCGATCTGGGGGCTCACGTACACCCCCATCGGCTCCGGGCTGGCCTGCATCACATAGACCACCGCTGGCACCCGCTCGACCAGGAGCCGGAACCGCTCCTCCGCGGCACGCAGGTCACTTTCGAGTCGCTTGCGTTCGGTGATGTCCAGCGTCATCCCGATCTCGTAGTCGGGATTGCCGTCGGCGTCGCGCACCAGGGACACGGTCAGCGCGGTCCACAGGTATCCACCGCCCTTGCGCAGAAAGCGCTTCTCGAGCGTGAAGTGGTCGATCTCCCCTTCGGCCAAGCGGCGGGATAGCACCACGTTCGGCTCGATGTCGTCTGGGTGCGTGAACTCCGTCCACGGCATGGCCGCGAACTCCTCTTCCGAGTAGCCGAGCATGCGGTGCAGAGCGCTGTTGGTCATGGTGGTGCGACCCTCGAAGTCGACCAAGCCGATACCGACTGGGGCCAACTCGAGGATGGTTTCTAGCCGCGCGAGGCGCGCCGCGGCTGCGTCCGCTCCGGCGGGGTCGGCCTCGGGATCAGAGTCGCTCACGCCCGCCTCCTCCTCTGCCAGCTCTGTCGTCCTATCGGCCACGGTAGCCCGAAGGTGAGTTGCGGCGGGTGCTGAACAGATCGGCTTGACCGGCCCGCGGGTCTCGGGACCCGCAGGCCCAGGTTGGCACATTCGCGAGCGCGCCGCATCAGCGTGAACATCGCGTGTCGCTCGCGGCCGAACGCTGCGGGCGCCCGTAAGGTGATTTCTGAGATAGCGGTTCGGTCCGTACTCAACAGCAAAGGCCCCCCGGAGTAAGCGTCCGGGGGGCCTTGCTGTCGAGATGAGGACCACGCCCGACGCTAGGCGCCTGACGCAACCGCCGGGTCACGAACCCGGTCAGCGAACCCCGCAAGCGGAGCCCTCCTCACTCTGCGGTTCACGGCCCGTCGCTACCACCTCGTTACTGGCGGCCCCCACGTTCTCTCCGAGGAGATCCTGCGGGGCAAGCACAACATCCTGTGAACCACTTCGCATCGACTCAAGTCCCGCTGCGGCCAGGTTGCCCCGACCACTTCGTTCCTCTTCGTGCGATCCGAATAACCCATGTCTACACCTGCCCATAGGGGCGCGCAAGCGGAATTCGAGGTTTTCTTTTTCCACTTTTGTTGCACAGGTTTTTCCACCGTTTTCCCAGTCTGGCTTCGAGAAATCCACCGGCCTGTGGAGGAAATCTGTGGAGGAACCCTCTTGATTCGTGGCGACTGCGGGGCACGTCGCCGCGCGCCAGCTGGCCTCGCGACGTCCACAGGTCTCGCAACTGGGGACAGGCTGGGGACAGGCTGGGGACAGGCGAAGGGCCCCTCGAAGTAAGCGTTCGAGGGGCCCTGCCATGACCTCAAGTTCTCGGCACCGCCCCGAGGGGCAATCCCGAATGCCGTAATTGACGTTGCGGCCTCGTTTTCCGAGGAAAACGACCTATCGGTCGACGCGAGGAGCCGCCAGTTCCTGTGCCGTCACCCACAGGTCGTGACACGGAACCTAGGTCCCGCCCCACAACGTGAACTGCCGTTGTCCGACGCGCCCGAGTCCATCCCCACACGCCCTCAGTCGCCGCGCCGTTGGTCTCCCAGCGACACGGAACACCAGGGCGGAGACCCCGGTCGAGCGAGCCGTGACTTTCTCGATACCCCAGTAGTAGCGGACTTGAAGTGCCCAACGCAAGGCCAGGGGGCGTCGACTTTGACACATGCCCTATACACAGCTTTATCCACCGGCTTTTCCAGGTATTTCCCAATTCGCCCACACCGCTGTGGATAAAATCTGTGGATACAGCGCATCGGCGCGTGGCCACACGCCAATCGCCCATCGCCGGTGAGGGGCCGCTGGCCGCCGCTGGCCGCCGCTCGCCGCCGCTCGCCGGTCCCGAGTGCGCTAGCGACCGGCAGTGGGGGCGTCGTCAGAGTCGGCGAGTCCACCCAACATGGAGTTGTACTCCTCGAGGTCGGCGTCCCCTGTGCGCTCTGCCTCGCGATCCTGGCGCTTGGCCGTGCGGGCGTCGGCGCGCCTCCACGCCACCAGCACGCCGATCGCCAGGATGAGCACCGGAAACTCACCCAGCCCCCACGCGAGGGAACCGCCGTACTGCTGGTCCGTGATGGCGTCGGCGCCCCAGTCTCGGCCCATGAGCCCAAACCACCGGGGCGCGAGCAATACCTCAGACGAGGTCAGCGAGACACCAAAGAACGCGTGGAACGCCATCGTCGCGAAGAGCAGCAGGACGCGCAGCGGGTACGGCGGCCGGGTGGGCCCAGGGTCGATTCCCACGAGCGCGTTCGCAAACAGGTACCCCGCGAGCGTGAAGTGCACGATCATCCACAGGTGCCCCGCGTGGTTGCTCAACGCGAACTCGAACAGGGGGGAGTAGTAGAACACCAGCAGGGAGCCGGCAAAGTTCACGGCCGCGACCACAGGGTGCGCGAGGAACGCCATCCACCGCGACTCCACGATGGTGCGGATCCACTCGCGCGGCCCGCGGGTGCCGTCAGTGCGGTGCGGCAGCGCGCGCAGCGCCAGCGTGATCGGGGCGGCGTACACGATGGGCAGCGGCACCGCCATCGCGAGCAACATGTGCTCCATCATGTGGCCGCTGAACGTCACCATCCCGTAGACGGTTGGCGCACCCTGAGTGATCCACGCGATTCCGGCCATGCCGACGAGGAACGCCGCCGTGCGCTGCCACGGCCAGTCGTCACCCCTGCGCCGAAGCCTGGAGGCCCACCGCAGGTACACCACCACGAGTGCGAGCACCACCATGGCGGAGAGAATCTCGAGCCGCCACTGGGTGATCCACTCGATCGCGTCTGGCCGCGGCGGCAGTGGGTATCCGGTCAACAGGAAGGCCGGGGTGGGGTTTGGCACCACCACCACGGGGATGGTGGGAGCCGTTCTCGACAGCACGCCGCCGATGCCAGCCACCGCCGCCAGTAGCGCGACGTCCCAGGCGAGCACTCGGTAGAACTGACGCCGCACGTCGGCCGTGCTCAGCCGCGGCATCGTGACGCGTCGATGCCAGGCGGCCAGCGCGATCGCTCCCGACATCAGCACCAACTTGAGCGCGAGCAACCGGCCGTACGTGGTGGTGAAGAGGTCGGTCACCGAGCCGATGCGCAACCACGCGTTGGCCGCACCGGACGCGACGATGGCCGCGGCGGCCCACAGCACCATGCGGGACACGCGCTGCACGGCGGCCTTCGCGTCGTTGCCGAGGGGACGTCTCGCCGCGACAAGCGCGATCAACAGGCCAAGCCACACCGCCGACGACGCGAGGTGCACGTAGAGCGAGGTCACGGCGAGGTGGTGGTCTTCTGCCCCGGCGGCATGTCCGGTCATCGCCTGCACGCCCAGGCCGTACGCGACGGGGACGAGCCCCCACGCGGCCTCCGACGGTGTGCGCACTAGTGTCACGATGATCGAGGTCACCACGGCCGCGAGAATGTTGAGCCCGTAGGCGCGACCCAGGTCGATGTCGGCGACGAAGCTCCAGACCTGGGCGCCGAAGTCGGGGGCCGATGGCCCCACTTGCGCGATCTCGACGTACGAGGCCATGAGGAACACGCCCGCGCCCGCGATCCACACGAGCGCGCCAACCCGTGCCACCAGCGCTGCGCGCTCGGCGGCGGCTCCGCGCGCCACCGCGGCCACCATCAGGAGGCCGCCCACCACCGCAGCCACGCCCAGGTCGCGCACCACCGCGGCGACCGTCACCAGGATCATGTGTTTAGCGTAAGGGGCCTGCAGGAGCGGGCGGCGCGTGAGTAGAATCTGTCGAGTTGCGCGCCGCGAGCGACCCCCGCCCCGCGCCACACCCGCCGCATGGACGCGGCAGTCCCCGCCGGATCGTCCTCAGGCGCTCGAAAGGAATACGCGTGACCGCAGTTGCCCCCGCTCCGCCGTTGAGCCGCAGACAGATCAACCTCATCGTCGGCGGCCTGATGGTCGGCATGTTCCTGGCCGCGCTCGACCAGATGATCGTCGCCACCGCCATCCGCACCATCGGCGACGACCTCAACGGCCTCACCCTTCAGGCCTGGGTCACTACGGCCTACCTGATCGCCGCGACCATCTCGACGCCGCTGTACGGCAAGTTGTCCGACATCTTTGGCCGCAAGCCCCTGTACGTGTTCTCTCTTGGCGCGTTCGTGGTGGGCTCACTGCTGTGCGGCACGGCGAGCTCCATGTACGAACTGGCCGCCTACCGCGCCGTCCAGGGCCTGGGCGCCGGCGGCCTGATGGCGCTCGCGCTGATCATCTTGGGCGACATGCTGTCGCCCCGCGAGCGCACCAAGTACCAGGCGCTGTTCTTTGGCGTGTGGGGGGTCGCATCGGTGCTGGGGCCCGTGCTGGGAGGCTTCTTTGCCGACGCCGACGAGTTGCTGGGGTTCGCCGGTTGGCGCTGGATCTTCCTCATGAACGTGCCGCTGGGTGCGGTCGCGCTGTTCGTGATCCTGCGCGTGCTGCACCTGCCAGCCACGCACAAGCGGGTGCGCATCGACTGGTGGGGCGTCGGCACGCTGATTCTCGCCATCGTCCCGATGTTGATTGTGGTGGAGCAGGGAAGGGACTGGGGGTGGACCTCCTCCAGCGTGCTCATCCTGTCGGGGGTTGCGATTCTGGGGATCCTGGGCTTTGTGCGCTCCGAATTCGCGGCAGGGGACGACGCCCTGCTGCCTCCGCGCGTGTTCAGAAACCGCACGGTTGCCGTGTCGACGGGCCTGAACTTCATCATGGGCTTCGCGATGTTCGGCGGCATGGCGGGACTGCCGCTGTACACGCAGATCGCCAAGGGGATGTCACCCACTGCGTCTGGCCTCGCCATGCTTCCCATGACGTTCGGCATCATCGCCATGGCCGGGATATCGGCGCGCGTCATCCACCAGACGGGCCGCTACCGCGTCTTCCCCATCATCGGCACCTCCCTGCTGGTGATCGCATGCATTGACCTGTCGACACTGTCCGCCGACAGCCCGCTGTGGCACCTCTTTGTGGGCGCGGCACTGTTTGGCCTGGGCCTTGGCGGCGTGATGCAGCCCAACATGCTGGCCGTACAGAATGCTGTGGCGCCGCGCGACATGGGCACGGGCTCCGCCTCCGTGATGTTCTTCCGGCAGATCGGCGGCTCGCTCGGCACTGCGGTGTTCCTGTCGATCATGTTCGGCACTGTTGCCGGGGACATCACCGACGAGATCTCAGCGGCCTCCCAGACCGCCGAGTTCCAGCAGGTGATCGCCGATCCGGCCACCGCCGCGAACCCCACCAACGCGGCCATTATCGCCACGCTGGAAGCTGGATCGATCGCGGGCGCTGAGAACGCGGGCCTCTCGCTCGACGACACCTCGTTCCTCAAGGAAGCCGACCCCGTACTCGCGTCGCCGTTCCGAGAGGGCTTCGCGGACGCCATCACGCGTGTGCTGTTGCTGTCGGGCTTCATCTCCCTTGGCGGCTTGCTGTTCGCGCTGTTCATCCCCCACGTGCCCTTGCAGGAGAAGTCTGGCCTGGAGACGATGCGGGACGAGGCCGCGTCGGCGGCTGCGGGCGTCAGCGTCGTCCCCGGCGACGTGCCGGGCGAGGTGCCGGGCGAGGTTCCCGACGGCGAGTCGGCTGGACCAGCCGACGCGAGGGCTCAGCAAGAGCCGTAGAGGCCGGGCGTGGCGGCGTGCGACTGCGCCGCTAGAAAATGCGGGATAGCGCCGTCAGGAATCGCGCCACCAGTGCCACGGTAGCGATCACCGCCAGCACGGAAATGGAGATTCCCGCGATTCCAAGGCTGCTCTGAGGACTGAACCCGCGCGAGTTCACACTTCGCGAGCGCAGTCCAAAGTAGAGCCCCGCGAGGGCAAGAGCAATCGACGCCGTCCACGTCAGGCCACCCCGAGTGCCGAAGTAGACCATCAAAGAGCTCAGCAAGGACGCGCCTCCGAGCCCGATCGATAGCCAGGCGTAACTGTTTCGCGCCAAGGTGTTCTCGGACGACGGGAACGACTCCTCGACAATGGGGGCCCTTTCGTAGGTGGGCTCTGGCTCCCACGCGGGGACCTCTCGAGCCGGACTCGTGTATTGCGGCCCAGCATTGTCGTGGGTGTGAGTGAAGCCGCCTTGAGCTGGCGGGGGACTCGACGGCCCCGTCTCGCTCACCTGCGGAGTCCACACTTCAAAGGGCTTGCCGTCAATGCCCATCTGGACGTTCTTGTGCCGTTCTGAGTCAATCTGGTCTTCGTTCATGGGGACACCTCCTCAGATTGTGGCATCAAGCCTAGAGGCTTACTCCGCCACACGCGAGGGGCAACGGCGCGGGGCGTGCGGCGGGACTCCCTCAGCCGCTGGCCCCCAGGAATCGCGCGCAATTGCCTCAGGTCTCTAGGCTCGGGGTATGAGCGATGCACCCGGACTGATAGCTGCCCAGAACAAGATGCGTAACGCCGGCGTGAACCAGGCCGCGATCGACGTGTTCAGTTACTACTACGGCAAGCTCGAGGCGGGGGCCACCGGCCTCATTCTCGAGGAGACCATCGAGCCTCTTACCGACCCCACTCACCTGGATAGCGTGGACGTCGACGAAGAGGCCGCACGCACCGCCCTCGCCAAGACGGCCATGATCAAGCTCAACGGCGGGCTCGGCACCTCGATGGGCATGGACCGCGCCAAGTCGCTGCTGCCGGTGCGCGGCGAGCAGAGCTTTCTCGACGTCATCGTGGGGCAGGTGCAGAAGGCGCGGGCCGCCACGGGCGCAAAGCTGCCGCTGGTGCTCATGAACTCGTTCCGCACGCGGGACGACTCCCTCGCGGCCCTTGCCGCGCACCCGGGCCTCCAGCTCGATGGGCTGCCGCTCGACTTTGTGCAGAACAAGGAACCCAAGCTGCTGGTGGACGGCCTCACGCCCGTCGAGTGGCCCCCGGACCCCGACCTCGAGTGGTGCCCTCCCGGCCACGGCGACATCTACACCGCGATACTCGCGTCGGGCGTGCTCGACGCGTTGCTGGAGGCTGGCTTCCGCTACGCGAGCGTCTCCAACTCCGACAACCTCGGCGCCGTCCCAGATGCGCGCATCGCCGGCTGGTTCGCAGCGTCGGGCGCCCCCTATGCCGCCGAACTGTGTGAGCGCACCGCCGCCGATCGCAAGGGCGGCCACTTGGCAGTGCGCAAGGCCGATGGGCAACTCATCCTGCGCGACACCGCCCAGACGGCTGAGGACGAGATGCACTTCTTCACCGACGAGGAGCACCACCCGTTCTTCCACACCAACAACCTGTGGTGGGACCTCGAGAAGCTGAAAGCCGCGCTCACGGAACGCGGCGCGGTGCTGGGCCTGCCGCTCATCCGCAACACCAAGAACGTTGACCCCGCCGACAAGGAGTCGCCGCAGGTCCTCCAGATTGAGACTGCCATGGGTGCGGCCATCGAGGTGTTTGAGGGTGCGACCGCCATTGTGGTGGGCCGTGACAGGTTCCTGCCCGTCAAGACCACCAACGACTTGTTGCTGCTGCGCTCGGATGCCTACGAGCTCCAGGACGACGGCGCACTGCGGCTCGCGGTACGCCGTGCCCCGCTGGTGGAACTCGACCCCGCCTTCTACAAGACCATGGCAGAATTCGATGCCCGGTTCCCCCACGGCGCGCCCTCGCTGCGCGAGGCATCGTCGCTCACCGTCAAGGGCGACTGGACATTCGGGAAGAACGTGGTGGTGCGTGGCACCGTGGTGCTTCAGGACGACGACGGTCGCCGCAACGCGATCGCAGACGGCACCTTGCTCGACGGCGTGGTGATGGAGGGCTGAGCCTTCTCGCAGGCCCCGGGAGGGGCCGGGCCACTTAAGCCCAGACCAGCCCGTGGGCGGGGTCGTTCATCACGCGACCCACGTCGAACAGCAACCGCGCGCCCAGCTCCCCGTCCACCAGGCGGTGGTCAAAGCTCAGCGCGAGTTGCGTGACCCAGCGGATCTGAATCTCGCCCTCGTGGACCCACGGCTGCTGGCGGATCGCACCGAATGCCAGGATCGCCGACTCGCCGGGGTTGAGGATCGGGGTCCCGGTGTCGATGCCGAGCGCGCCCACGTTGGTGATGGTGATGGTGCCGTCGGCCATGCGCGCCGGCGAGACGCGACCGGTGCGAGCCTCGGCCGTGAGGTGCTGCAGTTCGGTCGCGAGCGCCTTCAGGGGAAGCCGGTGGGCGTCCTTGATGTTCGGCACCACCAAACCGCGAGGGGTCGACGCGGCGATGCCGAGGTTGACGTAGTGCTTGTAGACGATCTCCTGACTCGCGTCGTCCCATGACGCGTTGACCTCGGGGTGGCGTCGCACCGCGAGCAGCAACGCCTTGGCCACCAGCAGGAGCGGCGTGACGCGCACGTCGGCGAAGTCCTTGTCAGCCTTGAGCTTGGCCACCAGGTTCATGGTCTCGGTCACGTCGACCGTGAGGAACTCGGTGACGTGCGGGGCGGTGAAGGCAGACTGCACCATCGCCTCTGCCGTGCGCTTGCGCACCGACTTCACTGGCACCCGCGTCGAACGGCCACCGTCGTTCGAGTAGCCGGTCTCGAGCCACGGCTGGTCGTCGTTCGCGTACGTGGCGAGCGTCTGCGCGGACATGGTCTTGACCTTCTGCTCCACGTCTCCTCGCGTCACGAGCCCGCCTGGGCCAGACGGGTTGATCGTCGTGAGGTCAACACCCAACTCCTTGGCAAGCTTGCGCACCGGGGGCTTGGCGAGCACGGGGTACTCGGTGTCGCCCACTCCGCCGATCTGCTCGACCACCTCGACGTTGCGGGGGCGGCGGTGCGCAGCGTCGGCCTTGACTCCGTAGCCCACGAGCACGGCGCCTGAGCCTTCCTGCTCTGCGGGCGCGGACGACGCTGCGGGCGCGGACGACGCTGCGGGCGCGGGCTCCTCTGCGGGGGCGTCTTCCACGTGGTCGGCGAACGGCGGGGGATCCGCCACCACGGGAGCAACCCCCTCCGGCGCGGGCGGACCGTCTGGGTCGATGTCGAAGATGCAGATGGGCGAGCCCACCTCGACGGTGTCGCCCTCGCGAGCCACGAGCTCGGTGACGACGCCGTCCACCGGGCACGGCAGCTCCACCAGGGACTTCGCTGTCTCGATCTCCACAAGCGGCTGGTTGATCTCCACGCGGTCGCCCACGGCGACGCGCCACGTCACCACGTCGGCCTCTGTGAGGCCTTCACCCGCGTCTGGCAGCGGGAAACTCTGGAACTGAGGCATCGGAACTCCTAGTGGGCCATCACGGCGTCGACTGCGTCGAGCACTCGGTCGAGTGAGGGAAGGTAGTCGTGCTCGTGGGTCGAGCCGGGGTACGGGGTGTGGAAGCCGCCCACGCGCAGCACGGGGGCTTCGAGGTGGAAGAACGCGAGCTCGCTGATGCGGGCGGCAATCTCCGCGCCGGTCCCGAAGGCGACGGGCGCCTCGTGCACCACGATGGCCCGCCCGGTGCGCTTGACGGAGGCCAGCACGGTGTCGAAGTCGATGGGGGAGATGGATCGCAAGTCGATGACCTCGACGGACACGCCGTCCTTGGCCGCGACCACAGCGGACTGCAACGCCAGCCGCACCGTCGGCCCATAGGCCAGCAGCGTCACGTCAGACCCGGGGCTTGCCACGCGGGCGCTGCCCATCTCTGCCGTGCCCTGGGAGGCGCCAGCGTCGGCGTCCAACTGGGTGGCCACGCGGGCGGTGTCCACCTCGCCCTTGTCCCAGTAGCGGGCCTTGGGCTCGAAGAACAACACCGGGTCTGGCGACGCGATGGCCTGCTGGATCATGTCGAAGCCGTCTTGCGGGGTCGCCGGGGCGACGATGCGTAGCCCTGGGGTGTGCGCGAACAGCGCCTCCGGGCTCTCGGAATGATGCTCGATCGCGCCGATGCCGCCAGCGAAGGGCACGCGGATCACCACGGGCACTGTGATGCGGCCTTGCGAGCGATAGTGGAGCTTGGCCAGGGAGGTGGTGATCTGGTCGTACGCCGGGAAGATGAACCCGTCGAACTGGATCTCCACCACCGGCCGGTAGCCGCGCATCGACATGCCGATCGCGGTACCGACGATGCCGGATTCGGCCAGCGGGGTGTCGATCACGCGGCGCTCGCCAAAGTCCTTGTGCAGGCCATCCGTCACGCGGAACACGCCGCCGAGCGGGCCGATGTCCTCGCCCATCAGCACGACCTTGGGGTCGCGGTCCATGGCGGCGCGCAGGCCGGCATTGATGGCGGCTGCGAGGGTCAGGGTGCGCACGGTGGAGGGAGCCTCCGGCGCGGCCTCGCCCTGAGAGGAGACTGTCGCGGTCATCGGGCCACCTCCGCGTCGGCAAATGTTGCCTCGTAGCGTTCGAACCAGGTGCGCTCCGCCTCGACACGGGCGTGGGGTTCGGCGTAGACGTGTTCAAAGATCAGGTGCTTGGGTGGCTTGGGCCACGAGCGCACTGCCTCGCGGGTGCGCTTGCCCATCTCCTTGCACTCGGCCGCCACGGAGTCCACGAAGTCCTCCGGTAGTTCGCCGAGCGAGTTGAGGTGCGCCTCGAGTCGCGCGATCGGGTCGCGCTCGCGCCAGTAGTCCTCGTCTGCCTTGGTGCGGTACTTGGTGGGGTCGTCGGACGTGGTGTGGGCTCCCATGCGGTACGTGAGCGCCTCGATCATCACGGGACCCGCGCCCGAGCGGGCGTGCTCCATGGCCCATGCGGTGACGGCGTGTACGGCGATCGCGTCGTTGCCGTCAACGCGTACGTTCTCCATGCCCACGCCGTCGGCGCGCTGCGCGAGCGGCACCTTGGACTGGCGCGTGGTCGACTCGGAGATGGCGAACTGATTGTTCTGCACAAAGAACACGATGGGCGCGTTGTTGACCGAAGCGAAGATGAGCGCCTCGTTGACGTCGCCTTGGCTGGTGGCGCCGTCGCCGAAGTAGCAGATCACGGCCCCGTCGGCCTCCGGTTTGCCGGAGCCCACCAGGCCGTCCCAGTCCATGGCCTGCGCGTAGCCGACGGCGTGCAGCGAGTGCGCGCCGATCACCAAGGTGTAGAGGTGGAAGCGGTGGGCCGCGGGGTCCCATGCGCCGTGCTGGTGGCCGCGGAACGTGCGCAGAATCTCGGGTAGATCGATGCCGCGCTTCAGGGCGACGCCGTGCTCGCGGTAGCTGGGAAACACGTAGTCGGGGTCGCGCAGCACGCTGGCGGAGCCAATCTGGGCGGCCTCTTGGCCGAGCGACGCGACCCACAGTCCCAATTCGCCTTGACGCTGGAGGCTAGTGGCCTCGTTGTCGAACGCGCGCGTAAGCATCATGTCGCGCCAGAACCCGCGCAAGTCGTCAGGGGTCAGGTCTTCTGCGTAGGAGGCAAACTTGGCGTTCTTGACCCGCTTGCCCTTGTAGTTCAGGAGACGGACGAGTCCCTCTTCTGACAGCGGCCCGATGCCTGCCATGCGAACCCCTTTGCGGTCTCAGTGGTGTCGGTCGATGGTTGCGCGCGGGGGCACCCGCCAGCAACCTACGCAAGCGTAGGCTACGGTTCCGTAGGTTGGCAAGCAGGTGCCCCTGTGCGCGCTGACCGGCAGGCTAGTCCTCCTTGGCCCCTTCGGGCTTGTCGGCGGGCTTGTCGGCGGGCTTGTCATCCGGCTTGGGGGCCGCGGACCGCTTCTTGGCAGGCTCGGACTCCTTGGCAGGAGCGTCGGCGGGCTTTGCCTCGGCGTTCTCGGCAGGAGCGTCGTCCTTCTTGGCAGGAGTCTCCTCTGGCGCTGCGGCGGGTGCGGAGTCGGCTGCGGCCGTGGCTGCGGCGGCCGCCTCTGCTTCATCTGCGGCCTGAGCCCTGCGATACCTGGCGCTCTCTGCCTCGGCCTTCTCACGGTCGGCGCGGGCCTGCTCCATGCGGGCGCGGGCGTCCGCCTCCAATTGCTTGCGGCGCTCGGCCTCCTTGACGGCGGCGCGCTCGCGACTGGGAAGCATGAGGTCGTTCGCATCGATCACGCCGATCGCCTCGTCGCGCTCCTTGAGGGAGGGCCACTTGAGCATCGCGAACAGGAGGAAAAGGATGAAGCCCAGGCCGGGTACCAGCACGGCCAGCGCGCCCCACCAGCCGGAGTAGCCGGCCTTCTTGGCGATGACGATGGTGAAGATGAGGGTGAGCACAAAGACCGCGGCGGTGACGATGAGCGCGGTCCACCCTGCCGTCTCGAGGAAGTCAGAGACTCGGGTGCCCACCTCCTCGCTATCTTCTGGGGCCAGAACCCTAAGGGAGCTAAGCATGATCGGTCCTTTCATTGGGACGTCCGTCGTCAAGACTTCCGTCGTGTGCAAGCAGCAGATGCGCTACCTGCACCTACTTCGTTTCTACACGCGCCACGTCAACCCCGCGAGTGCAGCGAGTGCCGCGTCGTTGTCTGTGGGGGAGCCGATGGTGAGGCGAACGCCCTCGTCGGTGAAGGGTCGTACCAAGATGGCGGGGCTCTGAGCCCCCAGGTGAGTGACCAGTTCGGCGGTGCGGTCACCGGCTCCTATCCATATGAAGTTACCTTGCGGCTCGGGGATCGACCAACCGTCGGAGGTGAGCGCAGCGAACACCCGGTCCCGCTCCGCCACAATGCCCTCGACCCTTTCCAGCAGCTCTGCCTGCGCCTCAAGAGACGCGAGCGCCGCCACTTGCGCGACGGAAGAGACGGAGAACGGGGTGACGCACGCACGAGCCGGTGCCAATACGTCGGCGTGGCCAAAGGCGAAGCCGACACGCAACCCCGCCAGGCCATATGCCTTGGACATGGTCCGCAGCACGACGACGTTGGGGTGGGTTTCCCACGCATCGGCGCCAATGTAGGTGTTGCCATCGACGCACGCCTGATCGCTCACGAACTCGACGTAGGCCTCGTCGAGCACCACGAGCACGTGGGACGGCACCCGGTCGACGAAAGCGGCAAACTCATCCGCCATCACGGCCGGGCCAGTGGGGTTGTTGGGCGAGCAGACCATGACCGCAGCCGTGCGATCGGAGATGAGGGCGGCCATCGCGTCCAGGTCGTGGCGCCCGGAGGGTGCGAGGGGTGCCGTCACCGGCGTCGCCCCCGTGAGCGCGGTGAGAATGGGGTACGCCTCGAAACTGCGCCACGCGTAGACGACCTCGCGACCGGGCCCCGCGTAGGCCTGCAGCAGGTGTGCGAGGACCGCCACCGAACCGGCCCCCACCATGACGTTCTCTGCGGGAAGTCCCTGTCGCTGCGCGAGCGCGTTCACCAGGTCAGCGGCAAACATGTCGGGGTAGCGATTCACCGACTCCCCTGCCGACGCGATGGCCCGCGAGACCGACGGCAGGGGCGGCAAGGGGTTCTCGTTGGAGGACAACTTGATGGGCGCTGGACCCGAAGCCGATCCCCGCGCACCCGGCACGTAACTCGGCAAAGAGGAAACATTGGGCAACGCTTCTGGTAGCACCATTGTCCAAGCATGCCAGCGTCGTGCCAGAATCGATGCATGAGATTTGTGATCAAGTCGGCAATTGCCGCAGTGGCCGTGTGGGTGGCGACGGAGCTACCGCTCGACGTCGTCGTGACGGGCGGGGAGAGCGGGGACTGGTGGCATCGCCCACTGGTATTCCTCATCATCGGCGTGGTGTTGGTGCTGCTCAACGCCATCCTGAAGCCGCTCATCAAGGTCCTGACGCTCCCGGTGCAGATCCTCACGCTGGGCCTGTTCTCATTTGTGATCGCGTGGTTCATCCTGTGGCTCACGTCGTGGATCACCGACAAGATCGATTTCGCGACGCTCACGGTTGGCGGATTCTGGAAGACCCTCTTCGCCGCCGTGGTGATCGCTCTGGTCAGCGCCTTGCTCGAGGCGGTCGTTCCCGGCGCCAAGAAGCGGAAGCGCCGGGACTAGAGTGCGGTCCCGCTCCCGGTCGCGCGGTGTTTCCCGTGAAACAATGGACGCGTGACCACGCCGAGCGACCCTGCCGCCCACCCGCTGACCCCCACGGTGTCCCTCGCGGCACTGGAGCCCGCCATCGCGCTCGGCCCGCTCGACGGCCGCTATCGCGGCGCCGTCGCAGCACTGGTCGACTACCTGTCCGAGCCCGCGCTCAATCGGATGCGCCTGCACGTCGAGGTCGAGTGGCTCATCCACCTGTGCGAGATGGATGCGGTGCCCGGGGTGAGGCCACTCACCACGGCTGAGGTGGGC
Source organism: Demequina sp. (assembly GCF_016278775.1). Lineage (GTDB taxonomy): Bacteria > Actinomycetota > Actinomycetes > Actinomycetales > Demequinaceae > Demequina. The sequence goes on along the minus strand of NZ_JADQBF010000110.1, from coordinate 1,246 downwards.
TTGCTGCGCGCGATTCCTGACGGCTTTGACGCCGACACCATCGCCGAGCACGCCTCCTTTGAGCGCGAGACCGTGCACGACGTCAAGGCGATCGAGTACGTCATCAAGGCTCGCATCGATGGCACCTCACTGGAGCCGCTGCGCGAGCTCGTCCACTTCGCGTGCACGTCAGAGGACATCAACAACCTGAGTTATGCGCTCATGATTCAAGGCGCCGTGCGGAACGTGTGGCTGCCCGCCGCGCAGGGCTTGGTGGGCGACCTGTCCCACATGGCCCGCGATGCCAAATCCCAGCCGATGCTGGCGCGCACCCACGGCCAGCCCGCCACGCCGACGACGCTGGGCAAGGAGCTCGCGGTTCTCGCCCACCGCTTGACGCGCCAACTGCGCCGCATCGACGGCGCCGAGTACTTAGGGAAAATCAACGGCGCGACCGGAACCTTCGGCGCGCACGCCGCCGCGGTGCCAGGCACCGACTGGGTCGAGGTGTCGCGGACCTTCGTCGAGGGGCTTGGCCTCGCGTGGAACCCGCTGACCACCCAGATCGAGTCGCACGACTGGCAGGCGGAGTTGTACGCGGACGTGGCCCGCTTTGGCCGCATCCTGCACAACCTCGCCACCGACGTGTGGACCTACATCTCTCTGGGCTTCTTCGCGCAGGTGCGTGGCCAAGGCACCATCGGGTCCAGCGCGATGCCGCACAAGGTCAATCCCATCCGCTTCGAGAACGCCGAGGCCAACCTCGAGATCTCCGGCGCCCTGCTGGACACCCTTGGCGCCACGCTCGTCACGAGCCGCATGCAGCGCGACCTCACCGACTCGACCAGCCAGCGCAACATCGGCGTCGCCTTCGGCCACTCGCTGCTCGCGATCGACAACGTGAAGCGCGGCCTTGCCGGGCTCGACGTCAACCCCGCCGCGCTCGAGGCCGACCTGGACGCCAACTGGGAGGTGCTCGCCGAGCCCATCCAGTCCGCCATGCGCGCCGCCGCGATCGCGGGCGCTCCCGGCATGGACAACCCCTACGAGACCCTGCGCGACCTCACCCGCGGTCGCCGCATCAACGCCGACGACGTGCGCACCTTTGTGGCCGGGCTGGGGCTCCCCGCCGACGCCACGGAGCGCCTGATCGCCCTGACGCCAGCGTCGTACGTTGGCCTGGCCGAGAAGCTGGTGGACGACTACTTGGCGTAGCGCTCGGCTGGCTACAGTGGGCGTCATGACCGACGCCGCCCCCCCGTCAGCC
>NZ_JADQBF010000061.1 GCF_016278775.1 Demequina sp. | reverse complement strand
CGCTCTTCCGATCTGTTCCAGGCGGGATCGACCGCGCGCCCATGAGGCCAGCGTCGATGGACCTCGCCGCGCCAGGCTTTGAGCCGCTTCTTGCCGACCTCGAGGCGCGCGGTGCGTCGCCCGAGCAAATCCGCGTGGACCTTGAGTTCGCGTGGTGGGCAGCGGCTTTCGATGGCATCGTCGCGGCGGACCCGGCGCTGATTCAAGCGGGGGCGCTGGGCGCTGCCGTGGAGCAATATCTCGCACTGGACGCCCAGTTTGGCGAGCGGCGGATAGGCCCGCTCATGAGGGCCGTGGCCGAGTACCGCCGCCAGGCCATCGCGCGCCACCCGTCAGATGCGCGCGACCTGTTTGCCACCCTCATGGAAGGCACCGACGTGTCCGTGAGGGACGTGAGGCGCGACTTTGGGCCGGTGGTCGCGGCCCTTCGCCCCGTGGTGATTGCGCGCGCGGAACAGGTATCGCACCTGCTACCGCCCACGCGGTGCGTCGACCTCGTCGTGGTCTACGGCGCCGAGTCGCTCGCGACGGCGCAACTGATTCCCGCGCTGGCGCGCGCCACCCAAGTGGTGGTCGTGGCCGACGCGCACAGCGCCACCCGTTCGGCGGTCGCCAACCTCGCCGAACTGTTGCCGCACGTCACCCTGCAGGCGCTGCCGCAGTCCCGGGATCCGCGGGTGACCGCCGTCTTGGCCGGTCTCGGTTACGACAAGGCCGTCGCCGCCATACCGGCGCCAGGCGAACCGGGGGCAGACGGCGGGCTCACCGTGACCATCGTCGACGCCGTGGCGCAGCCGGTCGTGGGACGCACCACCGTCGAGTCGACTCGCGCCGAGGTTGCTGCAGTGATCGAGACCGTCATGCGTGCGTCGGCGACGATGCCGCGCCGCACCGTTGCCGTGGTGGCGGGCAACGATCTGCACGCCGCACGCATCGCCGATGCACTGTCCGAACGCGACGAGGCCGTCGCCGACCGCGTACCCGTAGTGGTGTGTGGTGAGGCGGCAGGGCTCGGCGCCGACGAGGTGGTGGTGAGCCTGGGCTACGCGCGCGATCACCGCGGCGTGGGGCCGTCAGACATGGGCATTCTCACCACGGAACACGGGGCCGCCGCACTCGCCCAAGCGCTGGTCGCCGCAAAGTCAAAGGTGACGGTGTTGAGCGCGCTCGCTCCGCATCACCTCACGCACGTGGCGAGCGGCCACGAGCACGCGGAAGGAGTGGTGGCGCTTGCCGAGCTGGTGGAGGCCTCCACCAAGCCCGCGGTACCCTCCGAGCGGTCGGGGCCCGGTCCGTCCGACTGGTTGCTTGCCGACGTGGCCCGCCTGTTGCGCGCCGAGGGACTGGCCGTGCGCCTTCGCTACGGGGTGGGCGGCCAGGCGATTCCCATGGTGGTGGGCGACACGCGCGACCGCGGGTACAGCGTCGCTGTGGTGACGGACGAGCCACCGTCGGGGCCGCGCGGCTCTGTGCGCGACCGTTTGCGCTGGCAATACCGGCATCTCGAGGCGATCGGCTGGAAGGTCGTGTCGCTGTGGACGATCGACGTGTTCATGGATCCCGCTGGCGCCGCGGCGCAAGTGAAGCGTGCACTGAGGGGCGAGGGCGACGAGGCGGTGAGGGAAGCTCCCGAGCCGCAGCGGGAGGTGGAGCCCCGGGAAGTCACGCTCTTTGACGACGACGCGTGGAGCGGCGAGGACGCGGCGGAAGGCGAGGACGCGGCACCGCCACAGGACGAACCGGAGCCCGAACCGGAACCAGAACCGGAACCGGAACCCGAGCCCGAACCCGAACCCGAACCAGAACCGGAACCAGAACCGGAGCCAGAGCCGGAGCCCGAACCGGAACCCGAACCAGAGCCGGAGCCGGAACCCGAGCCGGAACCAGAACCCGAACCCGAACCGGGCGTGGCTCCCGCGCGCACTGGCTCAGACCGCCCGCTCATTCCCACGCGCGCGTGGGAGGACGAAGACGCCGGGTGGGGCGATCGCGGCAACAGCCGCGACGATGAGCTCAAACGGGATCGGCCACCGCACTGGTAGCTGGCTTGGGCTCTGCTTTGGGCTTGGCTGCGTGAGCCGCTGTGTTGGCCGCTCCGGCCTTGGCGGCTGCACGGGAGTCGGTCCGGTAGAACCCTGACCCCTTGAAAGAGACGCCCACGGCAGAGATGACGCGCCGGATCTGCCCCTCACACACGGGACAAGTGGTCAGCGCGTCGTCGTGAATCGATTGGCTGGCATCGAAACGGTGTCCGCACGCGCTGCAAGCGTACGAGTAGGTGGGCATGAGTGGATTTTACGCGCCGATCCGGGCCACTGATGACGGCGTCACCACGATGGTCACCGGAACGTCGTGTCGCTCGCGCGGCAACGCGCGAGTATCCGTGTCATGGAACTCGTCATCGAACACGAGCGCCACGATCGGCACTCCGGGCGTCGCTTCCGTCAGGGCGCGGTCGTACCACCCTGCGCCTTGACCCAACCGGGTGCCGTTGGTGTCCGCCGCTAGGGCGGGCACGATGATCATTTGGGCGTCGGCGAGGCGATCGGGTGGCAGGAACTCACCGGTAGGCTCCGGCGGCCGCCCAGGAGCCCTCTCGACGATGTTCTCGGCGCTGGAGAAGATTCCCCAGCCGCGCACCAGGCCGTCTCCCAGGCGAGGCATCAGCACTTCTACGCCGCGTTCGTGGAGGGCATCGATCAGGGGCAGCGTTCCCGGCTCGTGTGCGCGGGAGGCGTACACGGACACACAGGTGACGCCCTCCATCTCCGGGAGCGCCAGCACGTGGTCGCGGAACGTCTTGGCATGTTCGCTGATGCGGCGTTCTCCGCGTTGCAACCGTGTTTGGCGGACAGCGCTGCGCCACGCCTTCTTGGCCGCTGCTGGCGGCATGGTGCGTGTGTCGATGTGCGACAAGGGGGACATGCCCCCATTGTGTCAAAACCGGGAGACTTCCGTGCAACAAGGGTGGCGCGGGCCGGATGGCGGTTGCACGGTGTTGGCGCGGCACAGGAGAATGCCTGGGTGACGTCGCGCAGCCTCGAGGAGCATCGGTCGGACGTCCTTGCGCTGCTATCACCCCTTGCGCCCCTCGACTTGGTGTTGGCCGACGCCTTGGGTTGCGTGGTCACTGACGACGTGGTGGCCCGTGCCAACGTGCCAGCCGTTCCGATCGCGTCGCGAGACGGCTTTGCCGTGAGAACGGGAGACACGCGGGGCGCGCGGATGCGCCCCCTCTCGTTGCCCGTTACTCACGACGTGCTGCCAGGGCAGAGCCCCACGCGCCTGATGCCCCGCACGGCCGCCAGGATTGCCCGTGGAGGGGCGATACCGCATGGCGCCGATGCCGTGGTGGCCCGACCCACGTCGGCGGATGTCACGCTGTTCCTGGATGTGGAACCGCCGCCAGGGGAAGGGGTGGTGGACGCCGGCGGGCACTGGAAGGCGAACGACGTGGTGGTCGAGGCGGGTACCAGGCTTGGAGCCGGGCACATCGCGTCTTTGGCCGCATGCGGCTACGCGACCGCGCGTGTCTTTCCTTCGCCCCGCGTCGCCGTGATCGCCGTCGGTTCGGAGTTGCGCGGACACCTGGGGAGCACTCACCCCTCGGTCGCTCCAGCGGAGCCGACCATCGACGCCTCCGGCCCCTTGTTGGCGGCGATGCTTACTTCCGCTGGGGCGCGAGTGGTGCGCACGCTTGCGGTTCCTGACGACGCCCCGTTGCTCCGGCACGCCATCGCCGATGCCGCCTTGCAGGCGGACCTTGTGGTGACCCTCGGCGGAGTGTCTGACGATTGGCACGACGTGGTGGGGCCGCTGCTCGTCCATGCCTACGGCGGCGAGATTCGCAGGGTGAGACTCATGCCAGGCGACCAGCAGGGCCTCGGCATCGTGCGCGACGGCGACGCCCAATCCGTCCCGCTGCTCGCGTTGCCGGGGGACCCCGTCGACGTCGCGGCGGCCTTCGCCGGTTTTGGCATCGACGCGATCATGCGGATGCGCGGGCTGACCGTAGAGCGCCCCACGGCGAGCGTGGAGCAGGGGTGGCAGGCGCCGTTTGGGTTCGCCCAGGTGGTGCCGGTGCGTCGCGCCGAGGATGCGAAGCAACGCGTGTCTCCTGTGGGAGACCCCGCGCATCCGCTGTTGCGCGACATCGCGGCGGCCGATGGCGTGGCACTGGTGGCGGACGACATCGTCGAGGTGGTTGAGGGAGATGCGTTGCCGATCCTGTGGTGGCAGCGGTGAGGTTCGGCGAGCCGCGCCTGGAGCGGGACGGATTGCGGCTGAGGCTGCTGCGCGCACGTGATGAGTCCGAGTGGCTCGCCTTGCGTCAGCGCAACAGGGAGTGGTTGCGCCCGTGGGAGGCGTCCTCACCCCCCGGCACGCGCGACGAGCCGCTCTCCTTTCGGGCATACGTGCGGCGAGAGCGGGCCTCGTGGCGGGCGCGGCGCAGCTTTCCCATGGTGATCGAGCGCGATGGCGAGCTGGTGGGCAGGGCCTCTCTTGGGCGCATCGAGTGGGGGCCGGAACGCGGCGGAACGCTCGGCTACTGGGTGTCGAGTCACGTGGCCGGTCAAGGCATCGCCCCTGCGGCCGTGGTGTTGCTCAGCGAGTTCGCGTTTGCGGAAGGGCTGCACCGCATCGAGATCGCCATCCGTCCGGACAACGAGGCATCGCTCGCTGTGGTGCGCAAGCTTCAGCTGCGTGAGGAGGGCATGCGGGCCTCGTACTTGTTCATCGACGGCGCGTGGCGCGACCACCGCATCTTCGCGGTGACTGCGGCAGAGAAGCGCACGGGAACGTGGTGGACGGGAGCCGTGGATACACCCTGAGACTGACACGCCGCGCCAGGTCCCTGAGACGTGCCTGGCCCCGCCGTACCGTCGTGTCATGCCTCCCGCAGGACTACTCGCCATCATCGCCGTAGGGCTGATGCTTGCGTACGTTCTGCCACAGCGCATCCGTGAGCGCAGCGACTATGCGTTGGTGCGCACTGAGGATCGCTACAGCGCCGAGATGCGGGTGGTGCGTGCCACCGCGTCGCGTGTGGCTCCCGCCGATGCCGCAAGCGCGTCGGCCGAGGTTCCGCTGCTGGTCACCGGCGCGGCCCGCGTGAGAGTGGCCTCCGTGGGCGAGGCTCACATGTCTCGCCCGAACGGCCCGCTCGATCGCGCGGCCACGCACGCTCAACGCGAAAGCCTTCACCTGAGGCGCGACCGTTTGGGATCCATGGCGCAGCGTGCCGCCCGCGCCCGCAGGCGTGCGTTCTTCTCAGGGGTCGCCACCCTGGCGACAGTGATTGCCTGGGTGCTCGCGGCGACCACCGCGACCCCCGCCCTGATCGCTGGCCTCGCGACGGGCGCGATGGTGACTGTGGTGGGCGCATCGGTGCGTGCAGGTGCGGCCGAACGAGCCGCGCTCGCTCAGATTCGCGCCGTCGACCGCGAGGTGCGAGCGGCCGCAACCGCCACGCGTGCCCTCAGGGTGGTGTCTGCGGCCCGCGCGACGGGACAGGATGCTCAGCCGAGCGACGTTGCCACGCAAGCCATCCGCATCATCACCTCGACCGATCTGGCGCCGCTCAAGGCGCCCGCTATTTCCAGGCCTCGCCGCGCGGGCGCCTCGGAGCAGACGTCCACGGCCGACGCTGACGCCGCTCAGGCGCGGGACGGTTCCGCAGGAGGCGCCTGGCGACCGAAGACTATGCCGGTTCCGGCCTACGCGCTCAAGGCCTCGGTGCGCCAGCAGACCGCTCGGCAGATGTCAGAGGACGACTACGCCGCGTCTTCGCACGCCTCACACAGGGCCTCGCAAGCGGAGGCGCAGGCCGAGCAGGCAGCGCACGACGCCCCCCGCACGGGAGCGCTCGATGCGATCCTGGCGAAGCGTCGTCAGGCGAGCGCCTAGCCCACTCGGGGGCGATTGCGCGCGGTGAAGGCCGCACAACATCCCTCTGATTTCCGGCAGAACGGGAACCCTACGCCGTGCCCGACGTTGGTTGAGGAGTAGCCGACGCCGCTTGGCGGTACGCGCACACCACGCGCGTGACCGTGGGAGACTGGGGCGTCACCGAACCGCTGGGAGATTTGCACGTGAAGCACCGCCTTGCCCTTTCCGCCGCCCTTGCCGCGGCAGCCCTTTCGCTCGCGGCCTGCGCGCCGAACCAAGAGGAAGCCGTGTCGCCAGGTGCGTCGCCAGGCGCGTCACCGGATTCCGCGACGGCACAGCCAGGTCAAGTCACTGCCGTCGATCCCGCCGAGGCGCTCGCCCAGATGGAGTGGATCGACAACGGAGACGGCGAGGCGCCAGGGCTTGAGGCCGACACCCCCGTCGAGTTCACCGCCACGGGGACGCGCCTCATCACCGACGGCGACGGCGACGAGATCACAGAGGGCCAGATGTTGGCACTCGACTACATCATCGTGTCTGGCGCGGATGGTGAGACGCAGTACTCGACGTATGAGACCGGCACCCCTGAGCAAGTCCAGTACCTGACGGCCCAGATCGACCCCGTGATCGGTGAGGTGCTCGAGGGCGCCCACGTTGGCGTCGACTTCTTGTATGCCGTGCCAGGTGATGGCACAGGCGGCAGCGTCATGGTCGTGACTGTGACCGCTGTGAGCGACGTGCTCGACAAGGCGGAGGGCGTGGCTGTTGCGCCCGTTGACGGTCTGCCGACCGTCACCCTCGCAGAAAACGGCGCCCCGTCCGTCGAGTTTCCGACTGCGGTTCCCGAGGGCCTCATTGCTCAAGACCTCATCACCGGCGACGGCCCCGTAGTAGAGGAGGGTCAGAGCTTGACCGTCCACTACACCGGCTGGGTCTTTGACGGCGAAGAGTTCGACTCGTCATGGGGCCGCGGCGCCCCGGCGACCTTCTCCCTGACGGCCGGCAGCCTCATCGAGGGCTGGGTCCAGGGCCTGCCCGGCAAGACGGTCGGCAGCCAGGTGCTGCTGGTCATCCCGCCGGAGCTCGGCTACGGCGAGGCTGGCTCGGGAGAGACGATCCCCCCGAACTCGACGCTCGTGTTCGTGGTGGACATTCTGGCTGCGAACTAGCGGTCGGTCGGCGTCGGCGGCTGTGAGCCGCCGACGCCGATGACCTCGCCGCCATTCCCGTGTGGCGGCCGCGAAGTGATACTCTTTTGGTCGCTCCGCGAGGGGCGATGGGGCTGTGGCGCAGT
>NZ_JADQBF010000054.1 GCF_016278775.1 Demequina sp. | reverse complement strand
CGCGAAGGAAGCCCTCGAGGACGCCGTCTCAAGAGATCGCATCATCATCCCGCTGTGCGCCTACATGGCCCGCTACCTTGAACGCCACCCCATCGAGGGCGCCAAGGTCGAGTGGCCGAACAGGCCGCCGCGGCCATGACAAGCCTGGGGCCGCGCGCAGACATCATGCCGTCCCGCGAGGTACCGCTGGGCGGCTTGCGTTCCATGCAGGTGCAGCGTGCCTTGCCTCAACGCGCGGTTCCCACGGTGGGCGCCTGGTGCTTTCTTGACCGCTTTGGCCCTCAGCGCACCACCATGAGGGTGGAGCCGCACCCCCACATGGGCCTGCAGACCGTCACCTGGCCGCTTACCGGCGAGGTGCGTCATCGCGACTCGCTGGGCTCCGACGTGGTGTTGCGCGCCGGCCAACTCAATCTCATGACGAGCGGCGCTGGCGTTGCCCACTCCGAGTATTCGCTGGGAGACGCGGACGTCGAGCTCGATGCGCTGCAGCTGTGGGTCGCCCTTCCGGAGGCGACCAGGCACGGGGACCGGGGTTTCGAGCGCCATGAGACCCTCCCCACGCTCACCCTCCCGGCAAAACGCGGCGCCGACGCCGACGCCACGGTCGTCATGGGCACCCTTGCGGGCGTCTCGTCCCCGGCAACCACGCACACTCCCCTGGTGGGAGCCCAGATTGGCGTCTCTCCCGGCTCACGCGTCGGCATTCCCTTGGACGCGTCTTGGGAGCACGCGATCGTGGTGCTCGAAGGGGAACTGGACGTCCACGCGTCGTCCGACCCACACGCCGACGCGACGCGCCCCGGCCGCAACGACCTCCTCTACCTGGGCACCGGTCGTGACCAGGTGGTGGTCGCGTCGGACGAAGGCGCCCTGCTGTTCCTGCTGGGAGGCGAGCCGCTCGAGGAAGAACTGGTTATGTGGTGGAACTTCGTGGGCCGCAGTCACGAGGAGATTGCGGAGGCATGGGACGCCTGGCAGGGCCGCTCCGCGCGTTTTGGCGACGTGGCGGGCCATGGGGACGTGCGCATCCCTGCTCCGCCGATGCCCGCCGTGCGCCTCACGCCGCGACGCAGGCGATAGGTCGCGCGCGGCGAGCCCGCCGCGCCGCTAACGTGAGGGCATGAGCCCTCTCTCCGGTACCCAGATCCACCTCTCCCGCGGCGCCCAGAGCGCCACCCTTGCCACCGTCGGCGCGGCGTTGCGCGTCTATACCGTTGATGGGGCCGACGTGGTGGTCTCCTTTGGCGAGGATGAGGTCGCGCCCGCGTTCCACGGCATGGTGCTCGCGCCGTGGCCCAACCGCCTCGCAGACGGGGCCTACACGTTCGATGGCCACGAGCTGCAACTGCCCATCAGTGAGCCCGCCCGCAACACCGCGCTGCACGGGTTGTCGTGCTGGGTCGACTGGAGCATCTCCGAGGCGTCCAGCGACGCCGCCACGCTGGTGCTTGACCTCGCAGCCAGCCCCGGCTACCCGTTCTCACTGCGCGTGAGCGTCACCTACGCGCTCACCGATGACGGGCTCACCATCACCACGAAGGCCCGCAACACGGGCGCGACCGCCCTGCCGTACGGCGTCGGCTTCCACCCATGGATCTCACCCGGCCGGGGCTCGCTCGATGACTGCACGCTCGAACTGGGCGCGAACAGCCTGGTCACGGTGAACGACCGCCTGCTACCCACCGGCACCACTCCCGTCGCCAGCGACATGGACTATCGCGAGGCGCGCACCCTCGCGGGCTCAGATCTTGACGATGCGTTTGTGGACCCGGTCCGCGACGCCGACGGCCGCTCCTGGGCGCGCCTGACCCGCGCCGACGGCTCGACAGTGGCGATCTGGATGGACGACGCCGCCAAGGCGTGGCAGGTGTGCACGGGGAACCACATCAGCCCTGCGTCGGCGCAGCGCAGCGGCGTGGCCGTCGAGCCAATGTCCTGCATCGCCGACGCCTTCCGCACCGGGCAGGGTCTGGTCACCCTGCAGCCTGGCGAGAGCCACACGTTGGTGTGGGGCATGGCATTGGTCTAGGGCTCGCACCGGCCCCTACGGCACGCGCGGACTCCACGCTGCCCAGGCGCCATCGATCGGAGCGAGCCTGGCGCGAGCCTTGGCCAGTTGTTGTGGCGTGATCGTGGAGTCAGCACGTCCCGTACGGCCCCAATGACCGTCTGGCCGCTCCAGCCTGTGGCTCACTGTGGGGCGCGGGCCGCGACTCACGTGCTCCGTGAGGCCGCCCTCGATCACCGCCATAACTAGCCACTCCAGATCATCGGCGGCACTGTCCCAGACCTGATCGCATGCATCGCAGCCGCAGGAGGGCGCATACTCGACCACCAAGACCCCTGCGAGCAACGTGATGCCGGGAAGGTCGGTGAAGATGATCGTGATCGGTGCGCACCGCGGGTTGGCCGGGATGAGCCGGACAACCGTGGTCGCGTCGAGGAATCGCTCCGGGACATCGGCCAGGTGGGATGGACTCTCGCTCACCGCCACGTCGTAAATGCGCTCCAGGTAGGCGATGAGTGCTCTCGCGACCTCGTGAAGGGGTCGGAACCGCTCCGGATGGGTGAGCACCGAGTACGTGTGGTCGGGAGCGCCGTTCATCCCCCACCGCTCGCCGTAGGGAATCACGCGGCCCTCTGCGTCGCGGAACTCCTGCGGCGCGATCGTGGGCCGCACGTACTGTTCCATGCGCGCCAGCCTATGCGGCGGGCACCCTCGTCCACGTGGGGAACTTGGCCTCGCGGCCGTCGCCTGAGGAGCGGCCCCTGAGCCGGCGCCCCATCCACGGCACTACATAGGTCCACCAATACCGTGCCTCCGCCCCGAGGCCCCCGCGCACGGCGTCGGCGTCGGCCGCCGTCGGCGACTCCGTGGGAAAGCCCATCGCCGTGAGAACCCGGCTGGCAATCCACTGATGTCCCAGGCTGCTGAGGTGGAGGCGGTCCTCCGACCACCACGCCTGGTTGCGTCCCTCGGGAACGCGGAAGTTGTCCACAAATGTCACGCCCTCGCGGCCGTCGATCAGGTCTTCGACAATCTGGGTGAGGCGCGCGCCCAGTTTGCGCATTCGCTTGCCGGCCGGAAGCCGGTCGGACGGGTCGGCGCCCGTGAGGATCACCACGTGAACGCCCTGCTGCGCGCACCGGTCGAGCACCAGGGACGTGAACGCGGCCATGCGCTCGTCGGAGAAGCGGGGCCGCAACATGTCGTTGCCACCGCCGTTGAAGGTCAGGTGCGTGGGAGGCGGATCCAGGGCGAGCGCGGCGTCGAGCTGCTCGGTAACGATGGACTCGATCTTGCGGCCGCGGATAGCGAGGTTGGCATACCAGACCTCGCGGTCGGGGTGTGCGGCGGCGAGACCGGCAGCCACCCTGTCGGCCCATCCCAGCGGGCTGCCGTCGGGAAGGTAGTCGTTCATGCCCTCGGTGAAACTGTCCCCAATGGAGACGATGCGGATGGTCACGCATGCCAGTTTACGTGCGGCGATGCGTCGGCACGGCACGGCACGGTCGCCAGAGTGAGACGATGAACCCATGCCGTCCCTTGCAGACTTCACGGCGACCACGCTCGATGGCCGCGACCATTCCCTGTCCGAGTTCGACGGACAGGTGGTGCTCGTCGTCAACACCGCAAGCAAGTGCGGGTTCACGCCGCAGTTCGCTGGACTTCAGGACTTGTACGAGCAGTTTTCAGACCAAGGCTTCTCCGTGCTCGGGTTCCCGTGCAATCAGTTCGGGGCGCAAGAGCCGGGCGACGACGCTCAGATCGGCGACTTCTGTCAGGCAAACTACGGCGTGACGTTCCCGATGTTCGCCAAGGTCGACGTCAATGGGCGCGGTGCGCATCCGCTGTTCGTGTGGCTCAAGTCCCAGGCGGGTGGCTTCTTTGGCTCGTCGATCAAGTGGAACTTCACCAAGTACCTGGTGGACCGCGACGGGCGGGTGATTGCGCGCTACGGCTCGCGTACTGAGCCAAGAGATCTCGCGCCTGACATCGCGAAGGCGCTCAACGCGTCGTCCGTGGCTGAGTGAGCCTCGAGGGCTAGAACGTCACCACGCCGGTCACGCCGTCGAGCGCACCCGGAGTGATCTCGATGCCCATGATGTTGTCCAGCATCTCGGCAGGGATGTCGTACTGGCAGCGGATCCCCCACGTCGACGCTGGCTTGAAGCCGAACCGCGGGTAGTAGGCGGTGTCGCCCGCCAGGAACATCGACCCGTGGCCAGCCCGCTCGGCACGCGCCAGCAACTCGCGCACCATCGTCGCTCCAAGGCCTGCGTCACGTCGGTCCTCGCGCGTGCAGATGGGACCCAGATACAGGGCGGGCCACGTGCGGTCACCGTCCGCGATGGTGGTCGCGCTCGCCATGGCGTAGCCGACCACTTGTCCGTCCTCAATAGCGACCAGCTCCAGATCAGGCACGTATCGCGCGTCGGCGCGCACCTGTTCCAGCAACTCCCGCTCGTGACCGTCGGACACGCGCGCCGTGGCAAAGGCTTCCTGGACAAACGCGCCCAAAGCATCGGTGTCGCGTAATGCGGCATCCTCGATAGTGATGGTCATGGGTACTCCCGTCGGTGCGGGGCCCTGTAGACCAGGCACGATGTCCGCGACCGTAGGCTCACACGCGGCACGCCGCCACGCGAGGGCCGTTGGTCCCGCGCTCTGCCGGAGCTGGCCGCGTTGTCGGCGCCCGGGTCTAGCGTGGGCCTCATGATCACCCGCTTCGCTCCTCACTATGGGGACACCACCTGCGCCAGCGCCGTGCGCGCCGGCGACCACCTCTACCTCGCACACCATGCGGGCGCCTTGGACGATCCGACGCTGGCAGGGCAGACCCGCGCCAGCCTTGAGTCACTACGGACGACGCTGGTGCGGGCTGGAGCCGACATGTCGGCCCTGGTTCAGGTCACCATGTGGGTCCGCGAGATGGGCCCCGAGATGCGGGAGGCCTGGGACGTGTTTGCGGAGTTCTGTGGCGAGGAGCCTCCCGCCCGCATGACGGCCACCACGGACTTCTTCGACGCACGATGCCTGGTCCAGATCGACGGGGTCGCGTACCTGGGTACGTGACGGCGCGGCCCTTGCGTCAGGCGTGCACCTCCTCGCCGATGCATGCGAGCGCTCGCGTGACCAGGGCGGGTTCAGTGTTCGCGGGGCGGGCGGACGGGTTGGTGACGGGAGGAGTCGGGCATGGAAGACTCGTCAACCCTGTCACCTTCAGCGACAGCCACAATCCGGTTCACCATGCCGCTGAAGATCAGGCCGTGGAATGGCAGCATGGACAACCAGTAGAGCCGTCCCGTCAGACCTCGTGGAAAGAAGACGGCGCGCTGCCAGTACTCCGAACCGTTCTCGGTGGGATTGACGCCCAGTTCCAGCCATGCGCTGCCGGGAACACGCATCTCGGCCCGCAGGCGCAACAGCCGCCCGTCCTCGATGTGCTCGACACGCCACACATCAATCGCGTCCCCCACCGTCAGTTTCGCCTGGGTGCGGCGCCCCCGTTTGAGGCCGACCCCGCCAGCAAGCCGGTCAATCAGGCCGCGCGATGCCCACAGCACAGACGCCGAATACCACCCTGTGGCCCCTCCGATCTGGGAGATCACCCTCCAGACCGCTTCGGCGTCGGCAGTAGTGGACTTTCTGCGCGCATCCTTGAAGACGGTCCTGCCCGCCCACTCGGGGTCGCTCGGCATGGGGTCGCTGGGTGCATCGCTGACTCGCGCGTCAACCCAACTGGTCTCGACCTGATCAATCTCAATGCGGCCCAAAGCCAGGCGAAGGGAATCGTGGTACCCGGCAAGGCCCCCAGGCGGCGGCGGTATGACGTGATTGATCGCGTCGTCCTTCACCACGCACGTATGCAGCAACGACTCCACCAGTGGCCTGGCGAGCCGACGGGGCACTGGCGTGACCAGCCCCACCCAGTGCGAGGCGAGCCCTGGCGTGAGAACCGGCAACGCCGTGATGCGACGCCTCGGCAGCCCGGCCTCGAGCGCGTATCCGTTCATCATCTCGGAGTAGCGCATGACGTCTGGCCCGCCGATGTCGAACGCCCGATTCACGTCATCGTCGACGCGCGCCGCGGCCAACAGGTAGTAAATGACGTCGCGCACCGCGATGGGCTGGATGAAGTTGCGCACCCATTTTGGCGCGGGCATGTATGGCAGCACCTCGGTGAGGTGACGGATCATCTCGAACGACGCGGACCCTGACCCGATAACCACCCCTGCTTGAAGAATGATGGTCGGCACGGCCGATGCCAGGAGGATGTCGCCCACCTCCTTGCGGGAGGCCAGGTGAGAGGAGAGCTTGTCTCCGTCGGGGTGGAGTCCACCCAGGTAGATGATGCGTTTCACCTCGTGTGCGGCTGCGTTCTCCCCCACGTTCAGTGCGATGGTGCGATCAAGCCGCCCGTAGTCGTGCCCGCCCGTCATCGAGTGCACCAAGAAGTACACGATGTCCACGCCGTCCATCGCGCGATCCATCGCGTCAGGATCGGCCGCATCTCCCTCAACCACCTCGACCTCGTTGGCCCACGGGAGTGCGGCGATCCGCTCACTGGACCGCGTCAAGGTGCGCACCCGATAACCGCCCGCCAGCAGTCGCGGCACCAGGCGGCCCCCAATGTAGCCGGTGGCGCCCAACACCAGAACCCACGGGGCCGGTCCGTCCTCCGAGCGTGGGGCACGTAGCGAGCTCTCCGAACCCAGGGGCATGCCCGTTGACAGCGGTTCAGGAGTGGCGTCGGGACTCTCGCTCACAATGTGGCTCCGGTTTCGTTGGCCAATGCGCCATGAGGCGCTTCTAGAGAACGACGCCGGCAGCGCGGGGATTCCTGGGGCGGTTGGCTCGCGGTTGAACGCTGGCGGCCATCCCTGCGACTGCGGGCGTGCGCCGAACGACGCATCGGCTACGTTGACCCCATGCCCACCTGTGCCGTCGACGCCTGCGGTTGCCTCGCTGCTCGGAGCGCGTGATGCGGACGGCGCGCGTCATCGGTGGGGGCCCGGCTGGCCTCATCGCCGCGGAGGTGCTGGCCCGCGCGGGCGTGTCCGTCATCGTCCATGAGCGCATGCCCTCCCCCGGCCGCAAGTTCTTGTTGGCGGGCCACGGCGGGCTGAACCTCACGCACTCGGAAGACCGCGAACGCTTTGTCACGCGGTACGGCACTTCGGCCGAACGGATCGCGCCGATGCTCGCAGT
>NZ_JADQBF010000071.1 GCF_016278775.1 Demequina sp. | reverse complement strand
GTGATGCGCCGGATCTAAGAGGAGCGCCAGCCGTCCTGCCAGTGGAAGCCGCCATTGATGGCCTGACCCATGGCCTTCATGGCGTTCGCGATCGTGGTCTGATACACGCGTGATTCGTCGCTCGTGGCCGCCTCGGCCATGGCGCGACTCGACTTCTCAAAGTGCGCGAGGTACTCCGCAAAGCGCTCGCGCTCGGCGAGTTGCCCGCGCACAAACTCCTCTGACTGCGCGTCGGCCGTCGTTGCATCGGTCATGATGTGGCCACCTCCGGCTCAAGGGTACGAGACGCCTCAGCGTCGAGCCGCCGCAGCGCGCCCAAGGCGGCCTCACGATCCGTGGTGACCCACATCGGCGGCAAGGTTCGAGTGAGGAAGCCTCGATAACCCGCGGTCGCCAGACGCGGATCGAGCACCGCCACCACTCCCCTGTCGCTCGCCGACCGGATGAGGCGGCCTGCACCCTGGGCGAGCAACAGGGCCGCGTGGGTCGCGCTCACGGCCAGGAATCCGTTGCCCCCCGCACGGCCCACCGCCTCGGTGCGAGCCTGCGAGATGGGCTCGTCTGGACGCGGGAACGGTATCCGGTCGATCACGACGAGGCTGGCGGTCGCTCCTGGAACGTCCACTCCTTGCCACAGGGTTGTCGACCCAAACAGACACGTGCGCGGGTCCTCCCTGAATTGGCGCACCAGCGTGGAGACCTGATCGTCCTTCTGGTACAGCACTGGCACGTCGAGGCGCTCGCGCATGGCCTCTGCAGCGGCGAGCGCGGCACGATGCGAGGAGAACAGGCCGAGAGTGCGTCCACCGGCCGCCGTGATGAGGGCCTCCAGCTCGTCGAGAGCCTCGGGCGAGATGCCCCCCATGCCGGGGCGTGGCAACTCGGAGGCCACGTAGAGGATTCCTTGGGTCGCGTAGTCAAACGGGCTGCCTGCATCGAGGGACACGGGCTCGTGCACGCCAAGGTGGCGCGCCACCGTCTCGAACCCGCCTCCCAACGCCAGCGTCGCGGACGTGAAGATCGACGGCTTCTCCCCCACGAGCCGATCCCCAATGACTCCCGCCACGTCCAAAGGGGCCGCCAAGATGCGGTCGGGCGTGGTCGCGTCGTAGTCGCCGTCGGCCGGGGCGAGCCAGACGACGTAGTGGCCGGGGTCCGCCTGGAGTTCTTCGCACACATCGGCGATCTCGGTGAGAGCCGCCTGCGCCATCTTGGCTCCCGCACCCGCCTCGCGTGCTCCACCGGACTCCTTGGCGATCTTGGTGACGGCGCTGAGCGCGTCGCGCGCACCGGAACGCACCAGCTCGATCGCGGCTGCGAGTTGCTCCGACGGTCCCAGGCGCAGGCGCCCAATGGTCTCTTCCGCGAGAGCCGCCTCCACGGCACGCGCGCCCGTATCGAGGTGGGCGGTGGTGACGCCGATGCGTCGCGCCCGCCGTCCCGCGCGCTCGATCGCGCGCACGGTGAGTTCGTGAGTGGCCGACGAGGTGATGCGACTCACCAGTTCGTGCGCCTCGTCCACGATCAGCGCGTCATGCTCGCCCAGAATGTCGTGACTGGTGGCCTGCACCCCCAACACCGCGTGATTGGTGACCACGATGTGCGCGCGGGCCGCGTCTGCGCGCGCCTTCTGCGAGAAGCACTCCGACGCCATGGGGCACTGGCTCTCGAGGCATTCTCGTCCCGTGACGGACACCTGCGCCCACGCCCGCCCGCTCACGCCAGGGACCAAGTCGTCCCTGTCGCCCGTGTCCGTCTCCTCGGCCCACGCGTTGAGCCTCACCACCTCGCGGCCCAAGTCAGACGTCGGCCCGAGCGGCAGTGCGCCCTCGTCGTCGTCCCCACCCTCGTAACCACCGGCCATCTTGTGCACGCACAGGTAGTTGCTGCGCCCCTTGAACAGTGCGGACCTTGCACGTACACCCAGCACCGGCTCGAGCGCGTCGACCACCGCAGGCAGATCCTTCGAGAACACCTGGCGCTGCAAGGCGAGGGTGGCCGTGGAGACGACAATGCGCTCGCCTTGCGTCACGGCGCGCGCCACGGCGGGTACGAGGTAGGCCAGCGATTTCCCGGTGCCGGTGCCAGCCTGGACCAGCAGGTGCTCGTCGCCAGCGAGTGCCGCCTCCACGGCTGACGCCATGGCTTCCTGGCCCTCGCGCCTTTCGCCACCCATGGCGGCGACGACGGTGGCCAACAGGGCGGCGGCGCCGGCGTCAGCGGTAGCGCCAGCGTCGGTCCCTGCGGCAGCCCCCGCGTCGGCCACAGCGTCGTCCTTGGCCGTGCCCTTCACTGCCTTCACGACGCGGCCGACGCGGCCTCGCGAATGCGCGCCGCGAGCGCGTCAGAGACATCGGCTACCAGGTGGTATCCGTCTCCAGCGTGGTCCTCACTCAGCACGTCGCCCTCGCGGTGCGCCTCGTTGACGAGGTCCCCTCGCGAGAACGGCAACGTGACGTCCACGTGCACTGGGGGCCGCGGCAGCATCTGAGCGATGGTCTCGAGCAGTTCACCCATCCCCTGGCCCGTGAGCGCGGAGACCTCGATGTGGGGCTCGCGGCGGCCGCGTAGGCGCAGCAGCGTCTCTTCGTCGGCGGCGTCGACCTTGTTAAACACGAGCAGTTCCGCCACCTCGGTGGCGCCTGGGACATCGGCGAGCACAGTGCGCACGGCGGTAATCTGACCCTCAGGGTCTGGGTGGGAGGCGTCCACCACGTGCAGCACCAGGTCCGCGTGGGTGACCTCTTCCAGCGTGGACTGGAAGGCGGCCACCAACTGGTGGGGCAGGTCCTTCACGAAGCCGACGGTGTCGGACACGGTGATGTCGCGGCCGTCTGGGGTGCTGGTACGGCGCACCGTCGGGTCGAGCGTGGCGAACAGGGCGTTTTGCACAAGCGCCCCCGCACCCGTAAGACGGTTGAGCAGCGACGACTTGCCAGCGTTGGTGTAGCCAACGATCGCGACGTTGGGCATGGCCAGCCGGCTTTCCCGGCGCACGTTGCGCGCGGGCTCCATGAGCTTGATCTGGCGGCGCAACTGGGCCATGCGGGTGCGGATGCGACGGCGATCCAACTCGATCTTGGTCTCACCTGGCCCGCGCGATCCCATTCCGGCGGCCGCGCCACCCACCTGGCCACCGGCCTGACGGGACATCGACTCGCCCCAGCCGCGCAGTCGCGGCAGCAGGTATTCGAGTTGCGCCAACTCCACCTGGGCCTTGCCCTCTTTGGACTTGGCGTGCTGGGCGAAGATGTCCAAGATCAACGCGGTCCGGTCGATGACCTTGACCTTGACCACGTCTTCCAGCGCACGACGCTGGCTGGGCTGGAGTTCGTCGTTGACGATCACGGTATCGGCGCCCACGGCCTTGGCGATGTCGCGCAATTCGATCGCCTTGCCCTTGCCGATGTAGGTGGCGGGATCGGGGTGCGCGCGGCGCTGCAACAGTCCGTCGAGCACGAGGGAGCCTGCGGTCTCGGCCAATGCCGCGAGCTCGCGCAGTGACACCTCGGCCTCGGTGGCCGGACCCCGCACCCATTGGCCTACGAGCACCACGCGCTCGAGGCGCAACTGCCGGTACTCCACCTCGGAGACGTCCTCGAGCTCGGTGGACAGACTGCCGACGCGCCTGAGCCCCTCGCGGAACTCACGTTCCATCTGGTCGCCGTCGTAGTCGGTGTGCGCGTCGTCGCGCGCGCTCACGGCCGTTCCGGCGCGCGACAGCACCCGGTCGATCACTGACTCGACCGAGGTGGGCGACGGCGTGGCGTCGGCGGACTCGTCTTGGGGTTCTGTCATGAGGTACCTAGTGTCTCATTGAGGCCGTGGCCCCGTGGTCGCGCACTACGCTTGGCTACCGTGGAGCACTACTTTTCAGCGACGCCGGCATCGGCCGATGAGCGACGCCAGATCAGTGTCACACTCGACGGCCGCACGTTCTCGTTGGAGACCGCGCCAGGTGTGTTTTCCCCGGCGCATGTGGACCTGGGCACGACGGTGCTGCTCGATACGGTGGGCGCTCCCCCGGCGGGCGACGTGCTGGACCTGGGCTGCGGCTGGGGTCCCATCGCGCTGACGGCGGCCCTGCGCGAGCCCTCGGCGCGGGTGACCGCCCTGGACGTCAACGAGCGCGCCATGGACCTGCTGCGCCTCAACGTGGCCCGCGTGAAGGCGTCGGCGCCGGAATTGGCGCCCATTTCCGTGGTGACCGCCTCGGAAGTGCCCCCTGAGGCCCGTTTTGACGCGATCTGGTCCAACCCGCCCATCCGCATCGGCAAGACCGCGCTGCACGAGCTGCTGGCGGCGTGGCTGCCGCGACTGAAGCCCGGCGGCGAGGCGTGGTTGGTAGTCCAGAAGAACCTGGGGGCCGACTCGCTGGCGCGCTGGATCTCAGAGCAAACGGACGACGCCGGGGCGCCGTGGGGTCAGATCGAGAAGATCCGCTCGTCCAAGGGCTTTAGGGTGCTGCGGTTGGCGCGGGTGTAGAGGGTGCCCGCGCCAACGCCTCTTTGACCAATCCCACCGCATCCCGCTAGTGACGCGCTCTCAGGAAATCACGTACCGGGGGTGCCGCAATTGCGGCATGATCAACACACAACCCGTCCGGGAAACCGGGGTTGGCTCGCCCTGCGCATGCACCCAGGCGCTCTCGACCAACTCGAACCCGACGAACGCGCCACCATCCGCGCACTCATCGAGGGTACATACCTGCGCTACGAAGCACGACGACTCTCCGCCAGCTGACCCCGCTAGACCCGCAACAGAACGTCACGCACCGACACGCCCTCGCCGACCCGTACGACCAGTTCGCCGCCCAGGCCCTGGGATCGGGACCAGACGTGAAACTGAAGGCTAGCGCCGTCGGCCCGAACCGAGATCTTCGACGCAGTCTCTCGCTCAAGCACCAGGCGCTCATGGTCTCCGTCGACCCACCGGATGCTCGCTGATCCCGCGATCTCGTCCCAGGTGAGAGTCACGCTGCTACCGTCACCCGCCCACGCCGTCAACGAAACGACTCCAGGCTGCTCAGACGGCTCGATCGCGACCCCGAGATCACTGAGATCGTCGAGGTCAGGAACCTCAAGCCGAACGCTCATCAGGAGCCACCCATCGGAATAACCGTCGACAGCCGCAGACCGTCGTCAGTGACTTGCCAAGTCGACTCGAACTTCAAGAACCCTCCCGGCCCGGCGAAGAGAGATTCACGAACCTGGAACGTGCCGTAATTCTTGTGGGTGAACGTTCTCACGATGTTGTTGCTGTCCGCAACCACGTCATCGAAGTGGCTCGACAACAACGACCTTCCGGCCGTGTTGTCATAGACCCCGATCCGGGCCAACTGCTGGGCGTTCTGCACCGACCGATCCGCGTTGTGGGCGCCCGAAGTGACTTTCCCGAAGAGGTAGTTGAACTTGCCCTCATCGACAATCGCACGTCCGGTGTTTGCGGCTTCGCTGGCCGTAGCGCTACTGGCTGTGCGTGGTTTCATAACCTTTGGCCCGAAGATGGCAGAGACGCCAGAGCCTGTGTAGCTGGACCAGTAATAGAATCTGCCTCGTTCTGGTGAATCGCCGTCCCACACCGGCACGCTCGGAATCGCCGGTGGTGGCCCGCTCGTGATAGTTGATCCCAGCCAGATTGCGCCGTTGGCGGTTGAAATCCCCGCGTTGAGGACCCCGCCAAGGAAATTCACTGCCAGTTTCGGGATGAACAGTGCGTCTCCAGTTGACACGCCGACCTTATGCGGACGCTTCGGCCCGTTCATGCCACGGTCGTACTCACGGTTCATCCCGCCCTCAAAGGGATCCGGGAGGTACGGGTTCAACTCAACGCCCGTGGTGCCGTAGAAGCACGCATCCTGATCGAGGGCACCGCCGGAAGCGCATGTGGGCCTGAGCCCACTCGCATCCTTGAACACCACTGGGTTGTTGTCGGCATACCTGTGCGGGTCCAGCGTCTTTGGGTCGCCGGGGTCCATGAGCGGGTCTGGTGAGATGAACCTGCTGGTGGCGGGGTCGTAGTAGCGGGCGTTCAAATAGGTCAGCCCCGTGCCCGTCGAGCTCGCACCCGTGCCGACCACACGGTCCTCGACCTGACCCAACCAACCCCTGTCCGTCGCCAGGTTGTCGGCGCCACGCAGCTCCCCATACGGGGTGTAGGAGGTGCGAGTCACCGCCTCGGCGTTGGCAATCGTCGCCGACGCCAACGACCCGTCCGGGTTCACCGTCACCGGCATCATCACATTCGTGGAACCCTGCTCGTCACCGAGCATCAACGACAGATCACCATTGTCGGTCCGGATTGCAACCGTCGAACCTGCGAAGGTGCAAGGCTTCACGCCTCACCCATCAGGGTGAGCCCCCAGGCAAGCAGCGGGATCAACACGATCACCCACTGCCACCATCGGTAGCGGATGAAGCTCCACTTCAAGGCGGCCTGCGCCTCAGCCGCCTGTTCTGCCGGAAGCGGGAGCATCGCGTCGCGCTCGCGTCGCACCCGGTCGAGGCCATGCGTCCGGTCAATGATCTGCAGTGAGATGCCGGACGCATCGACGAGCGTCTCCATGATGGCGCTCCGACGTCTCTTGAGCGGGTCGTAGAACTGCACCAAGGTCGTGGAAAGCTCCATCGCGTATCGGGTCACCACATAACAACCCATACCGAAGGCGAGGCCCTTCACCGAACTGCTAGGTATCGTTCGCTCCGTCACGATTCCCCGCAGTGTCCACGAGCGTTCATGCACCACGATCCCAGATCTCAACGAACCCGCGAATACCACCGCGTAGGACGCCGCGAGTATCAACAGCATGAGAGCGAGCCCCCAGCTTTCATCACGCGCGGCCAGCCCCGCGAACGCAATCCCCACCAAGTAGAGCAAGGCCATCGCTGCAATCGCCGACGGGCTCATTCCGAGCCTCACGGTCGCACCGGAGTCACGAGTTCGGCTCATTCTCAATCATTTCTCCCGTGTTGACCCCGAGTGCTGGCGTTGCCCCAACACGAACCGTGGCCGACATCACCGCACCCCCACCAGCCAGCCCCTTTCCCTTGGCCCAGTCTCTACCCAGCACTCATCACCGTTGTGCTTGTCTTGCGGCCAGGTCGCAGGACAAACGGACGACGCCGGGGCCCCGTGGGGCCAGAGCGAGAAGGTCCGCTCATCCAAGGGATTCAGGGGGCTGCGGGTCACGCGGGCGTAGCGCGGCGGATGTGGCAGATCGGAAGAG
>NZ_JADQBF010000055.1 GCF_016278775.1 Demequina sp. | reverse complement strand
CGGGGGAGCGGGGGCTCAGGTGCGGCCTGCTGCTGCTCAGGCTCAGGCTCCGGCTCCGGCGCAGCTTCCTGCTTCGCAGGCTCGGGCGCCGGTGCGGCCTGCTGCTGCTCCGGCTCGGGCGCAGCTTCCTGCTGCTCAGGCTCAGGCTCAGGTGCCGGTGCGGCCTGCTGCTCAGGCGCGGCGGGCGCCGATCCCTTCTCTGACTCATCACCCAGTCGAGCCAAGACGGTGCCCACCTCGACGGTGTCGTCTTCGTTCACGAGGATCTCAAGCAGGGTTCCCGCCACGGGGGAGGGAATCTCGGTGTCGACCTTGTCGGTCGACACCTCGAGAAGGGGCTCGTCCACCGCGACGGCGTCTCCCACTGACTTCAGCCAGCGGGTCACCGTGCCTTCGGTGACAGACTCTCCGAGCGCGGGGAGGGTGACGTCGGTGCTCATTGCGTGTCTCCTTGAGGCCTAGTCGTGCGCGTGAAGCGGCTTGCCGGCAAGCGCGAGGTGCGCTTCCCCGAGCGACTCGTTTTGGGTGGGGTGGGCGTGAATGAGGGGGGCAACGTCCTCAGGGTGGGCGTCCCAACTGACAATCAACTGCGCCTCGCCGATCTGCTCGCCAACGCGAGAACCGAGCATGTGAACGCCCACGACGGGTCCATCGACCACGCGCACCAGCTTGATGAACCCTGCGGTTCCCAAGATCTGGCTCTTGCCGTTGCCGCCCAGGTTGTACTCGAGCGCCTTCACCTTGTCGTCGCCGTATTGCTCCTTGGCCTTGGCCTCGGTGAGCCCGACGGAGGCGACCTCCGGCTCGCAGTACGTGACGCGCGGGATGTTCGCCTCGACGATAGGCGCGGGGCTCAGCCCGGCAATCTGCTCTGCCACGAAGATGCCTTGCTGAAAGCCGCGGTGTGCGAGTTGCAGCCCAGGGACGATGTCACCGACCGCGTAGATGTTCGCAATGCCGGTGTGGAGCCTCTCGTCGGTCAGGACGAAGCCGCGGTCAACGCGCACGCCCTGCTCTTCGAAGCCGAGACCGGAGGTGCGGGGACCGCGGCCCACCGCGACCAACAACACGTCGGCCTGAAGGGTGGTGCCGTCCTCAAGGGTGACGGTCACGCCGTTGTCGTCTTGGGTGACTTCCTTGAACCGTGCTCCGAGCTTGAAGTCGATGCCGCGCTTGCGGAACGCGCGTTCGAGACCCTTAGACAGGGACTCGTCTTCGTTGGGCACGAGGTGAGGCAGTGCCTCGATGACGGTGACATCCGCGCCAAATGACTTCCACACGGAGGCGAACTCAACGCCGATGACGCCGCCGCCGATCACGATCGCTGACTGAGGTACCCATTCCATGGCGAGCGCCTGGTCGGACGTCATGACGCGTCCGCCGATCTCGAGGCCGGGAAGGGTGCGACTGTACGAGCCGCTCGCAAGGATCACGTTCTTGCCGGTGTAGCGCTCGCCGCGCACCTCGATCGCGTCGGGACCGACCAGGGTGCCGTGGCCCTCGATGACGGTCACCTTGCGGGACTTCACCAGGCCCTGCAGACCCTTGTAGAGACGGTCGACAACGCCCTGCTTGTAGGCGTTGACCTTGGGCATGTCGATCGAATGGAACTCGGTGTTGACGCCAATGGACTCGCCGTGGCGAGCATGGTCGGCGACTTCGGCGGCGTGCAGCAGGGCCTTGGTGGGGATGCATCCCCAGTGCAGGCAGGTGCCGCCTACCTTGGCCTCTTCGACCATCCCCACGCTCAGACCGAGCTGGGAGGCGCGCAGGGCTGCGGCGTATCCGCCGGAGCCGCCGCCGAGGACGAGAACGTCAAACGAGTGGGGTATGGACTCGGTCACGGGACTCAATTCTCCTTGTAAGGATGCGGGTATGTCCCATCTTGCCACTCGTGGCGCACCGCGCGAACTCGACAACCATGACTACGCTGTGATCATGAGTTTTCTGGGGCGCCTCTTTGGCCGTAGCACATCGACAGTGACACCGACGGGTTCTGGATCGCGCGAGGCTCAGGCCAAGACGATGCAGCACTTCCGCGCGTTCATTTCTGAACGAGAGGGTTGTGAGGCCTTCATCGAGCCAGCTACCCGCGTCACACAGACGACGCTCGTGGTGGTGGCTGGCACGGGAGAGTGGACCCGCCGCAAGGTTCCGGACGCCGCCGCCGCCCGCAAGGTTGCCAAGGACCTGTCGGTGCCCGTGTTCGACGTGAACCTGTCTGGCTACCCATCGCGCATGCGCGAGTGGAACGAGAAGCACCGCCAGCTCTAGCGGGCGCCGACCTGCTGGCGCCCGCCGCCCGTTGACCTATGCGGCTTGACCTATGCGGCGCGGCGCTCGAGGAACTCGAACAGCGTCCGCACTGCCGCGCCCGTGGCGCCCGGAACGGTGTAGCCGTACGGGCCGCCCTCATTGAATGAAGGCCGCGCGATGTCGACGTGCGCCCAGGTGGCGTCGCCCACGAACTGCTTGAGGAACATCCCGGCCGTGAGCATGCCAGCGGCTCCGCCTGAGTCGCCTGTGTTCTTGAGGTCGGCCACCTTGGACTCGACCATCTCGAGCAGGTAGTCCCGCAGCGGCATCGGCCACATGTCCTCATCCACGGCGTCGGCAGCTGCGACAATCTCTGCCTGGAGGTCAGCGGAGCCCATGACTCCAGACGTGCGCTGTCCGAGCGCGACGCCCTGTGCCCCCGTCAGGGTCGCCACATCGATCACGACGTCTGGCTTCTCCTCGATGGCGCGCACCAGGCCGTCGGCGAGCACCAGCCGGCCCTCGGCGTCGGTGTTGAGAACCTCGACGGTCTTGCCGCCGTAGATGCGAATGACGTCCGACGGTCGTTGTGCCGTCCCTGAGGGCATGTTCTCCGCCAGGCACAGCCAACCGGTGACGGCGATCGGCAGCTTGGCGCGGGCGGCGGCGAGCACGGTGTGCAGGACGGCCGCGGAGCCGGACATGTCTGACTTCATGGTCTCCATCGACTTGGGCGGCTTGAGCGAGATGCCGCCGGTGTCAAAGGTGATGCCCTTTCCCACGAGGGCAATCGTCTGCGTGGCGCCTTCTGGCGCCCAGGCGACTCGCACCAGGCGCGGAAGGCGAGAGGACCCCATCCCGACCGCCAAGAGGCCCCCAAAGCCTTCGTCGGCGAGCTGCTGGGGTTCCCACACCTTGACGTCGCAATCAAGCTGCGCGCCATAGCCCTGTGAGATCTCGGCAAGCGAGGCGGGGAACATGTCGAGCGGGGGAGTGTTGATGAGGTCTCGCGTCCCTGCCACGGCGCCAGCGATGACCTTGGCGCGCTCGATCGCGGCTCCCGACGCTCCAGCGATCAGCCAGCTGGTGAAGGACTTCTCGTCTTCGCCCTCAGCCTCTGACTTGTAGTCGGTGAACGCGTAGGCGCCCAGCAGTGCCCCTTCGGCGATGGCGGAGGCCGCGCGGTCGCTCGTCGCAGGCAGGCCGACGACGACGGTTCCCGGCTTCTTCCCGCACGAGCGGGACGCGCACCCGGCGGCAAACCGCAAGTCGCCGTCGGAGGCGTCTCCGAGGCCAACGAGCACGATGCGGCGAGCGGCGGTGTTCGCACCGGGAAGCACCGTGACGGCGCCGAGCTTCCCGCTGGCCTCCAGTTGGGCGGCGGTCTCGGTGAGGGTCTCCTGGACATCGGAAGGCAGTTGCGGATGTGCCGCAACCTTGCCGTCTGCGTCCACGCCGAGGATGAGGGCGTCGCAAGCCAGGGTGGGAAGGGACTGGTCGGTGGTGGAAATCGTGGTCATGGCCCCGAGCCTATCCCGCTAAATTGATCGCATGTACGCCCTACTGTTTCGCTGGGTCATCGTCAGGATGAGCACCGAGCGAGCCCATCATGCGGCGGTTGCCGCACTCCGGTGGGGGTGGCCGCTCGTGGCGGCGGCGCGATGGCTGAGGCTCATGCGGCCAGCACCAGCGGCGGCTGCCGTGCGCGCCATGGGAATCGACTTTCCGGCTCCGTTGGGCCTCGCGGCTGGCCTCGACAAGAACGCGGTTGCCGTCAAGAGCCTGTGGCTTGCGGGCTTCTCTC
This sequence comes from Demequina sp., assembly GCF_016278775.1. GTDB lineage: Bacteria > Actinomycetota > Actinomycetes > Actinomycetales > Demequinaceae > Demequina. The sequence continues at coordinate 56,053 of NZ_JADQBF010000055.1, read as the reverse complement.
ACGTGGAGGTCGGGACGGTCACTCCCAAGCCTCAACCAGGCAACGAACTGCCCCGCGCGTGGCGAGAGCTGGACATCCGCGGCTTGCGCAATCGGATGGGATTCAACAACGAGGGAGCGGACGCGGCCGCGCGTAGGCTCGCGACGCTTCGGCGCTCTGCGGTGGGGCGGGCGGCGATTGTCGGCGTCAACATCGGCAAGAACAAGACCACGTCGGCCGAGGATGCGCCGCTTGACTACGGATACTGTGCGCGAGTGCTTGCCCCGTACGCGGACTACCTCGTCGTGAACGTGTCATCGCCGAACACGCCGGGACTACGTGATCTGCAGTCGGTCGCGGCGTTGCGCCCCATTCTGGAACACGCCAGGGCGGGCGCGTCAGAGGCGGTCAGGGGCCGAAAGGTGCCGCTGTTGGTCAAGATTGCGCCCGATCTGACGGATGAGGACATCGACGCAGTGGCCTCCCTGGCGCTCGAACTCGGCCTTGATGGAATTGTTGCGACGAACACGACCATCGCGCACGATCGCGGCCCCGGCGGGTTGTCAGGTCCGCCGCTGCTCGGCCGGACGGTCGACGTGATCGCCCGGTTGCGGGTACGGGTGGGGGCGGACATGTGCCTCATTGGCGTGGGCGGGGTCACCACGGCCGACGATGCGGTTGCGGTTCTCGACGCTGGCGCCACCTTGGTGCAGGGCTACACAGCGCTGGTCTACGAGGGCCCCTTCTGGCCGTCCCGCATCAATAGGAAGTTGGCGACGCGCTGATCGGGAGCGAGCGTTGACCCCAGTGGCCGACCGCATCACCGAAGCGTCCAGGGACCGCGGTTCCGCACGACGGGCAGCGGCCGTTCTCCGTGAGGCGGTAGGCGAGGATCCTGTACCAGTCCCGCTCGATGAGCGACTGCCCACACGCGTGACAACTGGTCGTCTCGCATTCCGGGTCATGCACGTTGCCGGTGTAGACAAAGCGGAGCCCGGCATCGAGCGCAGCGGCCCGCGCCTTGCGCAGGGTCGCGGGGGGTGTGGGGGGAATGTCGAGCATCTTGAAGTCGGGGTGGAACGCCGAGAAGTGGAGGGGCACGTTGGGCCCTAGTTCTGCGAGGATCCAGCGCGCCATGCGCGCGATCTCATCCTGCGAGTCGTTGTGGCCGGGAATGAGGAGGGTCGTCAGTTCCATCCAGGTGTCGGTGTGGTCGTGCACCCAGACGATGGTGTCGAGCACGTCGCGCAGGTGGCTGCCAGTGACCTTCCGGTAGAAGTCCTCGGTGAACCCTTTGAGGTCGATGTTGGCGGCGTCCATGGGTGCAAAGAACTCGGCCCTGGCCTCTGGACTGATGTAGCCGGCGGTGACCGCGATCGTGTGGATGCCGCGCTCGTGGCAGGCGCGGGCGGTGTCGATCGCGTACTCGGCGAAGATCACCGGGTCGTTGTAGGTGAAGGCGATGGAGTCGCAGTGAGAGGCGGACGCCGTCTGAGCGATCTCGTCCGGACCGGCCACCGCTGCGAGCCGGTCCCACTCGCGGGACTTGGAGATGTCCCAGTTCTGACAGAACCGACAGTTGAGGTTGCAGCCAGCCGTCCCGAACGACAGCACAGCGGTGCCTGGGTGGAAGTGTGCCAACGGCTTCTTCTCGACCGGGTCTATCGCGAAGCCCGAGCTCCGTCCGTAGGTGGTGAGCACCATGCGGTCGCCGTCTCTCGCGCGCACAAAGCAGAATCCTCGCTGTCCCGCGTGCAGGCGGCAGCGTCGGGGACACAGGTCGCACTGAATACGGCCGTCGTCGAGCGGGGTCCACCAGCGCGCCGTCGGGGAGTCCGGCCACGACTCGACGTCGGGAGCGTTTTCTCCGGCACTGGGGGTGGGTGGCCCTGTCACGTCCGCTACCCCCCGTTCCGTGTCGACGGGCGCTCCTGCCACGCCGCGACGGTGTAGGTGTGCAGGCGGGTCTCTGCGTGCCAGACCCCCGGCTCGACCCCGGCCTTGAGCCACAGGTGGCGCAAGAAGGCCTCAGGCTGCGGCAACTCGCCCCATACCTGGGGCAGGAACGTCGCCCGATGTCGCGATCCCACCTCAAGGATTACACCGTCGGTTCCCGGCCGGAGAGCGTTGTACGCCTCGACGAAGCCAGTGACGTCTAGCGGCGACGACGGGGACAGGACGGAGACCTCGAGGGCAACCTGGTCGATCTCATCGCGGTCTAGCGGCGGGAAGCGGGGGTCGCGCAAGGCGGCGGCGACGGCGTTGGCTTGCACATCGTCACGGAGCGGCAGCCTGGCCTCGAGCGACCCGATGCATCCTCGCAGCGCGTGCTCTTCCGTCAGGGTGACGAAACTCGCGCCCGGCGCCAGGAGCCACGTCGGCTTCTCGGTGGGGAACGTGGAAGGTTCGCCCAGTGCGGACCTGATCGCCGCCCACGCAAGGGGGATCAGGATGCCGCCAGCATCGGGCGGGAGGACGGCGTCGTCCGCGGCGGTGGAAGCGTCGGAGTTAGCCACGGCCGTCCTCCTCGAAGGCAAAGGCGCAGTAGCCGACGACGCTGGTGGGGTCGCCTGCAGTGTCTGAAGAGTTGCGAAGATCCAGCAACGTGGGACGCAGGGCGCGGCGGCGTGCCGCGACGAGCAGCCCATTAAGCGGGGTCGCGCCGCACGCGTACTCGTGGTGGATCGGCCCGTCGAGCGCGGCGATCTTGGCGACGGTGGCGGCGTCGATCAGCTTGGCCTCGCTGTCCGGCAGGTAGTGCGACAGGTCAGTGCTCACCACCAGGAGTGTCTCCGGCCCGCCCCACAGCGCCTCGAGTACATCGGCGACCTCGTCGCCGGTCGCCTCGCCCGCCACCAGCGGGACCACCTCCACGTCTCCCAGGGTGCGTTGGATGAAGGGCAACTGAACCTCCACCGAGTGCTCCCATCGATGCGCGTCTGGTGCGACGCACACCTGGGGGAGCGTGGACAACTGGTCCGTGGCCCAGTCGTCGGGCACCCTGACCACCCCGAGCGGCGTAGCGAATCCCTGCGCGCCGGCAAGGGCGATCCCGCGCAACGGCACCCGATGGCTGGGGCCGATGACGATCACCCGCTCGACGAGGCCCCGCCCTTGTGCCGCGCGGGCGTAGGCGAATGCGGCAACGGGACCGGAGTACTGGTAGCCAGCGTGCGGGACCACCAGGGCCTTGGGCATCGGGGCCGGCGATGAGGCGGCGTCGGCAAGCAGCGCGTCGACGGTGTCGCGCAATACGTCGGCACTCCGGGGGTAGAAACTCCCGGCGACGGCTGCCTCTCGGAGCGTAGGCGAGGGCATGGTGCATCACCTCGTGACCATGATATCGCCGGGGACTTCGAGGGTCACGGCCCAAGAACTGCAGGTGTTCGGGTGGGTGAGAAAATTCTGCCACGAGGCGGGAACCAAACGCCGGATAGTGCCGTTGTAGAAGGTGTACGCACCTGCCAGGCGTACGAATCGCATTGTTTTCTCCTTTGAAGCACGAAGGCCCCGCAACCGTGAGGTTGCGGGGCCTTCGTGTGTCTGCGGCGGGTCAGGAAGGGCGACCCGTGGGGTTGCTTTCCACCGTCTGGCGAGGGTCGCGGACCACCACGTCGCCTAGGGCGTCGTCAATCCGTGACATGAGTTCCGCAGGAATCGTCACTCCGGACGCCTTGGCGTTCTCGTGCACCTGCTCCGGTCGGGAGGCGCCGACGATGGCTGCGGCCACGTTGTTGTTCTGGAGGACCCATGCGACGGCAAGTTGCGCCATGCTGAGTTCCAGTTCGTCGGCGATGGGCTTCAGTTTCTGAACGCGCTCCAGGAGCACCTCGTTGTCGAAGAAGCGGCCAATCATCTTCTTGCCGCCCTTCTCGTCCGTGGCACGCGATCCCGCTGGCGGAGCCTGGCCAGGCTTGTACTTGCCGGTGAGCACGCCTTGGGCGACGGGGGACCACACAATCTGGCTCACACCCGACTCGTGGGAGGCTGGCACCACCTCGTCCTCAATCACCCTCCACAGCATCGAGTACTGGGGTTGAGAGGAGATGAGCTGGAAGCCCAGCTGCTTCGCCAGGGCCGCTCCCGCGCGGATTTGGTCGGCGGTCCACTCGCTCACGCCGATGTAGTGGGCCTTGCCCTGGCGGACCACGTCGGCGAACGCCTGCATTGTCTCTTCGAGCGGTGTCTCGTGGTCGTAGCGGTGGGCCTGATAGAGGTCCACGTAGTCTGTCTGCAGGCGCTTCAGGGAGCCGTTGATGGACTCCATGATGTGCTTGCGGCTCAGCCCCGAGTCGTTTGCTCCGCCGGGGCCTGTCGGCCAAAACACCTTGGTGAAGATCTCGAGGCTCTCGCGGCGTTCACCCTTGAGGATCTCGCCCAGGACCGTCTCTGCCTTGGTGTTGGCGTAGACGTCGGCAGTGTCGAACGACGTAATGCCGACGTCGAGCGCGGCCTTGACGCACGCCGTCGCCTGCTCATTTTCGACCTGCGAACCGTGCGTGAGCCAGTTGCCGTAGGTGAGTTCGGTGATCTTGAGTCCTGAGTTGCCCAGGTAGCGGTAGTTGATCATGCTTCCACACTAACGCCGACACGCGGGGGTGTCGTAACGTTTCGACTCGGTCGCCGGAGAATGCGAGCTGCGCGGCCTGTCGAGACATCAGCCCGGCCTCCCCGAGCGGGTTCATGTCGGTCACCAGAGCCCCTTGACTCTGTCCCTGGGACAAGGTGTTGGCTGACGGTGGCCCATCCGAGGTACGGGTGGCGACCAGGAGGAAGCTGATGACCGAATTCACTGTCGAACAACGACCGGAGCGTCCCTGGGTCGGCGTGAAGATGACAGCAGAACTTGCGCACTGGGATCGTTTGAATGCGCACGTCCCGCGCATCTACAGTGCGTTGGCGGCTGCGGGCGGGGTTCCGCTGGGCGGGCCGATCTACCAATACCACCGCCTGAAGACTGCACAGGATCCGATGGAGATCACGGTGAGCGTCCCCGTGGCAGCGTGCATGGAGATCGGCGAGGGATTCGATACCGGCGCCCTTCCCGCAGGCCGATACCTGGTCGCCAGGCCCGAAGGCGGGCCCGATGTGCTCGCCACTGTGCATCGGGAGATGTGGGAGTGGGCGCAGGTCCAAGGGCTAGTACTCGCGATCGATGAGCGTTCCGACGGAATCCACTGGCAAGGCCGCACGGAGCAGTTCCTCACGGATCCGCAATCGGAGCCGGATCGCAGCAAGTGGGCCACCGAGGTCACATACTTGTTGAGATGAGCGAGACCAGCCCGAGGCTGTCGATCGGCGAGTTCAGCCGCGTCACGTGGCTATCTGCCAAGGCGCTCCGCTTGTACGAGCGACGAGGCCTGCTGCAGCCGGACCTGGTCGACGAGTACACGGGGTATCGCTACTACCTGCCATCGCAGGCGCAGCGCGCACGCATGATCGCGTTGCTGCGTCGCGTTGGCATGCCGCTCGAGCGCATCGGCGCGATCCTCGACGCGTCCAAGGTTGAGCGGCGCAGATTGCTCGCCGAGTACAGGGTCGAAGCCGCCCGGGCGCATGAGCGCGCGACCGCTCTGCTCGACAGTCTCGCGACCGACCTGTTCACCGAGCCGTCCCGCTCCGCGGTTGACGGGCCCACGGTGTCGACCCGTGAGGTAGCTGCCCAGGCGTACGTCGCACACATGGCGCGCACTACGGCCGCAGATCTCCCGTCACACATCGAACGCGCGGTCGCATTGCTCACGCAGAGGGCAGGCGCCGATATCGACAGGAGCCAGGCCCTCGTCGTGGTCTATCACGGCGAAGTCAGTTGGGAATCGGATGGACCCATCGAGGTGCGGGTGCCGGTGAAGAGCGAGGCGATGGCGGATGGCGTTGAACCGCCTGGAAAGGAACTCTTCACTGAGGTTCCCTATGGGGACGTCCAGTTCCCCACCATCTTGCGCGCCTTCGACGCGGTGCGCGATGCCGCCACGTTTGACACGCGCAGGCCGTCAGGATCCCCTCGCGAGATCTACCTCGAAGGGGAACCCTTCCGATGCCAGGTCGCGCAACGCTACGTCGAGGCTCAGCGCTGACGCCAAGCGGGTGAAAGCCCACGTGGCCCGTGTAGGCGCCTCACGGGGAGCGCGCCCCTAGACCGGGTACTCGCCGCGTTTGACTACTGGCCTTGGAACGCGCAAGCGACGCAGATTCATGAGGCGTGCTGCAGAGTACAGGCGCCACCCGCGGCCGAGGGCGTCGGCGCCGAACTTCTCGGTGATGCGCCTGCGCATCGAGCGCATGGCCCACATGGTGTCGCCGATGGCGGCAAACACGAGTCCATAGAAGGCGAAGATGATGAGGCCGCCCACGTTCGGGTTCGAGTTGAAGAACAGTGACGCGATGACGAATGCGATCGACCCAGGCAGCGCGAACTCGCCCAGGCTGGTGCGGGCGTCAATGAAGTCGCGGATGTAGCGGCGAACGGGCCCACGGTGCTCGACGGGCATGTTCCTCTCGTCGCCGTTCAGCATGGCCTGCTGCTCCTTGGCGCGCTGCTCCCGGATGCGGGCCCTGCGCTCCTTGGTTCCCGATTTCGGGTCGGCGACCAATGCACGCCGGTGGGCTGCCTCTTGCTCGCGGCGCTTGGGCGTTGGTCGGCCCTTGCCAGCGGCTGCCTCCTCGGCGGAAAGCTCCTCTGGGTGTTCCTTGCGTGCCATGTGGTGGTCGTCCTCTCGTCAGCCGTGCCGGTGGTGGCGTCGGCTATCAGTCCTTTTCCGGCTGCGCCGCCGGAAGAGCGAGCATGCGGTCGAGCGCGACCCGCGCCTGCTCTTGGGTGGTCTTGTCGACGACGATGCGGTTGGGGACCTCGCCAGCCAACAGCGATTCGAGCGTCCACACGAGGTGTGGCAGGTCGATGCGGTTCATCGTGGAGCAGAAACACACCGTGTCTTCCAGGAAGTGCACCTGCTTGTCGGGGTGGGCGTTCGCGAGGCGGCGCACCAGGTTCAGTTCCGTGCCGATTCCCCAGGCGCTTCCCGGTTCGGCCGCGTCGAGCGCCTTGATGATGTACTCGGTGGAGCCCACGTAGTCAGCGTTGGTGACCACCTCGTGCGTGCACTCGGGGTGCACCAAGATGTTGATGTCTGGCACGTTCTCGCGCAGCGTGTCCACGTTGGCCTTGCGGAATCGGCCGTGCACGGAGCAGTGACCCTTCCACAGGATCACGCGGGCGGCGTCCAACTGTTCGGCGGTGTTTCCTCCCAGCGGCTTGCGCGGGTCCCACACCACGCAATCGTCGAGGCTGAGCCCCAGTTGCAGCACCGCCGTGTTGCGGCCCAAGTGCTGGTCCGGCATGAACAGCACCTTTCCGTCGCCGTCAATGCCGCCCACCTGGTCGAAGGCCCACCGCAGCGCCACCTCGGCGTTAGAGGAGGTGCACACCGCGCCTTCGTGTCGGCCACAGAAGGCCTTGATGGCTGCCGTCGAGTTCATGTAGGTGATCGGCACCGTGCGGCTCGCGACGCCCACCTCGTCGAGCTGCGCCCAAGCATCCTCGACCTGGCTGATGCCAGCCATGTCGGCCATCGAGCAACCAGCGGCCATGTCCGGCAAAATCACCGCCTGATCGTCGGACGTGAGAATGTCGGCGCTCTCGGCCATGAAGTGCACTCCGCAGAACACGATGAACTCGGCATCCGGCCGGTCCGCCGCATCGCGAGCCAATTTGAACGAGTCGCCCGTCACGTCGGCGAACTGGATGACCTCGTCGCGCTGGTAGTGGTGGCCAAGGATGAATACCCGGTCTCCGAGCGCCTCCTTGGCCTTGCGCGCGCGTTCCACCAAATGGGGGTCGGAGGGTTCGGGGAGGTCTCCTGGACAGTCCACGCCGCGCTCGGACACGGGGTCCGTGCGTTGCCCCAGCAGGAGCAGCGCTGGCGATGCCTCGGGTTCCTGGAACGTCTGCGTCATCTGACCATTGTTTCACGCGTGAGGGCCTCCGGTTCGTCGTCCCCCTACGCCCTGAGCATGCACACTGGTCCGCATGCGAGTGGTGGCAGCGGTGAATGGTTGGCCGGGGGACGACGCCATGGGCGCTCGTGCGGCGGCGGTGGCGGTTGCTCAGGTATGGAGCGAGGCGTCGCCTGGCTCGGCCATCGAGGCCCTGCCGGTGGGGGATGGCGGCCCGCGCACGGCCGACGCGTGGGCCGGCGAGCGCTCCCTCGCCGGGGGAGCGGAGGTCGTCACGCACGGCGGCGCAGTGTGGCTGACGCCCGCACAAGGCGCGGCGCGTTGGAACCCACTCGACGTGTCGGCGGCGCTCCTGGGCCTCGCGGCGGCAGGCGCCACTGCACCCGTGGTCATCCCAGTGGGCGACGTGCCGCCCGCTGGTGACGCCGCGGACCTATGGGGAGGCGGGCTCGTCGCGGTGCGACAAGCGCTCAAGGGTCTCGACCTCGTGGCGCTGACCACCTCACGCAGGCCGCTGCTGGGCTTTCACGGCATGAGCGCCGCTCTCGTCGACGGCAGGGAGGGCGATGGCGCGCTCGCCGCCGCCGCTCAGGCGCAAGAACAGCGGTGGGTCGAGATCTCGAGCGAGGCCGATGCCGTGGCCGTTCGCGGGTCCCTCGTGGGGCCGTCACGGCTCTCTGACCAGCCAGGGACGGGCGCGGCGGGAGGTCTCGCCTACGCTTTGGCTGCCCTGGGCGCCCGAATCATTCCCGCTTCGCACTACCTGGCCGATGCGTCGGGCCTCGCCGATGCCGCCACCGCCGCAGACCTGGTGATGGGAGTGGGGGGCGACCTCACGCCGTCGTCGCTTGACGAGGGAGTGGCCGCGAGCGTGGCCGCAGTGGCGGCACGTGGGGGAGTGCCAGCGACGATGCTCAGCACCGCCGTCAACGTGGGGCGCCGCGACCTCATGGCCGCGGGACTGTCCTCGGCACACGAGGCGCGGCATGGGCGCTCAGGCTTGGCGGACGGCGTACGTCGCGTGGCGCAGACGTGGGCGCCTCGCTGACGGGCACAAACTCGTCGGACCCCGCGTTGGTGTTCACAGGGCGACGCGCAGCGTCGTACCCTAGAGGGAACTCGTATTGGAAGGAGTCGCCATATGACAGACACCGTAACTGAGACTTCGGCGCACGGCGTGGTCATCACCGACGCGGCTACATCGAAGGTCAAGAGCCTCCTTGCGCAGGAGGGTCGCGACGACCTTCGTTTGCGTCTGGCGGTGCAGCCTGGCGGCTGCTCCGGCCTGATCTACCAACTCTACTTCGACGAGCGCACGCTCGACGGCGACGCTGTCAAGGATTATGACGGCGTCCAGGTGGTCGTGGACAAGATGTCGGTTCCGTACCTTGACGGTGCGAAGATCGACTTCGCGGACACGATCGAGAAGCAGGGCTTCACGATCGACAACCCCAACGCGGGCAGTTCGTGTGCGTGTGGTGACTCGTTCAGCTGATCAGATCAGCTTCGCAAACGGACGGTGAGGGCTAGCGCCCCGCCGTCCGTTTCGCTTTCCCCCACAAAGTCGTTGCCCGTCATGCGCGCCCATGCGGGCACGTCGTAACGCGCGGCGAGGTCGGTGGCCAGGACCGTGATCTCGGTGCCCGCCGCGAGGCCCTTGGCGGCCTTGGCCAGCATGATGATCGGCATGGGGCATGCCGTGTCTCTGGCATCCACCACGGATGGTGCGCTGGCTGGCTGATCGCTCACGACGCGATGTGCGGGGCGCCGATGCGCTTTCGCACCACGTCGAGCGCGTCTGGTAGTTCCGTCAGGAAACGCTCGATGTCGTCTTCAGAGACTCCGGGGTGTAGCGCGACGCGCACATTGCCGTGGGTGAGTGCGCCAACGGCGGCGAGCACCCGCGACGGCTCGAGCGTGCCTGATACGCAGGCTGAGCCCGAGCCGACCGCGAATCCGCGCCGATCGAGTTCTCCCAGCAACACCTCGCCATCCACGTACAGGCAACTGAACGTGACGACGTGGGGAAGGCGCTCGTGGGGATCGCCCAGCACGTCCACGCCAGGCACCTGTGCGGCTGTGGCGCGGATGCGGTACACGAGGGCCGCGAGGCGGTCGTTCTGCTCGCGCCGCGCCTCCTCGCGTTCCTGCAAGGCCACGGCCGACGCGAGAGCCAGGGGCACGCTGATGCCGCCAGGTGCCCAGTCGTCGCCATCTGGCCATGCCTGCAGCCACCGAGTGTGCGGCTCAAGGGCCAGCACGCCAATGCCAGCAGGCCCGCCCCAGTCAGCGGGATGCGCCACGAGCGCGTCCCAATACGCAGGAGGGTCGATGTGACCGATGCTCGAGGTCGCGTCAACGAGCAAGGGAACGTCCGCCGCCTGGGTAGCGCGAGCGACGTCTTCGAGTCGCTGCACCGTGCCGAGTTCCTGATTTGCGTGCTGCACGGCGGCGAGCGCCACCTCATCTGACTGGAGGGCCGCGGCGAGTCCCTCGATGCTGACATGCCCTGCCGTGTCGACTGCCACGGTGTCGACCGAGTGTGGGGCGGTGAACGCGGCGGCGTTGGCAAGGGCATCCCGCTCGATGGCGGACACGACGATGCGATGGCGACCGCGCCTCGCCGCGTGGATGCCCGCGATGCAGCGCGCGAACGCATCGTGAGGGCTGGTGGTGAAGTGCAGCAGCTCTGGGCGGGCGCCCAACACGTCGGCGATCGCCTCGCGCGAGCCGTCAACGAGGGCGCGCGCACGCCGCGATTCGGCGCTCAGTCGGGCCGGATCAGCCCAGCCTTCCGCGAAACCGGCGCGCAAAGCGTCGGCGACGCGACCGGAAAGCGGCGCAGAACCGCCCGAATCGAGGTAAACCCGGGACCTTTGCATGTCATAACGGTATCGCGCGATAGTATGCATCAGTGGCTACCTCGTCCCCAGTAGCGCTTCGTCGTCTACGCCCAGCCGCCCTCATCGTAGGGGCGTCGTCCCTGCTTGCGGGCTGTGCGGGCCAGTCCGAAGCCAATGGTCTCCCCAGTCAACCCGGCGTCACCAACCACACAGGTCGCATCATCGACCTGTGGAACTACTCATGGCTCGCCGCCATCGTCGTCGGCGTCATCACGTTGGCGCTGATCCTGTGGGCCGTCACGGTCTATCGCAAGAAGAAGGGCGACGAGAAGCTGCCCATGCAGACTCGCGCCAACGTGCCGCTCGAGCTCATGTACGTGGCGGTGCCGCTGCTGATGATCGCGGTGCTGTTCCGGTGGACCGCCACGGACGTTGCGGCCATCAAGGACCTCTCGGACGAGCCGGATGTTCGCATTCAGGCGATCGGCAAGCAGTGGGCTTGGGACTTCAACTACCTTGACGACGACGTCTACAGCGTGGGCGTGCAGGCGAGGCTCACCGGCGAGGAGGGTGTCGAAGAGACCCTGCCGGTCCTGTACCTGCCGGTCGATGAGCTGGTCGACATCCAGCTCGACTCGCGCGACGTCATTCACTCGTTCTGGGTCCCTGCGTTCCTGGTCAAGCAGGACTTGATCCCTGGCCGTACCTCCCATATGCAGTTCATTCCGCAGCAAGTGGGCACCTACCAGGGCAAATGTGCTGAGCTGTGCGGCGAGTATCACTCGGCCATGCTCTTCAACGTGAAAGTGGTGCCCCGCGAGGAGTACGACGCCTACATTCAGTCGCTGCGCGACGCTGGCCAGACGGGCTCCATCGGCCTCGAGTACAACCGCCTGCAGGACGTTGACGTCCAGCCGAGCGGCGAGGAGGGCTAGACGTGGCAACCATGGCATTCGAGTCGGATCGTCCGGGCGAGCAAGCCCCCACGATCGCTCGCCGTCGTAGCGGCTCCGTAGTGGTGCGGTGGATCACGTCGACAGACCACAAGACGATCGGCTACATGTACCTGGCGACGTCATTCGCGTGGTTCATCATCGGCGGCATCTTGGCGCTGTTCATTCGTGCTGAACTGTTTGAACCCGGCATGCAGGTGGTGCAGTCGGCCGAGCAGTACAACCAGTTGTTCACCATGCACGGCACCATCATGCTGTTGCTGTTCGCGACGCCGCTCTTCGCCGGTTTCGCGAACGTCATCATGCCGCTGCAGATCGGCGCCCCGGACGTCGCCTTCCCACGCCTCAACATGCTGGCGTTCTGGTTCTTCCTCTTCGGCGGACTCATCGCCGCCGCGGGGTTCTTCACGCCTCAAGGCGCGGCGTCGTTCGGCTGGTTCGCCTACGCGCCGCTGTCCAGCACGGCGTACTCGCCCGGTGTGGGCGGGGACCTGTGGGTATTCGGTCTCGCGCTCGGAGGTTTCGGCACCATCCTTGGAGCCGTCAACTTCATCACCACGATCGTGACGATGCGCGCCCCTGGCATGACGATGTTTAGGATGCCGATCTTCACGTGGAACACCCTCGTGACGTCGATCCTGATCCTCGTGGCCTTCCCGCCGCTCGCGGCCGCGCTGTTCGCACTTGGCTCCGACCGCGTGCTCGGCTCCCAGATCTTCAACCCCGATTTCGGTGGCGCCATCCTGTGGCAACACCTCTTCTGGTTCTTCGGACACCCAGAGGTCTACATCATCGCTCTGCCATTTTTCGGCATCGTGTCGGAGATCTTCCCCGTCTTCAGCCGCAAGCCGCTGTTCGGTTACCACGGGCTCGTGTACGCAACGGTCGCCATTGCGGCGCTTTCGGTGTCCGTGTGGGCACACCACATGTACGTCACAGGCGCCGTGCTGCTGCCGTTCTTCGCGTTCATGACGATGCTGATCGCAGTGCCGACTGGGGTGAAGTTCTTCAATTGGATTGGCACGATGTGGGGCGGGAAGATCGTCCTGGCCACGCCGATGCTGTGGTCCATCGGCTTTCTCATCACGTTCCTCTTTGGCGGGCTCACCGGCGTGATCCTCAGTTCGCCAGTGCTCGACTTCCCCGTGTCTGACAGCTACTTTGTGGTCGCTCACTTCCACTACGTGGTGTTCGGCACTGTGGTGTTCGCGATGTTCGCAGGCTTCTACTTCTGGTGGCCCAAGTTCACCGGCAAGATGCTCCACGAGGGACTCGGCAAGTTGCACTTCTGGCTGCTGTTCATCGGCTTCCACCTCACATTCTTTGTGCAGCACCTGCTGGGCGCAGGCGGAATGCCTCGCCGCTACATGGACTACTTGCCTGAGGACGGATTCACCATTCTCAACCAGGTCTCGACCATCGGGGCCTTCCTGCTGGCGTCGTCCACGCTGCCGTTCCTGTGGAACGTCTACAGGACCGCCAAGCACGCGCCTCGAGTCACCGCCGACGACCCGTGGGGCTACGCCAACTCCCTCGAGTGGGCGACCAGCTGCCCGCCCCCGCGACACAACTTTGCGTCGATCCCGCGCATCCGTTCGGAACGGCCCGCGTTCGACCTGCATTACCCGCAAGTGGCGGCCGTCGACCACCAGGCGGCAGGCGACAGCGACATCGACAAGCCGGCAGTGAGTTAGGAGGCAAGCCATGAAACTCGAGTCCAATGTCTTCTTGCTCCCCGGAGCGTTCTTCCTGCTGGTTGCGATCGTCTACGGTACGCTGACCGATTTCCAAGAGCTGGTGGGATTCCCCGCGATGCTGCTCTCGGCTGGCCTCGCCTTCATGGTGGGCATCTACTTCCGCATGCTGACCAAGCGGCACGGCGACCGGCCAGAGGACCGCGAGGAGGCCGCGATCTCGGAGGAGCCAGGTGACCAGGGCCTTTACGCTCCGTGGTCGTGGTGGCCCTTCGTGGTCGCCCTGGGTTGCGCTCTCGGGTTCCTGGCATTGGCCGTGGGGTGGTGGGTGATGGTTCCCGCCGCCATCGTGTCGCTGATCGGCCTGGTGGGTTGGGTATTCGAGTACTCCACGGGGCGCTTCGCGCACTAGCGTTTCCAGACGCCGAACCCCGGCTCCGCAACGGCGCGGACCGGGGTTCCGGCATGTGCGTCCGACGCGGCTAGAGCCAGCGGCGCACCGCGTCCGTGAGGTGTACCTCGTAAGGAATTTGCGCGAGCTCGTCCGCGGTGGTCTGAACCCGACGTCGGCGGGCCAACTGCACCATGCACGCCCACGGCCGCTCGGGATCGGCGGCGGAGACCTCTGGCAAGACCACGTTGCGGATAGCCGCCATGAGGGTAGCGGCGCACAGGCCCTCGCGCACGTGTCCGTCCGGTGATCCAAATGTGAACTCGAGTCCCTCACGCAACACCACGCGGGTGCCGTCCTCGAGGTACAAGAACTCACGCACTGAGAATGTCTGGCAGTCAGTGGATGTCGAACAGCTGCGGACCAGGTCGCACTCCGCCGAAATGGCGGTAGGGCGCGGCGCATTGGTGCGGTGGTCGGGAGGAAACGGTCCCGACGTCGCCAGCGCGTACCTGCGCGGGTGGGTGCTCCACCGTGCTGTCGTGGGCAAGGCCACTCCTTGTGCTCGTCTCAGTGCGATTCTGCCACTCGGTGGCCCATCGCGCACCTGTATCCTTCCGCACTCACGGAATGAGCAGCACCTTGCCTGTGGTCCTGCGGCCCTCTAGGGCCCGGTGCGCGTCCGGGGCCTCTTCAAGCGGGTATCGGGAGCCGATGCGTACGTCCAGGCTGCCGTTGAGAATTGCGGCAAAGAGCTCGCCGCTGCGCCACGCCCGCTCCTCTGGCGTGCGCAGAAAGTGTCCGAGTGATGGGCGCGTGACGCTGAGCGAGCCTCCCGCGTTGAGTCGCTGCAGGTCGACGGGCGGCACCTGCCCCGATGCTCCTCCGAAGAGCACCATGGTGCCGCGCACGGCGAGGCAGCCCAGTGAGGCATCGAACGTTGACTTGCCGACGCCGTCGTACACCACGTCCACGCCCTGCCCGTCGGTGAGGTCGCGTACCTCCTGGGGAAGCTCGTGAGCCATGTCAGTGAACCGGTCATAACGGATCACGGCATCGGCACCTGCTTCGCGAGACAGCGCCTCCTTGCGTTCGCTGGACACGGTGGTGACGACCCGCGAACCCCTCGCCACCGCCAACTGCGTGAGCAGCAGGCCAACACCGCCAGCGCCCGCGTGCACGAGCGCCGTGTGGCCCTCGCCCAGTTCGAACGACGAGGTGGCCAGGTAGTGCGCCGTCAGCCCTTGCAGCATGGACGCCGCCGCTGTGTCTGACGCCACCGCATCGGGCACGGCGTAGCAATCGCCCTCGCCAAGCAGAATCTGCTCGGCGTAGGAGTCGGACGTGGAGGTCCAGGCGACGCGGTCGCCCACCGCGGCCCACGTGACGTCGCCTCCCGCCTCGATCACGGTGCCGGCGCCCTCGCTGCCGGGGATCATCGGGAATTCGACGGGGTAGACGCCAGCGCGGCGGTACGTGTCGATGAAGTTGACGCCAGCGGCCTCGACGCGCACCCGCACGCGGTCTGGCGAGCAGTCGGGTGCGGGGACGTCGGCAAGGCTCATGACCTCGGGGCCGCCTGCATGGGACGCGATGATTGCCTTCATAACTTCCATCGTGACACGATCGCGCTTCGCAGTGGGTTGCGACTAGGCGACGTATTCCTTGAGGTGCTGCGCGGTGAGCGTCTTGCCGCCAGCCACCATCTGGGCCGCAGTGCCTTCGAACACCACGGTCCCTCCGTCGTGGCCCGCTCCCGGGCCAAGGTCGATGATCCAGTCGGCGTGGGCCATGACTGCCTGGTGGTGCTCGATCACGATGACGGTATTGCCGTCGTCCACCAGGCGGTCCAGCAGCGCGAGCAGGTTGTCGACGTCCGCCAGGTGCAGGCCGGTGGTGGGCTCATCGAGGATGTAGGTGGTGCCCTTCTTGGCCATCTGGATGGCGAGTTTGAGCCGCTGGCGCTCGCCCCCTGACAGGGTGTTGAGCGCCTGGCCGAGCCCGATGTAGTGCAGGCCCACGTCGTTCAGGCGCTGGAGCGTCGGCGCGGCCGGGCCGTCGGCGAAGAACTCGAGCGCCTCCGCCACGGACATCTGGAGTACGTCGTGGATGTTCTTGTCCCTCAGCCTGTACTCGAGCACCTCGTCGGTGAAGCGCTTGCCCTCGCACGCCTCGCACACGGTGCTGACGGTGGCCATGGGCCCCAGGTCGGTGAAGATGAGGCCGGCGCCCTTGCACGCGGGGCACGCGCCCTCCGAGTTGGCGCTGAAGAGCGCGGGCTTGACTCCATTGGCCTTGGCGAAGTCCTTGCGGATGATGTCGAGCAGGCCCGTGTACGTCGCGGGGTTCGAGCGTCTCGAGCCCTTGATGGCTCCCTGGTCAACCACCACCACCTGGTCGAGCGAGCCGAGGTTTCCGTGGATGAGGGAGCTCTTTCCCGACCCTGCCACGCCAGTGACGACGGTGAGAATACCGGTGGGCACGTCCACGCTCACGTCCCGCAGGTTGTGCTGGTTGGCGCCCCTGATCTCGAGCACGCCCTTGGCCGCGCGGGGGTCGGTGCGCAGTTGAGCGCGGTGATCGAGGTGGCGCCCCGTGAGCGTGTCAGAAGCGCGTAGCTGCTTCACGGTGCCCGTGAACTCGACCCTGCCCCCGTCCTTACCAGCGCCGGGCCCCAGGTCCACCACGTGGTCGGCGATGGCGATCACCTCGGGCTTGTGCTCGACCACCAACACGGTGTTTCCCTTGTCGCGCAGGCTCTGTAGCAGGGCGTTCATGCGCTGGATGTCGTGGGGGTGCAGGCCGGCGGTGGGCTCGTCGAACACGTAGGTGACGTCGGTGAGCGCGGATCCGAGGTGACGCACCATCTTGACGCGTTGCGCCTCGCCTCCAGAGAGCGTGCCCGCGGGGCGGTCGAGGCTCAGGTAGCCGAGCCCGATCTGCACGAGCGCGTCGAGGTTCTCCTGCAAACCTGCCAGCAGGGGAGCGACGGACGGCTCGTCGAGCCCGCGCACCCATTCGGCGAGGTCGGAGATCTGCATGGCGCAAGCGTCGGCGATGTTGACCTTGCCGATGCGGGACGACCGCGCCGCCTCGGCCAGCCGCGTCCCCTCACAGTCTGGGCACGTGGTGAAGGTGAAGGCCCGCTCCACGAAGGCGCGAATGTGCGGCTGCATAGCGTCCACGTCTTTGGAAAGCATCGACTTCTGGATCTTGGGGACCAGGCCCTCGTAGGTCATGTTGATCGACTCGATCTTGACCTTGGTGGGCTCCTTGTAGAGGAAGTTGTCCCGCTCACGTTTGCTGAAGTCGCGGATGGGCTTGGTGGGGTCAAAGAAGCCGGACTCGGTGAAGATGCGCACGTACCAGCCGTCCACGGTGTAGCCCGGGATGGTCAGGGCGCCCTCCGCGAGCGACTTGGAGTCGTCGAACAACTGGGTGAGGTCGATGTCGTTGATGGTGCCCATGCCCTCGCAGCGGGGGCACATGCCGCCGAGAACTTTGTACTCGCGCTTCTCCGCGATGACGGCGCCGCCCTTTTGGATCTTCACCGATCCCACGCCCGTCGAGGACGGCACGTTGAAGGAGAACGCCTGCGGCGGCCCGATGTGCGGCTGGCCCACCTTGCTGAACAGGATGCGCAGCAGAGCGTTCGCGTCGGTGGCGGTGCCCACGGTGGAGCGCGAGTTGGCGCCCATGCGCTCCTGGTCGACGATGATCGCGGCGCTCACTCCGCTGAGCGAATCGACGTCAGGGCGGTTGAGCGAAGGCATGAAGCCCTGGACAAAGGCGCTGTAGGTCTCGTTGATCAGCCGCTGAGACTCGGCCGCAATGGTGCCAAATACCAGGGACGACTTCCCGGAACCCGAGACGCCGGTGAACACGGTGAGCCTGCGCTTGGGGATGGTGAGCGAGATGTCCTTGAGGTTGTTCTCGCGCGCACCATGAACCTCGATGAAGCCATGGGAGTCGGCTGGATGGGTGCGGTCGGAAGAGTCGGTCACGGCTGGCTCCTTGGAGGCTGGCGGCACGGGGACGATGCCAGGCACGATTCTAGGGCGGGGGACCGACGGGTGGTGGGGTTGGGGTGGATTGCCGACGCTAGGCCCAAGTCCCCGGCCGCCTGCGCCGTCGCGTGAGCACCACAATTCGACACTCGCTTGATCGCGTAGACGGCGGAGTCGCGCCCCGATGCAGATATGTGGTGCTCACGCGACACCAACACCACCAAGAGGTGGCGCGTGTGTGGTCCAGCCGAGCCCAACGGCCCGCTCTCGCGCAGTCGGATCGCACTAGGGTTTCCGCATGGACATTGACCCGCAGAACCCCGCAGCCGTCGCTGCGTTCGCCCGCCAGGAACGCCTGGTCGTCGTCTCCACCGTCTCGCCAGCGGGTGATCCGGAGGCTGCACTCGTGGACATCGCAGCCGACGACGAAGGAACGTTCTTCTTCACCGCTCGCAGCACCGCGCGGAAGATCGCCAACCTGCGCGCGAACCCCAAAGCGGCCATGGTCATCGGCACCACGGGCGAAGTCTCGCTCCAACTCGAGGGCCGCGCCTACGTCGCGGAGGGCGAAGAGAAGGCCTACTTCGCGGCGGCCCACGTGGCTCACTACCCAGGTTCGCGCGCGGAGCACGAGGACTTCGCGATGGTCGTGATCCGCCCCACCTGGGTGAGGCACTACGACGCCTCAACAAAGCCGCCGGTGGTCGTCGAGGTGAGCTGGTAAACAAGACGTCGACTCCTGCAGGACACCCGTGAACTGAAGAGGGGCTAGCCACTCTCTCTGGCGGCGTGGGGGCCAAACGGGCGGGTCGGCCCGTGCGAATCGGACAACTGCAGCGAATGGTGATAACCCATTGCTTGGATCAGGGCGGGTCGGTGCTTCCCAAGGCAAGGACCTGAGAAACGGGGGTGCTCATCGACTGGCACGCCCGGCGGCTCAAGGACTTCCTGGGCATTGTGGGCCGGAACGGACGACCAATGTGCGCACCATGGAATCGAGGATGCTCAACGAGTGGCGAAGGCGTAGATTGTGACGAGGGCGCTCAATAGGCCCAAGAGGCTCAGTAGCGCTACAGTCCCTCGCCGAATCAGATCTCCCACTCTTGGCCACTGTGGCGTGTCTATGCTTGGTGGCAGGTCGGCCAGATGACCTTCAAGATTCGAGAAGGCCTTTCCTAGCCCCAAGATGTTGATTGACTCGCCCTTCCGAGTCCGACCGCGTGTGATCTCGGGGGCCGAGACCCATCGCTCGACAGGGGACATCCGCAACTTCTTGCTCGCGAGTCGTATTGTGAAGAACGTCATGTTGTACCGCGAGAGCGCACCAAAGGTTCTCGATACCTGGTCGGCGACTGCGTTTCCGTGATAGGCGAGTTGATCAGTGGTCCTTCCGGTCAGGATTCCCGGCACCTCCTCCTCAAGTTCCCTCCACATTGCGTCTGTGACGTCCAAGTCTTCGGGCCTTCTGTGGCCGCCGACTAACTGGAAGGCGCGTGCTCGGCTGTCCCATCTCACGAGGTATCGCGAGCCGAGCCCGAATCTGTAGTTGGCCTTTATGATGACCTGGACGACTTCGGAAATGCGTACTGGAGCGGATTCTCCATTTGCGGCACGGGCGAGTTCCATCGCGTACGTGAGCGCTGGTCCGCTCGGCGCCCCTGAAGCGCCCGGCGTTTCAGGTCTGTCCCTGTCCCAACCACCGAGAATCGTCTTGCCTTCGCGAATGTGAGCGGCGACGCTTCGGAGGAAGAAGCTCGCGGTGTCGCTGGTGGGCCGAAACCTGCCGGGTCCGTCTGACTGGAGGGCACCAAACGCAACCAAGAGTTCGGCGACGCGTTCAGCAGTTTCGGCGCTCGACGACAGGTTGGCGGGGACCGCTTGATGCGGTGAGCCCGAGAGTCCGTCGATGATATTCGCAAGTCGATTCTCGGTCGTGTCCATCCCGAGATGTTACAAGTATGGTTCACGCTATGCGGCGCACAGAACCCGATCCCGTTTCGCAGCCGGCCTATGTGTCGATCATGCCTCCATTTCCGCGACAGCCTGAGGTGCTTCGAAGTCCGTGGGACGGAGGTTGCGAGGTCGCTGTGCCAACGGCCGGAGTTGTGCAAGCCCACGATCAACTCGAGTACCGTCAGCGCGACAGGTTCCGGGTGCTCCAGTCAGTGCGGAACAGGAGTTCGCGTTGGATTGGCATGGCAGGATCGATCCATGGGAGAAACGGCTTGGCGACCACTAGGGGTTGACGATGGGGCCTCAATAGCGGCGCCTGACGCCCCTAGACGGCGGCCTTCCGGAATGGCTGGCTGCGACCTATTGGTCGTGGGTTGAGAACCCAATCTGCACAAGCGAGGCTGCTCCGTGCGATCGGTGGGCCGTGCTCCAGAATGGGTTTGTCGAGCGTATGCGCTAGACGCTCAAGATTCCGCTTCCGTCTTGTGGTGCGCGCGGAAGTGGCGGCTCATTGTCGGCGAGACGAGTGATCGACGGCGCAATGGCCCATCTTCGCAATCATCCCAGTCCGTTCCAGATAGCGAACTACATCTTCGCAAACGGCAACAAGGGCAGCGCAGGTCAACTCAGTGGAATCACTGAACGCGGCAAACCAGCCATTCACAATGGGCGAGCGCTCTGGCCGCAAAGCGCTCGTGATGCACGCGCCACTTGGTGTGAAAGCTGTTGCGGAGGACGTCATGGGCGGGACCGGACGGGCGGGTGCGAGGTTAACGCAGGCTTGGGAGCCCCAATGCGGGATGTGGACGCGAACCCGAGCGAGGCCCACCGTCTCGCGATACTTGCCGGCGAGGACGCGAGGGCGCCCGTGAGATCACCGCACGACAGCGATGCGACGTTGGGCAAGTTTCTCTCACAGATGGAGGCTCAAGGTAGCTGGGCGATACCGCTGTCTCGCCAACACCCGAAGGCGTCGACCCAAGACGTGGTAGTCGGAAGGATGCGAGCGCTCCGGCACGGGCAACACGACCGCCACGGGGGACAGTCGACTGCGCGGGGCAGAAGCCTCGGAGAATGAGGCTCGCGTTGCGGTTGCCCTAAGCAGTGCCCTGGTGGCAGCCGTCGCCGATGGTTTGATCGTGCGCACTTGACTTGAGTCCCTAAGGACACTCGTACGGAATTGTGAGCGGCGTCGGCATCTCGTCGAGCAAGCGCTCGAAGTGAAATCCCGACAGGACGCTCGGCAAGGGCCGAGCGTTACCACGTGACCATCGGTTGCGAACTCAATTGTGCCCACCCAACCCCACAGCACGCGAAGAGGCCCTTCGCGGGGGATCAAGCCTGACCGCCACCACGGAGGAGCTCCTTGCGTGCCCCCAGGCCGAGTGTCCGCACCCAAGCCAACCCCAGCGTCGGCCGGTAGCAATCACGCCACGGGCGGGAGAGGGGCATCGAAAGCCGGTACAGATTAAGCCATTTGGAGGGGTTGGGACAAGAACGACCAAGGGCGGGCCCACCGTTTCCGGTAGACCCGCCCTTGGCGGGGGGAGACGCCGTACCGGGCGAACCCGGAAAGGGGGGACGTCGTCTCTGTGAAGCGGAAAGACTAGACGAGCAGGCCCGTGGTCGATGACGCGGTGGCGAAGCGACTCTGGACGTTGGCCCAGTCCACGACGTTCCACCACGCCTTGACGTAGTCGGCCTTCACGTTCTTGTACTGCAGGTAGAAGGCGTGCTCCCACATGTCCAGCATGAGCAGCGGGATGAGTCCCATGGGGACGTTGCCCTGCTGGTCGTACAGCTGCACAATCACCAGCTTCTTGCCGATGGTGTCCCACGCGAGGATCGACCAGCCGGAGCCCATGATGGTCATGGCGTTGTGGGTGAAGTGCGCCTGGAACTTGTCGAAGGAGCCAAAGTGCTCGTCGATGGCGGTGGCGAGGGGGCCAGTGGGCTTGTCGCCGCCGTCTGGCGACATGTTGGTCCAGAAGATCGAGTGGTTGGTGTGGCCACCAAGGTTGAAGGCGAGTGCCTTCTCGAGCCCGGCGATGGCACCGAAATTGTCGGTGTCGCGGGCGTCCGCCATCTTCTCCAGCGCTGTGTTCGCGCCTGCCACGTAGGCGGCGTGGTGCTTGGAGTGGTGGAGCTCCATGATCTCGCCCGAGATGGACGGAGCGAGTGCTGCGTAGTCGTAGGCAAGGTCCGGCAGTGTGTAGTCGGCCATTGTTCCTCCAGTGCGCCCCGGGGACTACCGAGACTCTCGTTGTGGCGCGTACCAGGAGGTACGCATCGGTCCTACAGGGTCAACGTGCTTGCATCGGTGACCATTCCATTGTGCGGCGATTGGCTGGCAAGCGCGACCGGTCACGGGTGGATCGCGGGATCCTCAGGCGCAGCCTTCTTGCCTGACTCGAGCTCGTGGGCGTGGTGCTCCTCAGCCGCCTTGAGTTCTGCTGGCGTCACGGGTTCCACGCGGTCCTCGAAGTAGAAGCGCGACCAGGCTGCCTTGAAGCGGTCCCAGCGGTAGCCCTTGCGGCGCACGCCGCGGTCGTTCAGTTCGGGCGCAAGTTCGCGGGGCTTGAGCGCGTCGTAGGACACACGCACCCAGCGTTCCTGCTCGGTGAGCGGCTCGTGCACCTCGATGTATTCGCCGTTGTCGAAGCGGACGATGCGCCCCGTCTCGTGCCCATGGAGCACCAGTTCGCGGTCCTTGCGTTGCAGTCCCATCGCGAGGCGTTTGGCGATGATGAACGCGAGGATGGGCAACACGATCACGGTGATGCGGAACATCAGGGTGAGGTCATTGATCGACAGGCTGAACAGGGACGCCACGATGTCGTTGGAGCCTTCGAGCACCAGCACCACGTAGAACGTGATGAGTGCGACGCCCAGCGCGGTGCGCGTGGGGGCGTTGCGGGGGCGGTCCAGCACGTGCTTCTCGCCACGGTCGCCGGTGGCCCACGCCTCGATCCACGGGTAGAGGGCCAGCACGCCAAAGAACAGCCCTGGCAGCACGACGGCAGGGATGAGCACGTTGAGCGACAGCGTGAAGCCGCCGATCACGTACTCGAAGTTGCCTGGCATGATGCGCAGCGCGCCGTCGATGAACAGCATGTACCAGTCTGGCTGGGTGCCTGCGGAGACGGGGGAGGGGTCGTACGGCCCGTAGTTCCACACGGGGTTGATCTGGAACACGGCGGCCAGCAGCGCGATCACGCCGAACACCACAAAGAAGAAGCCGCCGGCCTTGGCCATGTAGACCGGGAACAGGGGTAGGCCGACCACGTTCTTGTCGGTGCGGCCGCCTCCCGGGTATTGCGTGTGTTTGTGCAGGAACACCAGGAACAGGTGCAGCGCGATGAGCCCCAAGATCAGGGCCGGTATCAGCAGGATGTGCGCCGTGAACATGCGGGGGATGAGCGCCTCGCCAGGGAACTCGCCGCCGAACAGGCCGTAAGAGATGTAGGACCCTGCCAGCGGAATCGACTTGATGACGCCGTCGATGATGCGCAGTCCGTTGCCCGACAGCACATCGTCAGGAAGCGAGTAGCCGGTGAAGCCAGCCGCGAGCGACAGGATCATGAGCGTGAAGCCCACTAGCCAGTTGAGCTCGCGGGGCTTGCGGAAGGCGCCGGTGAAGAAGATGCGCGCCATGTGCGTCACGATCGACGCGGTGAAGATCAGCGCTGCCCAGTGGTGGATCTGCCGCATGAGCAGGCCGCCGGGCACCTCGAAGGACATGTGCACGGTGGACTCGAAGGCCCTGGACATCTCCAGGCCCTTCAACTGCGCAAACTCCCCTTCGTACTCAACGATGTCCATCGACGGTACAAAGAACGCCGTGAGGATGACGCCTGAAAGCAGTAGCACGACAAACGAGTACAGCGCGATCTCGCCCAGCATGAACGACCAGTGGTCGGGGAAGATCTTGCGCGCAATGAACTTGGTGAACGCGCCGATCGAGGTGCGCTCGTCCACGTAGCTGGCAGTGGAGCCCGCCGCGCGATTGAGACGGCTGTCCGTGGGTGCGGTCTTCACTTCGGTCACTTGAGGCGCTCCCAGTAGCTCGGGCCGATCGGCTCGTTGAAGTCGTCCTTGGCGATGATGTAGCCCTCGTCATCGACGGCGATGGGCAACTGCGGCAGGGCCCGCTTGGCGGGACCGAACACCACCTTGGCTCCGTTGGCCACGTCAAAGGTGGACTGGTGGCACGGGCACAGCAGGTGGTGCGTCTGCTGCTCGTACAACGCCACTGGGCAGCCGACGTGCGTACAGATTTTCGAGTAGGCGACGATGCCGTCGAAGGACCAGTCTTCGCGTCCTGGCTGCACGTTGAGGTCGTCTGGACTCATGCGGATGAGCAGGACGACGGCCTTGGCCTTCTCTTCGAGTTGGTGGTGTTCCAACTCCGTGAGGCCGTCTGGGATCACGTGAAAGACGGAGCCGATGGTGACGTCGGACGCCTTGATGAGTGAGCCGTCCGGGTCTTTCGCAAGGCGAACACCCTGCTTCCACATGGTGTGGCGAAACTTGGAGACGTTCCAGTCGCCGCCCAGGTTGCCGATGGCTGGCACCAGCACTGATAGGGGAGCGATGGCGAGCGCCGTCACCAAGGAGCCCTTGAGTAGCCCGCGACGTCCGACGCCGATGCCGGAATCCTTGGCGCCCTCCTTGAGGTTGTCGACGGCTCCAGCGCGGGCCTCGTCTGAGGAGCGCAACTCGTGGCGTTCCTCGACCATGTCGTGGTCACGCATCAGCGTCTTGGCCCAGTGAATCGCGCCGGTGCCGATGCCGATCATGGCCAAGAAGAGGCCGAGTCCCATGAGCATCGTGGAGTTCTGCACGCCCGCGATGTTGTCGCCGCCCACGTCGGACATGACGTAGGCAGCGATCGCGATGACGGTGCCGAGCACCGACAGGCCGAACATGGCCGCGACCTGGCGTTCGGCGCGATTTGCCGCCTTGGGGTCGACGTCCGCACGGCGGGGCCGGTGGTCAGCGGGCACGCCGGGATCGGTGAACTCCTCGTCGACAGCGCCGCCCTGGTGATTCACGTTGTCGGTGCTCATGAGGAACGCACTCCAATCCACACGGTGAACCCCACAATCAGGCCCATGCCCAGCAGCCACGCCCACAGGCCCTCGGCGACGGGGCCGATGGTGCCCAGGCTGAGGCCTCCCGGCGCGCCGTCGCGCTGCTCCTCCAGGAAGGCGATGATGTCGCGCTTGTCTTCTGGCGTCATGTTCGCGTCGTTGAACACTGGCATCGACTGGGGTCCCACCAGCATGGCCTCGTAGATGTGGGTGGGGGTGGTCGCCCACAGCGCGGGCGCGTACTTGCCCTGACTGAGCGCTCCGCCGCCTCCCACTGACCCGTGACACATGGAGCAGTTGGTGCGGAACAGCTGCATGCCGTTGGCGGGGTCGCCAAGCGCGGCGTCGACCGCCTCCGCGTCGGGAACAGAAGGTCCGGGGCCGAGCGACGCGACGTAAGCGGCCAGCTGAGCGATCTGCTTGTCGTTGAACTGGACGTCCTTGGCGATTGCCTGCGGGCCGGAGGCCTGCATCGGCATGCGGCCGGTGCCCACCTGGAAGTCAACGGCGGCTGCACCAACCCCTACCAGCGTCGGCGCGACGCCGTCTTGGCCCTGAGCGCTCAAGCCGTGGCACGTGGCGCAGTTGGCGGCGAAGAGCTTCTGGCCCTCTTGGATGGCGTCCTCAGACGCCACCGTTGCCTGTGCTGGCTCCGAACGAGCAAACGATGCGGCCATGGTGAGTCCAGCCAGCAACGCGAACATCAGGATCAGGGGCGCCGCGCGGTGGTGACGCTTCAAAGCAACTGTGCGCATCGGGTCCCCCTATTGCAGACCGTAGATGACAAGGAACAGGGCAACCCAGACCACGTCGACAAAGTGCCAGTAGTAGGACACGACGATGGTGGTGGTTGCCTCGAGCGTGCCGAACTTCCTAGCGACGAAGGAGCGGCCCAGCACGAACAGCATGGCGATCAGGCCGCCAAGTACGTGGAGGCCGTGGAAGCCGGTGGTGATGTAGAAGGCGGAGCCATAAGGCGAGGACGAGATGGTGAGGCCCTCGTGGACCAGCTCGGAGTACTCAAAGATCTGGCCGGCGATGAAGAGCGAGCCCATGATGTACGTCAGCACGAACCACTCGTGGACGCCCCACGCGCGGAAGTTCAACAGTGAGCCCGTGCGTCGGCGTTGGTAACGTTCGGCGGCCCACACGCCCGCTTGGGCGGTGAAGGATGACGCCACCAGGATCGCGGTGTTGAACAACGCAAACGGCACGTTCAACAACGACGTGCCGGAGGCCCACTCGCCGGGAGCCTCGCCTCGCAGGGTGAAGTACATGGCGAAAAGTCCTGCGAAGAACATGAGTTCGGAACTAAGCCAGACTATGGTCCCGACCGCGACTCGATTGGGGCGCGTAGCGTGGATCGGGGAGGACATCGCCGCTGGTGCGTGGGACATGGACCCATTATGCCTGTCTTGAGCGCGAGCGCGAGCAAAGGTCCCGGGTCCCGGCGCGCCACACAAGTCGAGACCGGACGTCGTCCCTGTGCGTCGTGCCAGAATGGACCGCATGAACGACGTCACTGTTCGCCCCGGCGACTCTCCGGCACTCAAGCCAGTCAACATCTTGCTCTACAGCGACGACGTCACGGTGCGTGACAAGGTCAAGCTTGCTGTCGGTCACACCACCTCTGGCAGGTCCGTCGAGTGGACCGAGACCGCCACCCACGACGGCACCGTGATGCAGGCGGACGCCAACGACTTCGACCTCATGATTCTTGACGGCGAGGCGGCCAAGTCTGGAGGAATGGGCATCGCGCGGCAGTTCAAGCACGAGCTCTTTGTGTGCCCGCCCATCCTGTTGCTGGTGGGCCGCACGGCCGACGCTTGGCTCGCCACGTGGTCCGAGGCAGACGCCGCCGTCGCGCACCCGCTTGACCCGTTCGTCGTGAAGGACGCCGTCGACGCCTTCTTCGAGCCCGCTTCAGCGACCGCTTAGGTTCTCCACCCCTCTACTGACTCTCCACAGAAGGAATTCTCATGGCAACGTGGCCCGACATCCTGATGCGCCTGTCCTTTGACGAGGACCTCGACGCGGCGGACACGGCCTGGATGCTCGACGAGGTCTTCAACGGTCGCGCCACCGACGCCCAATTGGGGGCGTTCCTCATGGGGATGCAGACTAAGGGGGCCACCGCGGCAGAGGTGAACGGCATGGTGGAGACGATGCTCGCCCACGCCGCACCTCTCACCGTCCCTGGTCGCTGCGTTGACATCGTGGGTACTGGCGGCGACAAGGCCAACACCGTCAACATCTCGACCATGGCCGCGATCGTGATCGCTGGCACGGGGCTACGGGTGGTCAAGCACGGCAGCCGTGCCGCATCCTCCACCACAGGGTCTTCCGACGTGCTTTCCGCGCTCGGCGTCAACCTCGACCTCGAGCCGCAGCGCGTGGCCGAGGTGGTCGAAGAGGTCGGCATCACCTTCTGCTACGCGATCAAGTTTCACCCGGCCATGCGCTTTGCTGGCCCCGTGCGCAAAGAGCTCGGCATCCCCACCATCTTCAACGTGTTGGGTCCGCTCACCAACCCAGCCCAGCCAGCCGTCAGCGCCATTGGCGCGTCGTCAGCCGCGTTGGCCCCCGTCATGGCAGAGGTGCTCGCCATGCGCGGCCGCGACGGCATGGTGTTCCGCAACGAGGATGGCCTGGACGAGTTGGCTGCGACCGCGGCCACTCGCGTGTGGACCGTGAGAGATGGTGTGGTGAGCGAGGCCGTGATCGACGCTGCCGCGGACCTGGGGCTGCACCCGATCCCGATCGAGGCGCTGCGCGGAGGCGAGTTCGACGAAAACGCCGCAGTGGTGCGGTCCGTGTTGGCGGGGGCGAGCGGGCCGGTGCGTGAGACCGTCATCGCCAACGCCGCGCTGGCGATCGCGGCGGACGGGACGCTCCCAGGCACGGACGCCGACGATCTGGTCACCCGGATCAAGGCTGGCATGACTGCGGCGGCGAACGCGATTGACTCCGGCGCGGCCGAGGCCACCTTGCATCGCTGGGCCAAGGCGACTCAGGACTGAGTGGCCTAGCGGCGCAACTGCTCGACGCTCTCGCGGTCGAGGTTGCGCGCGCTCACCCAGCGGGCGTGCCTGGCGGCACCCATGGCGGGGCTGCTCCACTCGCCCTCGATGAACACGAGTCTGGTGCCTTCTGACTCCAGCCAGCGCGCGATCATCTCGCGCTCCTCCACCAGGGCATCGGCCGGGGCCTCGTCCCACTCGTCCTTGAGCCGCGCGCATGCGGCCCAGACCCCTTGAGAGACGTGTGCCGATCCCGCGAGCACGCCGTCCGCGACGCACACCACGTCGAAGCCGTGACCTGAACGCTTGACGGCGACCAGGCGCACGCCGCGCAGCGCCTGCAGCCGTTGGGCACGCATCGATCCGTCGACGAGGGCCGATATGCCGTCCCGAAGCTGCGCCGCGCGTTCGAAGTCCAGCTTGTCGACGTGCTCCTGAATGGCTTGGGAGAGCGCCGCGACCACGGGGGAGGGGTCGTCCTGCAGTGCCGCAGTGGCCGCCGCCACGGTGGCGTCGTAGCCAGACTCTGCACCAGCTACGCACGGGGCCGCGCACTGGCCCAGATCCTTCTGCAGGCACGCCCTAGCGCCGGCCCGCGGCACGATCGTGAGCCGCGTGGTGCACGTGCGCACCCCTAGCGCGTGTTGAACGGCTTCGATCGCGGACTGAGACTCGCCCCCGCCGCGCATCGGCCCCACGAGCGCACCGCCGCCGGATGCCGAGCGGGTGACGCGCAGGCGTGGGTAGCGCTCGTCGGTGAAGCCGATCCAGGCCGTGCGCTCCGGCCGTGCGGAGCGGCGGTTGTAGCGGGGGCGGTGACGGTCGATCATCCGCACCTCGACGACTCTGGCCTCCAGGTCGGTGGCGCACACGTAGGTGTCGACTCCCACTGCGAGTTCGAGCATTTCCCTGATCTGGCGGCGTTGCTCGCCCCGCGTGAAGTAGGTCTTGACGCGCGAGCGCAGGTTCTTGGAGGTGCCGACGTACAGGTGCTCGCCTTGCGGGCCCCTGAAGACGTAGACGCCTGGCTGCGCGGGTACCTTGTCGGCCATCGTGGCCTTCTTGCTCAGCTTCTCCGGCACAGGGTTGCGCAGGGCGTCCAGATCTTCCCGGTGCGTGATGCCAAAGCGCGCCAACCGCTCGAGCATGTGGTGGAGGATCTCCGACGTGGCCCTGGCGTCTTCCAGTGCGCGGTGGTTGGGGGTGACCACAGTGCCGAAGGCGCGTGCCAGCGTCGACAGTTTCTTGTTGGGAGCCTCCTCCTTGGTGGTGGCCCTGCGGGCCAAGGTGACCGTGTCCACCACCTCGTTGCCAGGCCAGCGGTAGCCATGCTGGCGGCAGGCTGCCTTGAGGAAGCCGACGTCGAATGGCGCGTTGTGCGCGACCAGCACGGCGTCTCCGAGGAACTCGAGGAAGCTGGGAAGCACCTGCTCGATCCTGGGTGCGGCCACCACCATGGCGTCGGTGATCCCGGTGAGGGCGACAATCATGGGTGGGATGGGCAGCCCTGGGTCAACGAGCGTTTGAAACTCCCCGAGAACCTCGCCGCCGCGCGTCTTGACCGCGCCGATCTCGGTGATGGCGCTCCCCGAGGGAGAGCCGCCGGTGGTCTCGAGGTCGACCACCACAAAGGTGGTGGCGTGGAGCGGCTCGCCGATCTGGTCGAGTCCTACCTGCACGCCCTGAAGTTGAGAGCTCAGATCGGGCGCGTCGATGGTCATGTGTCAGACCGTACGTCACGGGTCAGACAGGGGTGGGCGCTGGCGCTCATGTCCAGATGTCAGGGGTCGCGTTTAGCGTGAGTGTCATGTTGATCGAATGCGATGAGTGCACGGCACGCGGCCCAGCGTGCGGCGACTGCGTGGTGTCCTTTCTCACGATCACGCGGCGTCCCCAGACCATCGAAGTGGACGAGGACCAAGCGGCGGCCATCACCGCCATGTCGCAAGGGGGACTATTGCCGCCCTTGCGACTTGTGCGGGATGAACGCGCCAGCTGACCCTCGCCTCATCCGCGACAGCCCCATTCCATCCACCCCGGGAGGCGAGCTTCGTGAGGGCTTGACGACGATGTGGTGGCGGCTAACCTGGAAAATGACCAGTTGCGTGTCCCCGGCGCCGCACGGTTGCCTTGCGGGTCGCGGGACCTTTGCCCGACGAAGGAGGCGCCGTGCGCATCAATCTGCTCGTCACCAGAATTCTGGAATTTCTGTTCACGTTGGTGGGAGCGTTCCTGCTCTTGCGGTTCGTGCTCAAGCTGTTCGGCGCCAACGAAGACAACGGCTTTGTCAGTTGGTGGTACGAGATGAGCGGCGTCTTGCTCGATCCGTTCCGCGGCGTGTTTCCCACCGAGACCTACCAGAGCCAATACGTTCTGGAGTTCTCGACGCTGTTCGCACTGCTCGTGTACGGGCTCGCCTACCTGCTGATCGTCGCGCTCATCAACGCGATTACTCCCACGCCGGCTGATGAGGCCAGAAGGAGTGCCCTGTAGCGGCTAGAGCGACGCGGTCCTGTCGCCAGTTACTCGCGATACAGGCCCTTGATGCGTTCGTGGAAGTCCTTCATGACGCGGGCGCGCACCACCTTGAGGGAAGGAGTGAGGTAGCCGTTCGCGATCGTGAAGTCCTCGAGCACCACCTCGTACTTGCGGATCGACTCGGCGCGTGACACCGCCCTGTTGGCTCGCTCGACCGCCTTGTCAAGGTGCTCGCGCACCGTCGCGTCGGCCGCCGCCTCTGCCACCGTCAGCTCGGGCAGGCCCTTCGCCTTGAGCCAGCCTGGTAGTGCCTCAGCATCGAGAGTGATCAGCGCGGCGATGAAGGGCTTGCCGTCGCCCACCACCACGCACTGAGAGACCAGCGGATAGGCCCTCAGTCGGTCCTCCAGCATCGCGGGCGCCACGTTCTTTCCGCCGGCCGTCACGATGAGTTCCTTCTTGCGGCCAGTGATGGTGAGGTAACCCTCGTCGTCCTCGGCGCCAATGTCACCCGTCAAGAACCAGTCACCCTGCGCTGACTCGGCCGTCGCGTCGGGATTGTGGTGGTAGCCGGAGAACAGCGAGGGCCCGCGCAACAGGATCTCGCCGTCGTCGGCGATCTTGACCTCGATGCCGGGCAGGGGCTTGCCCACGGTGCCGATCTTGGACCGCTCGGGGCGGTTCACGTGAGACGCAGCGTTGGTCTCCGTGAGTCCGTATCCCTCGAGCACCACCAGGCCCAGCCCGCGATAGAAGTGCCCCAACCGTTCGCCCAGCGGGGCGGAGCCGGAGATGGCCCAGTGGCCATTCCCTCCCAGCACGTTGACAATCTTCTGCAGGACCAGCCGGTGGGCAATGCGGTGGCGCAGCTTCAGTGCAGCCGACGGGCCCTCTGGTGTGTCGAGCGCCCTCGAGTAGTCGATCGCCTGCTTGGCTGCCCACCGGAAGATCTTGACCTTGCCGCCAGCTGCGGCCTTCTGCTCGGCCGACGTATAGACCTTCTCGAACACGCGCGGAACGGCCAGGATCAGCGTCGGCTTGAACGTGCCCATATAGGGGACCAACTTGGTCGAGTCTGGGCAGAAGCCCAGGACGGTGCCGGACGCCACGAGCGCGACCTCGACGAGCCGGGCAAGCGAGTGCGCGAGCGTCAGGAACATGACGGTCGAGGCACCCTCCTCGAACAGGACGTCGTGCAACTCTTCTTGGATTCCGGCCACGTGCACGGTGTAGTTGCCGTGCGTGAGGCGGACGCCCTTGGGCCTGCCAGTGGTGCCGGACGTGTAGATGATGGTGGCCAGGTCATCGGGACCGGGGGCCGTGCGGCGCGCCTCAAGTTCGGCGTCGCTCACGCTCGCACCCTCTGCCATGAGGGCGTCGATGGCGCCCCTGTCGATGACCTCGATGGCGGTGAGCGGCGACTCGGAGTCGGAGGCGACCTTGCGTGCGAGAGCCGCGTGGGCATCGGTCTCGACAAACAGCGTGGCGATGTTGGCGTCTGACGTGATCCAGTCGATTTGGGACGACGACGACGTGTCGTAGACGGGAACAGGGATGGCACCTGCCGACCAGATGGCCATGTCAAGCACTGTCCACTCGAACCGTGTGCGGCACATGATGCCGATGGTGTCGCCTGGACCCAAGCCTCGCGCGATCAGCCCCTTCGCGACGGCGTCGACGTGTGCGCGTGCTTGAGCGCCGGTGACGTCGATCCACTGGTCATCGGCGTCGGTGTAGCGCATCACCACCTTGTCTGCGCGCAGAGACCAGGATTCCGTCGCGAGTTCCATGATGTTGCGGGCAGGGGACGCTGGGGACGATGCATCACTCATGTTGACTCCGTTGGCAAGGTGAATGGTTGCGCTCACGATACCCTCGGTGGGGTCGAATGACATACATCTGAAGGGATTGACGTGGACGCGGTGGGTGTCGACATTGGGGGAACCAAGATCGCTGTGGGCGTGGTCGACAGCACTGGCACGATCTTGACGAAGGTGCGCCGCCCCACCCAGCCGCAGAACCCCGGCAGCATCGATGCGGCCATCGCCGACGCGGTGGCGGAGTTGTCGGCGAAGTACGACGTGCGGGCCGTAGGCCTTGCGGCGGCTGGCTTCGCAAGCTCCGACCGCAACCACATGAATTTCGCTCCCAACATCGCATGGCGCGACTACCCGCTGGGAGACAACCTGCGGGCCATGATGGGCCGAGACGACATCACCGTGGTGGTGGAGAACGACGCGAACGCTGCGGGCTGGGCGGAATACGTTCACGGCGCTGGCAAGGGCACAGGGACGATGGTGATGCTCACCATCGGCACTGGCTTAGGGTCCGCGATCGTGGTCGACGGTGAACTGGTGCGTGGCGCCTATGGCTTTGCCGCCGAACTGGGCCACTTGCGCATGGTGCCGAACGGTCAACCGTGCGGATGCGGGCAAAAGGGCTGCTGGGAGCAATACGCGTCTGGCTCTGCCTTGACTCGCGAGGCCCGCAAGGCAGCCGTCGATCGCCCCGTGCGCGCCGCCGGTCTGATCGAGCGCGCGGGCGGCAAGCCCCAGGCCATCTCCGGTCCGGATGTCACGGCCGCCGCTCTTGACGGCGACGAACTGGGACTCGAACTCCTGGCGGATGTGGGCCGGTGGATCGGCGAGGGCTGCGCTCAAGTCGCCGCCGTACTCGACCCCGAGGTGTTCGTCATCGGCGGGGGCGTGATCGCTGCGGGAGATCTCATGCTTGAACCGGCCCGCGAGGCCTTCTTCGAGCACCTGACCGCACGTGGCCATCGCCCAGTGCCTCCCATCTTGGCCGCCGACATGGCAAACGACGCCGGAATCGTGGGGGCAGCGGCGCTCGCTCGCGAGGCCGTGCCGCTCGACTTGACGCCCCGCTAGAGCGAACACGAGGAGACGCATGTACTACCAGATGTTCAAACACGTGTTGCTGGGTCCCGGCCTCAAGGCCTACTACCGGCCCTGGGTCGAGGGCTCAGAGAATGTGCCAGCGCATGGCGGCGCAATCTTGGCGTCGAACCACTTGTCCTTCTCCGACTCCGTGTTTCTGCCCCTTGTGCTCAAGCGCAAGGTGGTGTTCCTTGGCAAGTCGGAGTACTTCACCGGCAAAGGCGTCAAGGGCGCTGCTACCAGGGCCTTTATGCAGGGTGTTGGCACCATTCCCGTGCATCGAGGCGGGGGCAAGGCCTCTGAGGCCGCGCTGCGCACCGGCATGCAGGTGCTGGGAGGCGGCGAGTTGCTGGGCATCTACCCTGAGGGCACCCGCAGCCCTGACGGCCGCCTCTACCGCGGCAAGACCGGGGTGGCGCGGCTCGCCATCGAGGCTGGCGTTCCCATCATTCCTGTGGCGATGATCAACACAGACGTGGCGCAGCCGGTGGGGAAGAGGGTGCCTACTCGCGAGGACATCGGCGTGCGCATCGGCGCCCCCCTCCACATCAGCGGGTATCGGGGCCGCCAAGAGGACAGGGAAGCGTTGCGGGAACTGACGGATGCCGTGATGGACGCGATCCGTGCGATGTCCGGCCAGGAGTACGTCGATCGTGACTCCGCACAGTACAAGCGCGAACTCGACAAGGCGCAGCGGAAGGCCAGCTCCGAGGAGTCCTGACCGCCCGCACCGTTCGCCGTCCACGGGACCTGCGTCGCGCAGCAGCCCACGCCCCGCCCCTAGAATGAGCGGGAAAACCCTCTTCTGAAAGGCTTGTCGCATGTCCGTTCGTCGTGTCGCGTTGCTCACCGCCGGAGGCTTCGCCCCCTGCCTGTCGTCCGCCGTCGGTGGCCTCATTGGTCGCTACACCGAGGTCGCGCCCGACGTGGAGATCATCGCCTACGAGCACGGATACTGGGGCCTGTTGCAGGGCAAGAAGATCGTCATCTCCGATGAGGTGCGAGCCAAGGCGGGCATCCTTCACGAGTTCGGCGGCTCGCCCATCGGCAACTCGCGCGTCAAGCTCACCAACGTGGCCGACTGCGTCAAGCGCGGCCTGGTCAAGGAGGGCCAAGACCCCCTCGCCGTCGCCGCTGAGCAGCTCAAGGCCGACGGCGTGGACGTGCTTCACACTATTGGCGGCGATGACACCAACACGACCGCGGCCGACCTTGCCGCCTACCTTCACGAGAACGGCTACGAGCTAACCGTGGTGGGGCTTCCCAAGACGATCGACAACGACGTGGTGCCGATCAAGCAGTCGCTCGGCGCATGGTCCGCTGCCGAGCAGGCTTCCGTGTTCGCTCAGAACGTCATCGGCGAACACCGGTCAGGCCCCCGCATGCTCATCGTTCACGAGGTCATGGGCCGTGCGTGTGGCTGGCTGACGGCCGCGGCCGGCATGAAGTACCGCGAGTGGCTGAACACCCTGGAGTTTGTGCCAGGCATCGGCCTGACCAAGGAGCGGTGGGACATCCACGCCCTGTACGTGCCGGAGGCGTCGATCGACCTGGACGCAGAGGCCACGCGCCTCAAGGCCGTCATGGATACGGTGGGTAACGTCAACATCTTCTTGTCAGAGGGCGCTGGCGTGCCGGAAATCATCAAGGAGATCGAGGAGTCAGGCGGCGAGGTGGCACGCGACCCGTTCGGCCACGTGCGACTAGACGACATCAACCCTGGCAACTGGTTCGCTCAGCAGTTTGCCGACCGCCTGGGCGCCGAGAAGGTGATGGTGCAGAAGTCCGGTTACTTCTCGCGTTCAGCGCGCGCCAACAAGGAAGATCTGCGCCTTATCAAGTCCATGACCGACTTCGCCGTCGAGTCCGCCCTGCGCGGCGAGCCCGGCGTGATTGGGCACGACGAGGAGGACGGCGGCCGTTTGAAGGCGATTGCGTTCCCCCGGATTGCGGGCCACAAGCCCTTCGACACGTCCACCTCTTGGTACGTCGATCTCTTGGCTGACATCGGGCAGTCATGACCACCGCAGACGAGAGGCTCGTCGCCGCTGGCGTCGACAGCTACCTCGCGTGCGAGGCCAGGCAGCAGCCGGCGTGGCCAGACGCCGACGCCCTCCAACGGGCCGTCGGCAGGCTCAAGCAGGTGCCGCCGCTCGTGTTCGCGGGAGAGGCCGACGTGTTGCGTGGCCACCTCGCCGCCGCAGGGGCTGGCGATGCCTTCGTGCTTCAAGGCGGGGACTGCGCCGAGATCTTCGCCGAGGCGACGGCTGACCGCATCCGCAACAAGATCAGAACGATCCTGCAGATGGCCGTGATCCTGACGTACGGCGCGTCGACACCCGTCGTGAAGATCGGCAGGATGGCCGGCCAGTACGCGAAGCCGCGCTCCTCCGACTGGGAGACAAGGGACGGCGTGACGTTGCCCGCGTACCGCGGCGACATCGTCAACCACTCGTCTTTCGAGCCGGAGTCTCGGATTCCCAACCCCGAGCGGCTGGTTGACGCCTACCACGTGTCGGCATCCACCCTCAATCTCATCAGGGCCTTCACCACGGGTGGATTTGCTGACCTGCGCCGTGTGCACCAATGGAATCGCGGCTTCGCGGCGAACCCCGCGTACGCGGCCTACGACAAGGTGGCGGGGGAGATCGACCGCGCCGTGCGCTTCATGGAGGCAGCAGGCGGGGACTTCGACGCGCTCAAGACCGTCGAGTTCTTCTCGAGCCACGAGGCGCTCCTTCTCGACTACGAGCGTGCGCTCACCCGCATCGACTCGCGCTCAGGCTTGCCCTACGACTGCTCGGCGCACTTCTTGTGGATCGGCGAGCGCACCCGTCAGCTAGACGGCGCCCACGTGGAGTTCATGTCGAAGATTCACAACCCCATCGGCATCAAGTTGGGGCCTGCGAGCACGGCGGCGGATGCCGTGGCCCTCGCCGAACGCCTCAATCCTGAGAACATCCCCGGTCGCATCACCTTCGTGGCCCGCATGGGGGCGGACAAAGTGCGTGACGTGCTTCCTGGAATCGTGGAGGGTGTGCGCGACGCCGGTGTGGCGGTCACGTGGTTGACGGACCCCATGCACGGCAACACCTTCACCTCAGACTCCGGCTTCAAGACGCGCCGATTCGACACGATCCTGGACGAGGTCAAGGGCTTCTTCGAGGTGCACAGGGAGCTCGACACCGTCCCCGGAGGACTGCACGTGGAGCTCACCGGCGACGACGTCACCGAGGTCATGGGCGGCACAGCCGAGATCGACGACTTGGGCCTGGCGCGGCGCTACGAGACTAAGGTTGACCCGCGCCTCAACCACGAGCAGTCGCTCGAGATGGCGTTCCTGGTGTCCGAACTGTTGTCGCAGCGCAACCAGATTCCGCTGGAGCAGTTGCAGGTGGACGACTAGCGCAAGGGGGTTTCCTTACACACCCCCATTCGAGCCCGATAGGACTCGCATGCGACTTCAATGGCGAGGTGCTGCTTGGTTCCACATTGTCCCAAGCCGTTTTCGCGCGGGCGGGGGACCCACGAGCGGAGACTCGGGAAGCAAGAACACGGCAAAGCGTCAGGCTCGACGGAGTCGGTTGGCCGGAGTAGGCATCGTCGTCGTGCTCCTCATGGTGAGCTTGTTCGCCATATGGTCGTCGCAGTTGGCGGCGCGAGCCGCGGCGGCGGCGACCGAGGCCAGCAGGCAGTCTCAAGCCTTCGACCGCGCGGCCGCGGCGGTAGCGGCGGAGGAGGCACTGGCCCACAAGTACCGACTGAATCCCAGCGTCAGTGTGCGCGCAGACTTCAATGCGGCGTCGGCGGATTTGGTGGCAGCCTTCCAGCAGGCGTACGGCGACGCCGGGCCGGAGCAGCGGACCCTGATTCAGCGTGCGAGAAGCCGTCACGACCGCTACTTGAGCTCGATCGAGGAGATGTTTGCCGCGGTTGATCGCAATGACACCATGGAGGTGTCGCGGATCGCCGGGCAAGAGGTGGACCCGGAGTTCAACGCCATTGTCGTACTGGTCCAAGGCGAAGCCGACCGGGAGCACGTGGTGGCGATGGCGCGGATCCAGGAGGTGCAGAACCTTCATGACACCGTGCGCGGACTCGTCCCTCTCGTGTTCATCATTGGGCTGCTCATGGTTGCAGGGCTGGCCGCCATCACCCGGGGCTATCGAAAGCTCCTCGACGCCGAGCGCGCGGGCGCCCTGTATGCGTCCATGCACGACGGGCTTACGAGTCTCCCGAATCGGACGCTCATGGGCGACCGCCTCGACGAATTGCTCAAGGCGGGCGCACGCACGGGCGCGACGACCGGTCTGCTCCTCATGGATCTTGATAGGTTCAAGGAAGTCAATGACACGTTCGGTCACCACTATGGTGACGTTCTTCTTCGCCAGATCGGCCCCCGACTGCAGACACGGCTGAGGAGCAGCGATACGGTCGCTCGGCTCGGGGGGGACGAGTTCGCCATCTTGCTTCCGAACGTCGGCTCCTTGGCCGCGGCCACACGGGTCGCAGACGCCCTCCAGGAGGCTCTCGAGAGTCCCTTCCACGTGGAGGGCGTCGAGCTCGAAGTGGAGGCAAGTATTGGCGTGGTCATCTCTGGACGGCATGGCAGCGATGCCTCCACCCTGCTGCAGCACGCGGACACCGCCATGTATGTCGCGAAGGGCAGCGATCTAGGGGTCGTTGCCTATGAGTCAGACACCGATACCCATTCGCCCGAGCGGCTCGTGCTCCTGGGAGAGTTGCGCCACGCGATCGAGAACGATGAACTCTTCTTGCATTATCAACCCACGTTGGACATGGGGTCTGGCGAGGTGACCGGAGTGGAGGCGCTCGTGCGATGGGAGCACCCCACGCGCGGCGCGGTGTACCCCGATGACTTTGTGCCGTTGGCCGAGTACACGGGGCTGATTGGCCCGCTCACGCGGTTTGTGCTGAACTCCGCGTTGTCCCAGGCGAGGTCCTGGGTCGATGAAGGGGCACCCCTTCAGGTGGCGGTGAATCTGTCCGCCAGGAGTCTCCTGGACGAGCACCTGCCGCGCAGCGTAGAGGAGCTCTTGGAGGCTCACGGCGTGCCGGCCGCGTTGCTGAAGTTGGAGATCACCGAGTCGGCGATCATGGCCGATCCGGAGCGTGCGTCCCGGCTTCTGCGGGGGCTTGCTGATCTTGGAGTGGAGATCTCGATTGACGACTTCGGGGTTGGCTACACCAGCCTTGGCCAGCTGAAAAACCTGCCCATCTCCGAACTGAAGATCGACAAGTCCTTTGTCATGACGATGCATGAGGACACCAGCGACGCGCTGATCGTGCATAGCGTCATCGACTTGGGGCACAACCTCGGGCTGACGATCGTCGCGGAGGGCGTGGAGAACGCCGAAGTGCTGGAACACCTCTCCGCGTACGGGTGCGACGACGCCCAGGGGTACCACCTTTGTCGGCCCATTCCCGCGGGGGAGATTGATCAATGGCTTTCTGATCGCCGCGGCGGGCGCGCGGGCGAGGACTGGGGCCTGCGAAAGTGGCGCAACCTCGCCACTGAGCTGTTCGCACAGTGGTGACCTCAGGACGACTAACTGTCGTAGTAGAGGGTGATCGTCGTGCCCTCTTCGACCCGCTTGCCCTCCTTGATGCTCTGATCGGCAACAAACTCCTTCTTGGTCCACGGGAACGCGTTGTACGGCTTCCACTCCACCACCAGCCCGAGGTCGTCGGCACGGGCTTGCGCCACGTCCACCTCGAGTTCGTAGAAGCTCGGGACCTCGACCCACGGTTTGCCTTCAGACACCCACAGCGTGATCGCGGCGGTGCGGGTCGAATCGGCTCCTGGCGCGGGGTCGGTGGCATACACCTCGCCCTTTTCCACCGTGTTGTCGCGCCCGTACTCGACGGCCACGACCATCGCGAAGCTATCCAGGAGATTCTTGGCGCGTTCCTCGCTGAGTCCCGTCACGTCCGGCACCACGATCGGTTGCGGGCCCTTGGAGATGACCAGGTCGATGGGCGTGTTCCACGGCACCGACTCCTCGGCAGCAGGAGAGGTCGAGAGGATCTCGCCCTCTGGTGCGCCGTCGTCGTAGACGGAGTCCTTGGTGCCCACGCTGAAGCCCTCGTCGCCCAAGAGGTCCAAAGCGTCGGCCTCAAGGATGCCCACCACGTTGGGCACCACCTCCATGCGCTGGCCCTTGGACACGACCATCTTGACGGTCTCGCCCTTGCCGATTTGTTCCTGCGCACCTGGGTCGGTGCGGACCACCAATCCGGCGGGGACGTCGTCGGAGAAGTCGGACAAGGTGACGACGCCGAGGCCCGCGCTCTCGAGAATCGCCCTGGCATCGCTCGACGTCTCGCCTGCCACGGGGGGCACGGTCGTGTATGCGCCCGGGCCCTGAGTCGTGTACCACCAGGCGCCGAGGCCGAGGAGCACGAGCAGTGCCGTCACGAGGGCGCCCACCCATAGCCCCACACGCCTGTTCTCTTGAATCGGCTCCAGCGCCTCCGGGTCATCGTCGATGATCTCGACGTCGATGGGAGCGAAGGCTGGCATGCCAGCACCGATGGGCAGCGAAATGGTGGAACCGGTCGGAACCTGATCGAGGATCGTGGTGTCGTCATCCACCACGGGCACCGTGCCAGACGGGGGATCGGCGCGGCGGTCGAGAGTGGGGTCGTCGATCATGGCGCGCGTCTGCCGCAACATCGTCAGTGCGGCCCCAGCGTCGGCTGGGCGCTTGTCCGGTTCGCGGGCCGCCAAGGCCAGCACGAGGTCGTCGATCTCCGCAGGAAGCCAGGGGACGTACGTCGAAGGCGCGGGGATGTCCTCGTGGACGTGGCGGGCCGCCACCTCGATCGCGCTGGGGGCGGTGAAGGGCTGCCGGCCAGTGAGGGCCTCGAAGAGCAGTATCCCTGTCGCGTACACGTCCGTGCGGGAATCTGCGGTGCCGTTCGCGACCAGTTCCGGGCCCAAGTAGGCGACGGTGCCCATGATGGTTCCCGTGGACGTTGCCGTGACCTCGGTGACGGCGCGCGCCAAACCGAAGTCGGCCAGTTTGGGGCGACCGTCCTCGTCGATCAGGACGTTCTCCGGCTTGACGTCGCGGTGCACCAGTCCCTTGCGGTGAGCCGCGCTGAGCGCGTCGAGCACTGATTCAACGATGGTGAGCGCCTCGCCCACCGGCAGGGTCGACTCGTGGTGAAACCTGGCTCGCAGGTTCTCGCCGTCGACGTACTCCATGGTGAGGTACGAGATGTCGCCGTCGGTGCCTTGGTCGTACACCCTCACCATGCCTGGGTGGGTCAATCGAGCGGAGGCCTTGGCTTCGCGTCGGAAGCGGGAGGCGAACTCTTGGCGTTCCGTCTCTGAGCCAAGATCCGCGTGCATCACCTTGACGGCCACGAGCCGTTCCAGGCGTCGATCAAGCGCGAGGTACACGGTCGCCATGCCGCCAGAGGCGACGCGTTCGCGCACCTCGTAGCGGCCGTCGATCAGACGGCCGAGCATGGGGTCGGTTATCGTCTCGGCCACAGTCACATTCTACGGAGTCGGGATGGTCAAAAGGTGGGACGCCGTTCCGATGGTGATCTAGTCGAAACGGGACATCAATGCTTTCACTGATGCAACGTACCGCACCGTGTCAGAGTTCATTCCACGTGTCCTGACCGATCTTTCTCCCTGGTAGTACCCAGCAATCGCCGTATCGAGATCGGTGCCATCGCGCTGAAGACGGCGCAGTATCGCCACCCCGGCGGTCACATTGTCTTCTGGCACCAGCAGGTCGAGCTCTCGTCCTACCAGGTCGGAGGCCCATTCGCCAGAGGTGGGGATCACCTGCATGCATCCAATGGCGTTAGCGGGGGAGACCGCTCGCTGATTGAAGCCGGACTCCTGGTAGGCGATCGCCTGGGCGAGGGCGGGGTCCACTCCCATGCTGTTGGCCGTGTCGATCACCAGGTGTTGCATCTGTGTGCGACTGGGGACGTCCATCGCGTTGAGCGTCGCCTTGTTGACGTTGGCAGCCGCCACCACGTCGGCGGGATATGTGCGGCCAAGGAAGGTGTCTGGGACGAGCCCCGTGGGGGCGCCTCCAGGCACCGTCAGCGCTTGGCCGACGCGAATCACTCCGGGGTC
Organism: Demequina sp.; assembly: GCF_016278775.1. GTDB lineage: Bacteria > Actinomycetota > Actinomycetes > Actinomycetales > Demequinaceae > Demequina. Next base: position 14,667 of record NZ_JADQBF010000055.1, on the reverse strand, counting down.
CTTCAAGGCGTTTGCGTCAGCGATCGCCGCCACGGTGGTGCCGTGGCGAGTCGCTATTGACCACACGGTGTCCCCGCTCCTGACGACATAGGTGAGCGATGGAGCGGTGGCGGTGAGTTCTGGTGTGGAGGGCGAGGTTGTGGCGCCGGGGATCGCGAGCGTCTGTCCGATGCGGATGGTCGCCGCCGCGTTCAGGGCGTTGGCCTGGCGGATGTGCGCGACGGTCACTCCGTAGGCCGCGGCGATGTCCCACACGGTGTCGCCGCGCACCACGACGTGCGTGACGGGGGCGTGCGCAGGCGATGAGGTGGGGATGGTGAGGCGCTCGCCGATGTAGATGGTGGCGGACGCGTTGAGGTCGTTGGCCTCCATGATGCTCACGGCGGGAACCCCGTACGTCGCGGCCAGGCCCGACACCGTGTCGCCTGGCGCGACCACGTGGTCCGTGTGCGCTTGCGCCGGTAGGGAGACCATGGCAAGCGCGGCGGCGGTCAGCGACGTGGCGATGGCCCTGCGGGTTGCGGTGCGCGTGTCCATGACGGCTCCTTGCGTGACGCGTCGCCGCGATACTCACGGGGCGCATGTGACAATTGGGACATATGTGACTGTAGCCGGTGATGTGGGGGCGCACAACACATGGGACGCGGCTCGCTACGCTTGGCACGTGAGCGAATGGTTGAGTGTTCCCGAGTGCGCCGAGGTGCTTGGCGTGCCGTTGTCCCGCGTCAGGGAGCTCTTGCGAGAGCGCTACCTGATCGCCGTGAGGCGCGGGGAGAACAACGCGCTGTACCTGCCAGCCGGGCAGATCATCGACGGTGAAGAGGGCCCAGAGGTGCTCGCCACGGTGCGCGGCACCGTCATCGTCTTGGCAGACGCTGGCCTCAGCGACGACGTCATTGTCGAATGGCTCACGAGCGTCCACGACGAACTGGATGCCACGCCGCTGGATGCCTTGCGATCCGGCAAGCGCGCCCCCGTGAGAAGGCTTGCCCAGACCGTCTTCTAGTCACCCAGCGTCGGCGGGCAGCGCCTGCGCGCGACGGGACTAGGACGCGCGGGAGACCGTCGAGTCGATGAGACCTTCGAGCCGAGCGCGCTGGGCGTCGTCCATGACGAGGGAACCGAGCGCCTCCCGAGAGCGCTGCGCGTAATCGTCAATCCGCTCCTCGACGGCCTGCACCGCTCCCGAAGTCCTCAGCACGCCCACGGCGGCGGCGATGTCCGATGCGTCGGCCGATTCGTTGCCGACCGCAGCCATGAGCACCTCCCGGCCCTTCGCGTCGGCGCGGTCGAGACCCAGGGAGAGCAGCAAGGTGCGCTTGCCCTCCCGCACGTCGTCACCTGCGGGCTTGCCCGTCGTCTCTGGCGCCCCCACCGCGCCCAAGAGGTCGTCCCGCAACTGGAAGGCGATGCCCAGGGGGACACCCACGGCGGCCCACTCGTCGACGGTCTCGGGAGGCAGCCCGGCAAGTGCGGCCCCCAGCGCGAGTGGCCCCTCGGCCGTATACGAAGCCGTCTTTGCGCGCATCGTCGCCACAATGGCGTCCGTGTGCGCGCCGAGAGACTCCAACGGCTGTGCCGCGAGACGGATGTCGAGGTACTGGCCGGCCGTGCACAGGGTGGCCATGGAGGAGAAGCGACCGCCGACGGCCGACGCGACCTTGCCTGGCAGGCCGGCAATGCCTGCGGTGAGCAGGTGATGACACGCCATGAGCGCGAGGTCGCCCGCAAGAATCGCGGCACCCGTGCCGAACCGCTCCGGATCGCCCAGCCACCCCTGCGACGAGTGAAGCGCCTCCAGGCTGCGATGCGTCGACGGCATGCCTCGACGTGTGTCCGAGCGGTCGAGGACGTCGTCGTGGATGAGCGCTGCGGTCTGGAAGAGCTCGACCGCGCCTGCCACTCGAAGTGCACGGTCCGGCTCGTGCCCGCCACACGCGTCGTACGCAGTGAGCACCAGGAGCGCCCTCACGCGCTTGCCCTTGGCTGCCAGCGTCGCCACAGGGGCCAGCAGTTCTTCTGGGCTGTGTGTGGCTGGCGCAATGTCGGCTGCGAGCTGTTCCAGAGCGGTCGCGATGACCTCATCTACCTGGGCTCTGCGTGCGACGTCGTCCATGCCACCAGCCTAGGGCGCGCGTCGTGCCCAGGCGCACGAATGCCCCCTTGCCCACAGCGCGATGGCCTCGTCAGACGGCGGCGGCCCCACCCGCGCCACGCTGGCGCCATGACCGTGAAACTGAGCGACCCTGGCGAGCTCATCGCCACCATTCCGTTGATGCTGGGATACACCCCCGTGGACTCCGTGGTGATCGTGGGGCTCACGACCTCCGGTGCGATGCGCCCCGTGATGCGCGCGGACGCCGCCGAGTTCGCGATCAGCGACTGTTCCCGCGTGATGTGCTCGATTGCCGCCGGGCACCTGTCTCAAGCGGGCGCGACGCGGGCCATTGTGGTGGGCTACGGCGGCGCCGCGGACCCCAACGGAACCCGCGCGGCCATGGAGGCAAGGCAGGCACTAGCAGAACACATTGAGGTGGTGGATGCATGGGCGGTCGCTCGCGGCACGTACCGTTCCCCGGAATGCGTGGATCCCCGGTGTTGCCCGGATGCGGGAAGGGCAATTCCGCCTGCCCCCAAGGGGGCGGTGAGAGCGTTCGCCGCACGGCCACACGGAGCGTCTGCCCGAGCTCAGGCGCCTGCGGAGCGCCGACGCAAGGCGCGCAGGGCGCACGCCAGGTCCTGGGCGTCTCGCGAGCGCGGTGTGGCGAACTGGCGTATGCAACGGCTCGACGCGTGGCGTGACGCGTTGACCCGCGTGTCGGTGGACGGCACGCTTCCGTCAGATCCCGAGGTCGGCAAGCTCGCGGCAGGCCTGCGGGACGTGGCGGTCAGGGACGCGATCGTGATCGACATGGTGCCAGGTGAGGGGAGCGTGGCGGAGGCGCTGTGCGTTGACCCCTCGGCGGCAGGAGTGCGTGAGGCGTTGTCGGTGATGCTCTTGCCAGCATCGGCGGCGGCGCCGCGTGGCTACCTCGTGGACGCGCTCGAGGAGCTCTCGGCCCACATGGTGTGGTTGCATCCAGCGGACATTGCCCCTGTCATGACCCTCGTGGGACTGTCCCGCTGGTGGCACGGAGACGAGTCGGGAGCGGCTCACGCCATCGCGATGGCACTGGAGGACGACCCCGCATACCGACTCGCGGAACTGATCCAATGCGCCATCGAAGCTCACCTGCCGCCCGGATGGCTCACGGCGGCGTAAGCGTTACGTGGCTTATGCGCTGATTTGGGCCGCTGGGGAACTGTTGGTGGGGTTGCCCGCGTTGACAGAGGCGTTACACTTTAATGGATTTGCCGGCGGTGCTGAGAGCCGTGGCAACCCCCCACCGTGCTCGAGAGGACTCTTGTGTCGTCTGATCGTTCCGGCGTTGCCAACGCAACGCGAGCAGGTACGTCCCGCACCACCGGAAACTCAGGCCGCAACTCGAGGCCCGCACCACTGAAGGAGAAGACCACGACCGCTACCGCCCCCACAGAGGACCTCGCTCCCACGGCCACTCCGCGCGTCACCAAGGGCGCGGGTACCGCGCGCTCGAAAGCAAGCAAGGCCAAGGCGGCCGCTGCGGCCGCTCCGTCCGCTGACGAGGAAGAGTCGGTGCCGGAAGTTGAGCCCACGCCGGACGTGGAGGCTGAAGAGCCAGAAGAGATCGTCGGCTTCGTCATTACCGGTGAGGACGACGACGCCCCTGTTCAGCAGGTGATGACCGCTGGAGCTACAGCGGACCCCGTCAAGGACTACCTCAAGCAGATCGGCAAGGTCGCGCTGCTGAATGCCGAGCAAGAGGTCGATCTTGCCAAGCGGATCGAGGCCGGACTCTTCGCCGAAGAGAAGCTGGCGGCTGGCGACAAGATCACCCCCAAGAACCGCCGCGAACTCGAGTGGATCGCGAACGACGGACGCCACGCGAAGAACCACCTGCTCGAGGCCAACTTGCGCCTCGTCGTGTCTCTCGCCAAGCGCTACACGGGGCGCGGAATGCTGTTCCTGGACCTGATCCAAGAGGGCAACCTCGGCTTGATTCGTGCGGTCGAGAAGTTCGACTACACCAAGGGCTACAAGTTCTCCACCTACGCCACCTGGTGGATCCGCCAGGCGATCACACGCGCCATGGCGGACCAGGCGCGGACCATCCGCATCCCGGTGCACATGGTCGAGGTCATCAACAAGCTCGCCCGCGTTCAGCGCCAGATGCTTCAAGACCTCGGCCGCGAGCCCACCCCAGAGGAGCTTGCCCGCGAACTCGACATGACGCCAGAGAAGGTGGTCGAGGTCCAGAAGTACGGCCGCGAACCCATCTCTCTGCACACCCCTCTCGGCGAGGATGGCGACAGCGAGTTTGGCGACCTCATCGAGGACTCGGAGGCCGTGGTTCCCGCTGATGCCGTGGGCTTCACGCTGCTGCAGGAAGAACTCAGCAAGGTGATGGACACGCTGTCCGACCGCGAGGCAGGAGTTGTTGGCATGCGCTTTGGACTCACCGACGGTCAGCCCAAGACGCTCGACGAGATCGGACGAGTGTTCGGAGTGACCAGGGAGCGGATAAGGCAGATAGAGAGTAAGACCATGTCCAAACTCCGCCACCCTTCCCGTTCCCAGGTGCTGCGGGACTACCTGGATTAGTCGGTGACGGCAGCCCTCATCGTTGTGGGGTTTCGACAAAGAGTGGTCGCAAGTTCGTGATGGTGGATCGCACTGTGTGTTCGCTACACGGATAGGCTGGCAATCGTCCGGGTCACTGCACCCTGGCGCGATTCTCAAAGAGGAGAAAACTATGAGTGTGCTCTTGCAGGCCTATCAGGGCCTCGACGTTATCGACAAGATCTTCTGGGTTCTGTTGATTCTCGGCACCGCCGCTGTTTTTGGTGGCTTCTTCCACCAGATTCAGGAGAAGTCCAAGGACGTCACCAGCGGCATGTTCCTTGGTGGCATCGTTCAAGCCGTAGCCGCCGCCATGATTCTGATCCTGGGAGAAGGTGGGCTCGACACTCCGAAGTGGGTGTACCTCGTCATCATTCCGGCGTTGATTCTGGTGCTCGTGGTCGTGTTCCGCGCAAGAAAGAACCAGCAGCTGGTGTGGGGCGCCCTCGGGCTGCTTTCGGCAGCCGGGCTGGCGCTGGGCCTGTTCTGGTAGGTCATCGCTCAGTGCGTTGGCGGCGGGATCCCCACGGGGCCCGCCGCTTTCGCATTCCTGGGCCGAGTGAACCCTGGATCGCAGCGTGGGACTCCGCGCGAGTCCGCTCACACTCGCTGGACCCTGGGCAGCGCTCGTGGCAGGCACGATAACATCGAAGAACACATCCCATTAAGGAGTGGTCGTGGAAGCCCTACAGATTTTCTTTGTCATTGCGCACCTGGTTGGCATGGCCGCCATTGTTGGCGGTGGGCTAGAGCAGTGGCGAGTGGGCGAGCGCGGCATCACCAAGGTGATGCTGTGGGGAGCGCGCGCTCAGATCGTCACAGGCGTCTTTCTCGCGGGCTTCGCGTTCGGCGATGAGGACGAGTCGCCCAATCACTGGAAGATCGCCGTCAAGTTCTTGGTGGCCATGGGCGTCGCGGCGTTGTGTGAGACGGGAGCACGGCGCGAGTCGGCCAGGCGCATGTGGGCGGGTGCACTGCTACTGACTCTGCTCAACGTGACTGTCGCCGTTGCCTGGCACTAGGCGGTGGCCGCGATTGTAGTGCGCCCCGCCGAGCCAGCGGATGCCGCCGAAATCGTGTACCTCGGCGCCTTGATGTATAAGGCAGTCGGCGCAAAACCCACCCCGATTTGGGCGCTCGACTCGACCGCCGTCGTCAAGGAACGCCTCGGCAAGGATCTGTACGGCATGGTGATCGATGCAGAAGAGGGCGGGCTCGCCGCTTGCGGTCTTGTCAACATCGTCCCTCGGCTGCCGCGGCCCGGCAGGCAGGCGCATAAGGCTGGCTATGTGCAATGGGTCTCCACGGCGCCCCAGTACCACCGCAGAGGGTACGCGCGGGAGATCATGACCGCGCTGCTCGAGTGGACGGATGAGCAGGGGATCGAGGTCATCGAGCTTCACGCGACGCCAGACGGGCGAGAGCTGTATCGCGAGCTGGGTTTCTTCGTGAAGACGGACAACATCTCCATGACGGCGTTGCGCGCCGATGCGGCCAAAGAGGTCCCCGAGGTATAGCCCCGCTGTAGGGCGCGCCCGCGCCGTCGCGGGACGAAGCCCGCCTAGACTCACCGCGTGAGCTCCGACTATTCCGCACGTCATCTGTCCGTCCTTGAGGGGCTGGACGCCGTCCGCAAGCGTCCCGGCATGTACGTAGGCACCACCGATTCGCGTGGCCTCATGCACTGCTTGTGGGAGATCATCGACAACTCGGTGGACGAGGCGCTCGGCGGTCACGGCAACCGCATCGAAGTGATCCTTCACCCGGACGATTCGGTCGAGGTGCGCGACACGGCACGCGGCATCCCCGTAGATATCGAGCCGAAGACGGGCCTCAGCGGCGTCGAGGTTGTCATGACCAAGCTGCACGCGGGCGGAAAGTTCGGCTCGGGATCCTACGCCGCCTCAGGCGGGCTGCACGGGGTGGGCGCATCGGTGGTGAACGCGCTGAGTGAGCGTCTCGACGTGTGGGTCGACAGGGGAGGAAAGACTCACCACATGGCGTTTAGGCGGGGGGAGCCTGGAAAGTTCGCTGACCCGGCGAGTGGACCGACACCTGACGCCGAGTTCTCGCCCTTTGTCACCGGCTCCGAGTTGGACGTCACGGGCAAGGTGGCCAAGGCAGTGACGGGCACGCGCATCCGCTACTGGGCCGATAGGCAGGTCTTCAACAAGCAGGCGAGCTTCTCGTTTGAAGAGTTGATCGTGAGGGCGCGTCAGACGGCCTTCTTGGTGCCCAAGCTCACCATGGTGGTGCGCGACGAACGCAACCCGCTTGAGCCGAGCGAAACCAGCTTCATGTTCGAGGGCGGCTCCAAAGATTTCGTGGACTTCATTGCTCCCGACGCCGCGGTGACCGATACGTGGCTGCTCAAGGGTTCCGGCACCTACACGGAGACCGTGCCGGTGCTCAAGCCCAACGGCCACCTGGAGTCGGAAGACGTGGACCGCTCGTGCGAGGTGGACGTCGCACTGCGCTGGGGGACCGGCTACGAGACCGAGGTGCGCTCGTTCGTCAACATCATCTCCACTCCCAAGGGTGGCACCCACCACGCTGGCTTCGAGCAGGGGCTCACCAAGGTGGTGCGCAAGGTCATCGAGGCCAACGCGCGCAGGCTCAAGCTCACCGGCAAGGACGGCGCCGAACGCATCGAGAAGGACGACATCATGGCGGGACTGACCGCCGTCGTGACGGTGCGACTCCCGGAACCACAGTTCGAGGGTCAGACCAAAGAGGTGCTGGGAACGTCGGCAGTGCGGGCCATCGTCTCCAGGACGGTAGAGACAGAGCTGGGCGCGATCCTCACCTCGAACAAGCGCGACTTCAAGGCCCAAGCCAACACCGTGCTGGAGAAGGTCGTGGCGGAGATGCGGGCCCGCGTTGCCGCCCGCAAGCAGAAGGAAATCTCACGCCGCAAGAACGCCCTCGAGACGTCAACGCTGCCCGCCAAGCTTGCCGACTGCCGCAGCAACGATGTGGCACAGTCCGAACTCTTCATCGTCGAGGGCGACAGTGCGCTTGGCACTGCCAAGCTGGCGCGACACTCGGACTACCAGGCGCTGCTTCCCATTCGCGGGAAGATTCTGAACGTGCAGCGCGCGTCAGTGACGGACATGCTTCACAACGCCGAGTGTGCCTCCATCATCCAGGTGCTGGGAGCGGGATCGGGGCGCACCTTCGATCTGGACGCCGCGCGCTACGGCAAGATCATCCTGATGACGGACGCCGACGTTGACGGTGCCCACATCCGTACGCTGCTGCTCACGTTGTTCTTCAGGTACATGCGGCCGCTCGTGGATGCCGGTCGCGTGTACGCGGCCGTACCGCCGCTTCACCGGGTCGAGGTTCTCGGTTCGGCGCGGCGACAGCGCGAGCACATCTACACGTACTCGGAGAAGGAACTCCAGGAGACGGTGCGTGAACTGCGCCGCGCCGGCCGGAGCTTCAAGGACGAGATTCAGCGCTACAAGGGCCTTGGCGAAATGGATGCCGACCAATTGGCGGAGACCACGATGGACCCTGAGCACCGGACGCTACGGCGTATCACCGCGGCCGACGCGGAGGCGGCTGAGCGAGTGTTTGAACTGCTGATGGGCAACGACGTAGGCCCCCGCCGCGACTTCATCGTGGCGGGTGCGGCCAACGTGGACCATAATCGGATCGACACGTAGCCACACCTGCAGCGGCGTGACGCCTAGGAGCCATCATGACGGAACCAGCGCCCACAGCGGGGTCGCCGCTCTACCGTGCGATGGCGCCAGACCTGCCCGACATCGGCTGGTCAGGTCCGCTTCCCAAGCGACTGTCCGAGGATGCGGCGCGAGCGATCCATGGGTGCCAGGATGCTGCCGCTCTGGGCGTCATGCTGGGCGAGCTTCGCTCCTACTGGGCGGCCGCCGGTGGGCTAGCGATGGCGGTTTTCGGCGGTCTGGCTACCGGGGTGCTCGGGTGGGACATCGCAAGCGCCGTCCTGTTCGCGATGGCCGTGCCCATGGGGCTGGGAACGATAGAGGCGCGGCGAAGGGCCGTGCAATGGCAAGGGGTTGTCGAGGCGCGGCTCGCCGCCATCGGCCGAGGGGCGTAACCCGGAATACGCGACGGTGTCGGGCCCCAGGTCGCAACCGGTGGTCGCGAGATGCGAAACAATGACGTCGTGACACCATCGCCGCCCCCCTCTGACGAGATCGACGCCGACGAACTAGGCCGTCGGTCAAACGCCATCCTGCGTGTGGGACTGCTCATGCTTGGTTCGGGTACCGCGAGCTACCGCGTCAAGCAAGGCATGAAGACGGTAGCCAGGTCGCTCGGAGTCGAGGAGCACTCAGAGCAAGTCACGCTGACTGAGATCACCACCACGTCGCGCGTGGGTCAGCAGTTCCGCACCGAGGTCTCTGAGTTGCGGCACCACTCCGTGAACGCGGATCGGATCGCGCGCCTCGATCGCTTCCGCCGTCAGGTCCCGAGCGCGACGACGCCAGCCGACGTGCACCGGGCGCTCGACGAGATCGAGCGGCACGGACGCATGTACAACCCGTGGCTCAACTCCAGCTTCGCGGGTGCAGCCTGTGCAGGGTTCGCCGTGCTCAACCGGGCACGCATCCTCGAGGTGGTCGTGGTGTTCATCGCGGCGTTCATGGGGCAATGGGTGCGCCGGGAACTGGCCCATCGGCACTTCAACGCCTTCGGCACGGTGTTGGTGGCCGCCACCGTGGCCACCACGGTCTACATCGGATCGCTCGCGCTGTTGTCGTTGGCGGGCACCGGCCTCGAGTCGCACGCCTCTGGCTACATCTCTTCAGTGCTGTTCCTCTTACCGGGTTTCGCACTCATCACGGGAGCGCTCGACCTTGCCAAGTCCGACTATTCGGCCGGCATCGTCCGGGTGGTCTACGGCACATCCTTGACGCTCGCCGCCGCCGTGGCCGTGTGGGGCGTCTCTGTTATCAGTCCGCTCGACACCACTGATCGCCCTCCCATAGACGTGGGACTGGCGGCAGACCTTGCCATCAAGTCGGCTGCGAGCTTTGTGGGAGTTCTCGGTTTCGCACTGCTGTTCAACTCGCCGTGGCGCATGGCCGTCACCGCGGCGACGATCGGGCTGGTCAACGTGCCCCGCTTGCTGTTGATCGAGAACGGCATGCCGGTCCAAACGGCGACGTTCCTGGCCTGCCTGGTGCTGGGAATCTTCGCGGCGCTGGGTGCTCGCGGTGGGCGCTGGCCGGTGATTACGCTGCAGGTGCCCGCGTGCCTGGTGCAGATCCCTGGGGTGTTGGCACACGAGGCGGTGGTGAGCCTCAATGAGGCCCGCTACATCGACGCCACGGCCGGAATACTGCAGGTGCTGCTGACGGTGTTGGCGATCCTGGTGGGGCTTGTGGTCGCCAAGTACATGACCGACAGACACTGGGCCTTCGAGCGCTAGGCCGTCTCGGACCCCAAATCCTGCTCAGAAGCGGGGCGTTAGCCGATTCCGTCGACAGGGGTGGTCAGTGGCGTGCCGGAACCGTCGCGTCGGCCGTTGGCGTCAGGCAACTCCACCGGCTGTCCGGCGCCAGAAGCGGCACGCGCTGGGGCGGGTCCCACCCAGGCGTTCAGCAGCACGTCTTCTCCCTTGAGGAAGCGGTGCGCACGCACGCCGCCAGTGGCGCGACCCTTGCCGGGGTACTCGGAGAGTGGCGTGACCTTGGCGGCACCTGGTTGCGTCCCTGGCAGGCCGTCGGAGGGCCCGGAGATGGTGACCACGTGGTTCTCCGCCTGGGAGTCGACCACGAAGAAGCCGGTCACAGCGGCGCCAGCGCCCACCTTGACCCCCGTCATGCCGCCGGCGGACCGCCCTTGAGGGCGAACGGCCGACGCGGGGAAGTGGAGCAGTTGCGCATCCGAGGTAACGAACACCAGTTCCAGGTCGTCAGTGGCGGGAGCAGCACCCACCACGGCGTCGCCATCCCTCAGCGCGATCACGTCCCACGCTTCCTTGGCGGGGACAGGCTCTGGGGCGATCCGCTTGACGACTCCCTGACGGGTGCCAAGAGCGACAGACGTCTGGCCGTCGAGCGGCACCAACGCAATCGGTTCCTCGTCCCGCTCCAGCATGACGAGTTCGCGCACGGGAGCGCCCCCAGACAGCGACGGCGGCCCGTCGGTCGTGGGAAGACTGGGCACCTCGAGCAGCGACAACTTGAGGATGCGTCCGCGTGACGTCAACACACCCACATCGGAGCGCACCGTCGACGCGACGGCGGATCGCAAGGCGTCGTGAGGAGAGCGTCGGCCCTCGCGAGTGACCGGATGCTCGTCCGAGGTGCGAGCCACCAGGCCGGTCGTCGAGAGCAGGGCATGGCAGGGCGTGTCCGCGATCTCGAGGTTCGCGGGAGCGGCGCGACGCCCCGATGCAGGCGCAGCGGCAGAGGCGCCCCCGGGGGCACTGGCGAGCGACGTGGCTGCAGGGGTGCCCGCGTCCGCCAACAAGATGGTGCGCCGCGGCGTCCCGTGCTCGGCCGCGGCCGCGTCCATCTCCCGTCCCACAACGGCCCGCAGCGCGCTCTCAGTACTCAAGACGTCCTCAAGCTCGGCGATCTCCGCCATGAGCTGCGCCTTCTCGTTTTCGAGCTCGAGACGCGAGAACTTGGTGAGGCGGCGCAGGCGCAATTCCAGGATGTATTCGGCCTGCACTTGGGACAGGTCGAAGGCCGTCATCAGGCGGTCCTTGGCGGCACCCGAGTCGTCAGACGTGCGGATGATCTGGATGACATCATCGATGTCCAGGATGGCCACGAGCAGCCCGTCGACCAGGTGCAACCGATCACGACGGGCCTTCAGGCGGTACTCGGAACGCCTGCGCGTGACGTCGATGCGGTGGTCGACCCACACCCTGAGCAGTTCCTTGAGACCCAACGTGCGCGGCTCACCGTCCACCAGGGCCACGTTGTTGATGGAGTAGGCCTCCTCGAGCGGCGTGAACCTGTAGAGCTGTTCCAGCACGGCCTCTGGCGAGAATCCCGTACGGATCTCGATGACGAGCCGTAGCCCGTGGTGGCGGTCGGTCAGGTCAGTCACTGCCTGAATGCCCTGCAGCTTCTTGGAGGTGACGCCGTCCTTGATCTTCTCGATCACGCGCTCAGGGCCTACCGTGTACGGCAGCTCCGTCACCACGATTCCCTGGCGCTTGGCGGTCACCTTCTCGATGCGCGCCGCCGCGCGAGTCTTGAACGCGCCCCTGCCCGTCTCATAGGCCTGCCGGATGCCGTCGAGTCCCACAATCTTGCCACCAGAGGGAAGATCAGGGCCCGGCACAAACTTCATCAACTCGTCGAGAGTCGCCTTGGGGTTCGCTAGCAAGTAGCGCGCAGCAGAGACCACCTCGATGAGGTTGTGCGGTGCCATGTTGGTGGCCATGCCCACGGCGATGCCGGAGGCGCCATTGACCAGCAGGTTGGGGATCGCGCTGGGCAACACCGAAGGCTGCTGAAGCTTGTTGTCGTAGTTGGGGACAAAGTCGACGACGTCCTCGCCCAGGTCTGCCGTCATGGCCATCGAGGCGGGTGCGAGCCGCGCCTCGGTGTAGCGAGACGCCGCAGGGCCGTCGTCGAGGGAGCCGAAGTTGCCGTGCCCGTCCACCAACGGCAGGCGCAAGGAGAACGACTGCGCCATGCGCACCAGAGCGTCGTAAATGGCCTGGTCGCCATGGGGGTGAAGCTTGCCCATCACCTCGCCGACCACGCGCGACGACTTCACGTGCGCCCTGTCGGGCCGCAGGCCCATGTCACCCATCGTGTACACGATGCGGCGCTGCACAGGCTTCAGCCCATCGCGCGCATCCGGGAGCGCCCGCGAGTAGATGACCGAGTAGGCGTACTCAAGAAACGACGCCTCCATCTCGGCGCTCACGTCAATATCGACGATCTGGGCGTCGGACTCGGGCATGCATCACTCCGTTCAGGATCGGGACTCATGGCATTGTCTCGCGCCAAGCGGCAACGGGTTCGCCACGCCACGCGAGCAGGTGAGACAATGCCACACATGTCCACCTCGCTTGCTCAGGCCGTTGTGGGTGCCGGGTACTACCCAGCATTGGCCAACCACGTCCTCAAGAACGCCATCGGAGACGAGGAGGTCCGCGGCCACTTCGTGCACGCAGAGACCACCTTTGACACGTCAGAGGTGCGCCGACACATGACGGTACTGGTGCTCACCGACGCGCGCCTGATCCGCGTCCACATCGACGACGGCGCCAGCCCAGAGAGCGGGGGAGCGCCCGCCGCATCGGCGACGGTCGAGAGCGCCCCGCTGCGGGTCGTCACCTCGGTTGCCCTCACCCACGTGGTCCTGGAGCCAGAGTCGTTCCGCGAGGGAGACGTTCCTGGCGAACTCGTGCTCGCCGTCGGCTGGGGCATCCACTCGCGAGTGGACCTGGAGCCCGCCACGTGCGCCGACGAGTCTTGCGATGCCGACCACGGCTACACGGGCGACATCACTGGCGACGACACCATGGCCCGCGTAAGCGTGCTTGCAGATGGCGAAGACACCGTGCGGGCGCTCGAAGACTTCACCGCCGCGCTTCAACGTCTGGCTGGCCGCTAAGCGTGGACCCCATCTCACGGCTCAAGGCGGCAGGCCTCGAGCTTCCCGACTACGGGGGCAGCGAACTCGGCGCGGTGCTGTCTGCGTCTCTTGCCGCGATTGGCGCCGGACACGCGGTGGCACACCGTGACGCCGAGGCCGATCGCGTCCGGCTCGAGATCCCGCGCGCACGCCACGTGGTGGTGGTCCTTCTCGACGGGCTCGGCCACTATCAGCTTGACGCACGCCGAGGCCATGCGCCCTTTCTGCGCGGCATCGAGTCGGGAACTGTGACAGCGGGCTTTCCCACCACCACGGCAGCGTCATTGTCGCTGTTCGGCACCGGACTTCCGGCCGGACGCACCGGCATGTCGGGCTACACCGCCCGCAACCCGCGCACTGGGGAGCTCGCGAATCTCATCTCGTGGGAGGGCGCGTACAGGGCCGAGGAATGGCAACCCATGCCGTCCTTGCTTGCCGAGGCGGACAGGGAGGGGTTCACCGTCACCACGCTGGGCAAGCGTACGTTCGCCGGTTCCGGCCTCACGCATGCCGTCTTGCGGGGAGGCCAGTTTGTGGGCGCCGAACACCTTGCAGACCGCATAGACGTGGCTCTGGGAATCGCCCAACAGCCGGGCGTGTCCTACTGCTATTGGGGCGAGATCGATGCTGCGGGCCACCGCCACGGCTGGCAGTCCGATCAGTGGGTGGCCTGTCTCGAGGATGCCGACAGAGAGTTGCGGCGACTCGCGGACAGCCTTCCCCGTGACACCGTCATGGTGGTCACCGCTGACCACGGCATGGTGGACGTGCCTGGTGCGCCTCGGTGGGACGTCGGGCAGGAAACCGCGCTGTCCCAAGACGTAGACCTGGTGGCGGGGGAGCCGCGCGCGCTTCATCTGCACGTGGGGGAGTCTCACGTGCGCTCCGTTGCGGACCGGTGGCAAGAAGTATTGGGCGACGACGCCGTCGTACTCACTCGCGATGAGGCGGAGACGGCCGGGCTCTTCGGCCCCATCTCGCTCGAAGCGAGGGATCGCATCGGCGACGTCGTGGTCGCCATGGCCGGACGCGCCACCGTGGTGGACTCGCGGACTCAGAGCTCCAAGTCGATGGCGCTGGTGGGGATGCACGGGTCACTCACGCCTGAGGAACTTCACGTGCCATTGCTGATCGCCGAGGGACGCTAACGCCACCACTGGCACGACCGACACCCGTTAGGGTGCACGGCCCACGTCAGTCGTTCTTGGCGCCGAAGACGATCTCGTCCCAACTGGGAACAGACGCCCTGCCCTTGCGGGGCCGCTTGTCGGGGCTTGCGGGAGGCGACGACGGCGCTGTTGCGGGAGGCACCTGATCCTCGCCGTGTGGCGGTGTGGGAGTAGAACGGGCGGTGCCAGCTGGGTGAG
>NZ_JADQBF010000107.1 GCF_016278775.1 Demequina sp. | reverse complement strand
GACGCCGTGTGCGCGCAAGAGCGACGCACGAGAACCGTCGTAGACCTCAAGGGATTCCCGTGGCAAACATCAAGTCCAAGATCAAGCGCATCGGCACGAACGAAAAGTCGCGCCTGCGCAACGTCGCCGTCAAGTCCGAACTGAAGACGCACGTGCGCAAGGTGCGCGAGGCGATCGCCGCTGGCGACAAGGCTGCGGCCGAGTCCGCTCTCAAGAGCGCGTCGATCAGGCTTGACAAGGCCTCCTCGAAGGGCGTCATCCACGCCAACCAGGCGGCCAACCGCAAGTCGGCACTGGCCAAGCAGGTGGGGCAGCTCTAGAGCCGCTCCCCTCACCGCTGAAGGCCCCGCATCGGCGGGGCCTTTTGCTTTTCTCTGGCGACCAGGCTCTTCTCCCACCGCCGCGCGAGCCTCGCGCGCGTCAGGCGTCAGCCGCGAGGTCCGCAACCCGGCGCACGAGCCGTTCCACGGAGAAGGCCGGCGCTCGGTCGCCACCCTTGATGGCATGGTCTGCCGCCGCGACCAACTCGATGGCATCGGCCAGGCGGTCGGCATCCCAATGCCTCAACTCGCGGCGGGCGCGGTCCACTTGCCAGGGTGCAATGCCGAGGTCTCTGGTGGGGTCCACTCCCCTGCCGCGCGCCGCTCCGACCTTGGCTAGCGTGCGCAACTTCGCGGCGATAGCCGCCACGAGCGGTACTGGGTCTGTTCCCGTCTCGAGCGCGTGACGCACCAACGCCAACGCCTTGGCGCGATCTCCCACCACGGCGGCGTCGGCCACCGCGAAGCCGGTGGCGTTCACCCGAGTGCCGTAGTACTTGGCCACCACGGCCTCGTCGATCCCACCCTCAGTGTCGAGCGCCAACTGCGAGCAGGCCGCCGCAATCTGGGACACGTCTGAGCCCACGGAGTCAACCAGCGCCCGCACGGCCGCTGCGCTCGCCGTGCGCCCGGCCCTGGAAAACTCGGCTGCGGTGAAGTCCACGAGGTCGCTG
Source organism: Demequina sp. (assembly GCF_016278775.1). Lineage (GTDB taxonomy): Bacteria > Actinomycetota > Actinomycetes > Actinomycetales > Demequinaceae > Demequina. Next base: position 6,629 of record NZ_JADQBF010000107.1, on the reverse strand, counting down.
TCGCGCGTGATGGCCGGGCAGCCGTACTCGGGCACACCCGCGGCGCGCGCCGCATCCAGAAGCTTCTTTCCCCTGTTGCCGCCGCCGTGCCTGACCACCACGACCGCCTCTGGATCGGGGGCGGAGACGTAGTCGATCGCGTCGGTGAGGAAGGCGTCGCTCATCGACTCGGCTCCCTCGATGATCACGAGCGCCGTGCCGCCAAACAGCGAGGGGCTTGCGGCGGAGCGCAGCAGCCCGGCGGTGTACGTGGCGGCCTCGATGCGGTGCACGTCCGTCTCTGGGTCGCGAGCCTTGGCCGCATCGACGATGAGGCTCAGCGCCCGGCTCCCGAGCAGGGTCTCCGGGCCGGAGACCAACACCACGGGCGCTGGCTTGGCGCGATGCCACGGGGGCGCGACCGCGCCGCCGCGACGGGATGACGTGGGCGCTGGCACGGCACTAGCCTGCCACGCCCGTGGGACACGCGGACGCCACGGTGCCATCTTTTCCAAGAGCGATGTCTCCGCACCGCGCCGTGGTCATCACCACAGCCGTGCGGGCATACAGGGCAACCGTGCCCGCATGCGGATGTCCGTACGGGTTGTCTTCGCCCACGCTGATGGCCGCCACCCTGGACGTCACCGTGGTGGCCAGGTCTTGCGACTGGACGGCCGAGCCGTGGTGCGCCACCTTCACGAGGTCCACCACCACGGGCGGCGACAGGGTCGATGCGACGGCAAGCTGACCGGCCTCCTCCAAGTCTGCCCACGCGAGCGCGGTGGTGGGACCGGCGCGGATCGACAAGGCGATGCTCGCATCGTTGATCTCGCTCGAACTGGCGGCTGCGCTTGATCCCCGTGGCGGGTAGAGCACCAGGATCTGGACGTCACCCCCTACCCACTGGTCCCCTGCGCCAGGGACGCTCACCGAGGCACCCGTGGCCCTGGCGTCGGCCGTGCCCGCGTCGTGTCCGACCGTCACGGCGGCGGGCGACACCCATGCCTCGCCGATGCGCGCGACCCCCGCAATTTCGGCGACCGCGCCGTCGTGATCCGCATGAGGATGGGTGAGCACCAACAACTCGATTTCGCGCACTCCGTAGCGGCGCAGACAAGAAACCCCGGCACCGCCCGGCGGACCCGTGTCGATGACCACCGCTGCATGCTCGTCCACGCGCACCAGCATCATGTCGCCTTGACCCACGTCGCACACCACCAGCGCCCAATCGTCGAGCACCGGGCCAGAGCGCACGGTGAGCACCGGGGCGAGCACGACGCTCACGCCAGCGACGAGGGCGACGGCCACCTTGAGCCCTCCCCTGGCGCGGCGCGCGGTAGACGCGAAGGCGACCGCGCCCGTCACCGACCCTGCGAGCAACACTCCCGCCCACCCGGACGGCCACACCAGCCAGTTCCCTGGCGCCTCAGAGAACGCCCTTGCGGCCCACACGACGGGCCATGCGCACACCCCCGCCACCTGCATGCCCAAGGCTCCTAGGCCTGGCCACACGAGCGACACCACCATCGCGAACAGGCCGACGACGGTGACGGGAAACGCGGCAAGCGCCGCCACGAGGTTCGCGGGCACGGCGTAGAGGCCCAGCCCAGGCTGCAGCGTGACGAGCAGCGGCCAGCACGCCAGCCACGCCGCGAGCGGGATCGAGACGGCGCGCGCGAGGGTCGGGGCCACCCACCTGCTGAGGCGTCGCGCCAGGTGCGGCGCCCACACCACGATGGACGTGACGGCCACGACGGAGAGCTGAAAGCCGATGGCTCCCCCCAAGCCCGGCTCGATGAGGAGCAGCACGAGCACGCCCGCGCCAAGCGCTGGCAGCGCGCGGGCTGGCCGCCCCCACCACCACCCGAGCGCGACGGCGATGGCCATGGTGAGCGCCCTCATCACGGACGGCTCTGGCAACACCACGGCCGCCAACGCCGTCATGGCTCCGGCTAGTAGGGCCGCGCGCAGCCATCGACGCCTCACCACTCGCGTGAGCACCCAGCCGAGCACGAGCACCACGATGGCGAAGTGGGATCCGGATACTGCCGTGAGGTGAGTCAGGCTCGTGGTGCGCATGTCGGCGCTCAGGTCGGACGGCATCTGGTCGGTGTCGCCAATCACCATCCCCAGCACGAGGCCGCGCACCTCGTCTGCAAGCGGCTCGGCAGCTGTGCGCGCGCTCGCCCGCACGGCGCCAACCGCGGCAAGCGCACCACGCGCGGGATCGACCACCTGAACGCTCGCGTCCCACACAGTGGCCACGACCCTGCTGTCGCGGCTGCGGCTTGCGCGACCCTCCACTGCCACCGTGTCTCCTAGGCGCACCGTCATGGCGCCCTCGGCGATCACGTCGGCAGTAAAGTGCGCCGCCCTTACCCGCTCGCAACTGCCGGCGCAGGCACCTTGAACGGCCACCGTGACGGCCTGGCGCGGCACTCCCGTCCACACATCCCGGCCCGCGGGTCGAGGGTCGGACACGACTACGCCCACCATCTCGATGCGCGCGCCGGCCTCGACACCCGCGGCAATATCAGCAGGCACGTGCTCGCGGGCGCTCGCCGCTGCTGTCGCGGACACGATCGTCACCAGCAGGCAGGTGAAGGGCACAAGAAGTGCGACGTCTCTGGCCCGCAGCAGGCCCCACCGGGGCGGCCCCGTAGCGGGACGGCGGGCGGCGCGCGCCAAGAGCGCGACGGCGAGCACCGACACTGCCAAGGTGGCACACCACGCCAACACGGCGGCGCCCCAGTCGCCTCGCGCGGATGATCCCCAAGCGCACGTGAGGATGGCGCAACCGGCCGCGGGCAGCAGCCGGGCGTCGTGCTCCCTCACACGGCGGCCGCGTCCATGAGGCCGGCGAGGACGGCGGGCCCCACTCCGGTGACGGACTCGAGCGCGTCGACCGAGGCAAACGGCCCGTGGCGCTCCCGGTACTCCACGATGCGCCCCGCCAGCACTGGCCCCACCCCCGGCAGGTCCTCGAGCACGGCGACGTCCGCCGTGTTGATGTTGACCCGGCCGTCGGGGGTGCGTCCCGCAGCCGCGCCGTCGGCACCCTGGGTGGGCACGCGTACCTGCTCTCCGTCCGCGACTTGCCGCGCCAGGTTGATCGCGTCGAGTTCCGCGCCCTCGAGGGAGCCGCCAGCGGCCTCGATCGCATCGGTCACGCGGCTGCCGACGGGGAGTTCGTAGACTCCAGGTTGCGTCACAGCCCCCGCCACGTGCACGCTCACCACCGCACCTACGGGCGCGCCAACGATGCCGGGCGACTCCTGGCCGCCGGCGAGCGGTGTGGAGACGGCAGCGCCGGTGGGGCGCGGCGCCCAGACCACCAAGGCGCCGATGATCAACGCGACGAGCCCCAACGTCACGATCACCCGAGGGGACATCTCCCAGCGCCACCGCGCCGGTTCGGCCTGAGCGACGTCCTCCCCCAAGGCGCCGTGGGCGGCCTCGTACGCACGCGCAGCGGCTTGCCGAAGGGCATGGTCGACCCGAGAGGTGACATCCCCGCTGGCGTCCATGCGCCGACGCTAGGGCGAGCGGGTTCCGACCGAAGCGGGCGTCAGTGCCGCGCGGGGAAGGGCGCGTGGAGTGTCGACCTGTGGACGACGCTCACCTGGCCACAGGGCGCGTCAGGACGAGAGGCTGGCCACGACGTCGGCGTGGACGTCGACGATCGCGAGGGCGAGCGTTCCCGGGCCAGCGTGCGCCGCGAGCGCTGCCGACAGCCCCGCTTCTACCACCGGCCAGTCTCCCCTGGTGGACAACACCTGACGGGCCTGAGCCACCAGACCCTCGTCGCCCGGCAAGGTCATGATCCCGATCACGGGATGGCGCATCGTGGCCGCATGCGACGCGATCCGGTCGAGCATGGCGGCGTGGGCCTTCACGGAAGACCTGTGCCGTGCGATCGACGCCACCTCCCCCTTGATGAGGCCCAACTCGGGCTTGACACCCAGCGCCCTGCCCACGGCCGCGACGGCTGGGCCCACCCGACCGCCGCGTCGCAAGTACTCGAGGGTTTCTGGGGTGAACAGGCACATCGAAGACCTGGCGGCGCGTTGTGCCTCCGCGACCACGTCGTCGTACGCCCCCCCGGCAGCCGCCACCGCGCTTGCGGACAGCGCGGCGAGCCCTGCGGCGAGAGAAACCGTGCCGGAGTCGACCACCGTCACTGGCAGCGGCGCGCGCTCCGCCACCGCCTCCATCGTCTCGGCGGTGCCCGAGATCTTCGCAGACAACGACACGAACACGAGCGACTGGGCGCCGTCCGCCTTCGCCCACTCGGCGACGTCCAACAACGCTTGCGGGCTGGGCTGGGAGGTGCCGACCTTGCTCCCTGCCAGCAGAGCCTCGACCACCCGCTGGGGCGAAAGCTCGTCGCCCTCTACAAAGGTCTCGTCGTCAATGCTCACCTGGAGCGGCGCCACCGCGACTCGCCAGGACTGGGCAAGTTCCACAGGCAGGCAAGAGGAAGAGTCCGTCGCTACCGCCACCCGAAAAGTCATGGGGACCTACTTTCTCACGACGACGTTGACGAGCCCAGGCGGACGCACAATCACTGTACGCACCGGGGCACCGTCCATCGCACGCACGACGTTGGGCGCGGCCAAGGCGAGTTCGCGCAGTTCGTCTTCTGTCGCGTCAGGAGACACCTCCAGCCGGTCGCGCACCTTGCCCATGACTTGCACCACGCACGTGACCGTCTCTTGCACCAGCAACGCGGGATCCACAGGGGGCAGCCCCGACAGTGCCACCAGGTCCTCGTGACCCAGCATCGACCACATGTCTTCCGCGCAATACGGAGCGAACAGGCTGAGCAGTCTCGCGACCACCTCGGCGGCCTCGCGCACGGCGGGGTCTGTCGCCCCAGCCCCGGAGTCGATCGCCTTGCGGGTCGCATTCACCAGTTCCATGACGCGCGCGACCACCACGTTGAAGCGGAAGGACTCGACCAGTTCGGACGCCTCAGAAAGCGTTCGATGCGTGACGGCCCTGAGTTCGCGGTCGCCCAGGGCGGGGTCCACGCCAGGCTCGCTGGAGACGTCCCGCGCCAGCCGCCACGCGCGCGCCAAGAACTTGGCGGAGCCTGCGGGCGACACGTCGGCCCAGTCGATGTCGTCCTCTGGCGGTCCTGCGAAGGACATCGTGAGGCGTATCGCGTCCACGCCAAACTCGTCGAGCTGCGCCGCGAGGCTTACCAGGTTGCCGCGGCTCTTGGACATCGCGGAGCCGTCCATCTGCACCATGCCCTGATTCAGCAGCGCGGTGAAGGGTTCGCCAAAGTCGATCATGCCCATGTCGCGCAGCGCCTTGGTGAAGAAGCGCGCGTAGAGCAGGTGGAGGATCGCGTGGGTCACGCCGCCGACGTACTGGTCGATGGGCGCCCACTTCTTCGCCTCAGCCTGATCGAACGGCCCGTCGGTCTTGCCCGGCGACAGGAATCGCAGGAAGTACCAAGACGAATCGACGAACGTGTCCATCGTGTCCGTGTCGCGCAGGGCCGCACCGCCGCACTTGGGGCACGTGGTATTGACCCAGTCCGTCGCGGCGGCCAGGGGCGACTGGCCCTTGGGCTTGAGGTCGAGGCCCTCCGTCGGCGGCAACTTCACTGGCAGCTGATCGTCAGGCACGGGGACCTCGCCACACGCGTCGCAATGCACGATCGGGATGGGGGTGCCCCAGTAGCGCTGGCGAGAGATCAGCCAGTCGCGCAGGCGGTAGTTGACGGACGCCGACGCCGTTCCAGCCTTCTCGAGTTCGGCGATGATCGCGGTGATCGCCTCGGCCTTGTCAAGGCCATCGAGAGAGCCGGAGTTGATGAGCGTGCCGTCACCGGTGGTCGCCACGCCAGACTCGGTAGGGTCTGGCAGCGGGTTGCCGTCGTCGTCGAGGCAATTCAGCACGGTGCGCACCGGCAGGTCCATGGCGCGCGCAAAGTCGAGGTCACGCTGATCGTGGGCCGGCACGGCCATGATGGCGCCGTGGCCGTAGTCGGCGAGCACGTAGTCGGAGGCCCAAATCTGCAGGCGCTCCCCGTTGACGGGGTTGATCGCGTAGCGGCCGAGGAACACGCCCGTCTTGGGCCGCTCGGTGCTGAGCCGCTCGATCTCGGTGTCACCCTTGACCCGTTCGGCGTAGGCCGCGAACTCCTCCTGAACCCCGGCGTCGGCGACGGACACCAACTCCGCTGCGAGGTCGGAGTCCACCGCGACCACCATGAACGTCGCACCAAACAGCGTGTCGGGGCGCGTCGTGTAGATCGGGATGGGCGCCTCGCGGCCCTCAATCACAAACTGGACGTCGGCTCCGCGGGAGCGGCCGATCCAGTTGCGCTGCATCGCGATCACCTTGGACGGCCACGTGCCGCGCAGGGTCTCGAGCTCGTCAAGCAGCTCGTCGGCGTAGTCGGTGACCTTGAAGTACCACTGCGTGAGCTTCTTCTTGGTGACGGGGGTGTCGCAGCGCTCGCACAGACCCGCGACCACCTGCTCGTTGGCGAGCACCGTCTGGTCGTTGGGGCACCAGTTCACGAGGCTCGGCTTGCGGTACGCGAGGCCGCGGTCATACAGGCGCGTGAACATCCACTGGTTCCAGTGGTAGTACTCGGGGCGGTGCGTCATCAGCACGCGGTCCCAGTCGAA
>NZ_JADQBF010000050.1 GCF_016278775.1 Demequina sp. | reverse complement strand
GCCCCCTCGCCAGGGCAGATGGCCTTCTCAATCGCGAGCCTGTCGGCCTCCGACATGAGGCCAGCGTTGCACGCGCCGACGGCCTCGAAGGCATCGATAATCGTGACGTCCTTCTCTGTGCCGTCCTCGAGCTTCACGTGTCCTGGCATGATCGAGCCCGCGTAGAGGAACACCGCCGCCAGGTCGAGGCGCGCGGCCGCCATCAGCATTCCGGGCAGAGACTTGTCGCAGCCGGCCAGCAGCACGGAGCCGTCCAGCCGCTCCGCCTGCATGACCACCTCGACCGAGTCCGCAATCAGATCGCGCGACACGAGCGAGAAGTGCATGCCCTCGTGGCCCATCGAGATGCCGTCGCTCACGGAGATCGTGCCGAACTCAAGCGGGTATCCGCCACCCGCGTGGACGCCCTCCTTCGAGGCGCGCGCGAGGCGTTGCAGGGAGAGGTTGCACGGAGTGATCTCATTCCACGAGCTCGCGATGCCGATCTGGGGCTTCGCGAAGTCGTCGTCACCCATGCCGACGGCGCGGAGCATGCCGCGCGCGGCCGTCGCCTCCAGGCCGTCGGTGACCTGCCGGGAGCGGGGCTTGATGTCTGGCGTCTTTGTCATACCTCGGAGTCTAGGACTGGCGCGGACGCCGCCGCGTGCGGCCCCCGAAAAGTGGGCTTGACGTTGACGCTCCGTCAACTTCTACAGTGGTCACCATGGATACGGACTACGACATTGGCCGCGTCGCGAGAATGAGCGGCGTCACGAGCCGGACGCTGCGGCACTATGACGACATCGGCCTCCTCACCCCCTCCTGGACCGGTCCGGACGGGCGCCGACGCTACGGCCAGCCAGAACTGCTACGGCTCCAGCACATCCTCGTGCTCCGCGAGCTGGGCACAAGTCTGGACCGCATCGCCACCATCGTCGACTCGGACGACCCCTCCACCACGATCGCGCTGCTGCGTGATCACCTCGCGGGCCTCACTGCCGAGCGCGAGCGCTACGCCCGCCTGGCCGCCACCGTGGCCCGCACCATCGACTCACTCGAGAAGGGAAAGCCCATGACCGCCGACCACATCTTTGATGGCTTCGACCACCAGCAGTATGAGCCAGAGGCACGTGAGCGCTGGGGCGACGACGCCGTCGACCGCTCAAACGCGAACTGGGAGCGCCTGGGCGAGGAAGGCAAGAAGAGCCACATGCGCGTGGACCGCGAGATCGTGGAGGCCCTTGGGGCCGCCGTGCGGGTGGGCTTTACCGCCGACAGCGCCGAGGTTCAGGAGATCGCCGCGAAGCACTACGCATGGGTGAGCCAGATCTGGACCCCAGACGTGGAGGCCTACCGCTCGCTCACCCAGATGTATGTAGACGACGAGCGTTTCAAGGCCCACTACGACGAGGTGGCGCCGGGCGCGGCGGAACTTCTCAGGGACGCTGCTGCAGAGTTCGCGCGCTCCCGGTTGTAGCCGGTCCCGGGATCTCCTTGCCGCGTGGATGAGAGTGACTTGTCACCTTCCGGAATAGTTGACGCGTCACCCGTTGTTGCACAGGGAGACCGCCAACGATGTCGGCAGACCCACCCAACCGCGTTTCAAGGAGTACTCATGCGTCTCGGCTACATCGTCGGTTCCCTGTCCAGCACGTCGATCAACCGCAAGGTCGCAGACGCCTTGGTGGCGCTTGCGCCAGAGGGTGTCGAGCTCGTCGAACTCGACTACAGCCAGTTGCCCGTCTACAGCCCCGACGTGGACGGCGACTACCCGCAGGCCGCACTCGACTGGAAGTCCGCCATTGAGGGCGTCGACGGCATCGTCATCGTGACACCCGAGTACTTGCGCTCCGTCCCAGGCGCCCTCAAGAACGCGATCGACTGGGCCTCGCGCCCATGGGGAACCAACTCCTTCAACGGCACGCCCGTGGCCATCGCCGGCGCGTCGATCGGCGCCATCGGCACCGCGGCCGCCCAGCAGCACCTGCGCGCCATTCTCGCCCACCTCAACGCGCCGACGCTTGGCCAGCCAGAGGTGTTCCTGCAGTACCGCGCGGGAGCGTGGGACGCAGAGGGCGCCCTCATCGACGAGCAGGTCACCGCCGTGCTGCAGGGATTCCTGGCGGCCACCGTCGCCCACGTCGAGCGCTACGCCACCGTCGCCGCGTAACACCACCCGCGACGCGACAACCTCGCGGCCTGCCGGGGAACACCAGTGCGGGCCGCGAGGTTCTGTTGTCATGACTGCGCTGTGGTGGATCAGACGTGACGCCCGCCTTGGCGACAACCCCGCCCTTCTCGAGGCGCAAGCCGATGGCCCGGCGGCGGCGGTCTTCCCGTGGTCTCCCGCGCTGCGTCAGTGGTCTGGGCGCCGCAGGGCTTACCTCGCCCGGGCGCTGTGGAGCCTTCGCGAGGATGCCGACGGCACCATCGGTGTCCGCTATGGAAGCCCGGCCGACGTGGTGGTCACCGCCGCGCGCGAGGTCGGGGCCACGGTGGTGTGGGCCCAACGCGAGTACTCCCCCTCCGCGCTGCGTGAGCAAGACACAGTGCAACGGGCGCTTGCCGACGACGGCCGTGAACTGCGCTTTGAGGGCTCGCCCTACGCCGTCGCCCCTGGGCGCGTGCTGAAGAGCGATGGCAGCCCTTACCAGGTGTTTACGCCCTTCTTGCGGGCGTGGAGGGAGCACGGCTGGCGCCGCCCTGCCAGCCCCGCTGACCCTGCCCGCTTGGTGCCCCTCACCTCCGACATCGATCTCGATCAAGACGCCGCGCTCGGCGACATGCAGGACCCGCTCGGCTATCCCCCGCCCTTCACCGAGTCCGCGTGGCTCGAGAGGCTCGGCGACTTCGTCTCCGGGCCGCTGGCCCGATACGCAGACGAGCGCGACGTGCCAGCCGTGGACGCCACGTCCCGCATGAGTGTGCCGCTCGCATTCGGCCAGGTGCATCCGCGCACCCTGCTCGCCGCTGCGGAGGGCGCCGCAGCCACCGACGCCTCGTACGGCAACGGAGCCGCCGTCTTCGCCTCCGAGGTGGCCTGGCGTGAGTTCCACGCGGACGTCCTGTTCCACCACCCTGACGCACTGCGTGCCTCGCTCAAGCGGGTCATTCCAGACGACGCGTGGGCCACAGGCAAGAACGCAGACGCCGCCTTCGACGCGTGGCGAGCGGGCAGCACCGGGTTCCCCCTGGTAGACGCGGGCATGCGAGAGCTGGCCGCGACAGGAACCATGCACAACAGGGTGCGCATGGTGGTGGCGAGCTTCCTCATCAAGGACCTGCATGTGCCGTGGCAACGCGGCGCCGATCACTTCAGGCGTGCCCTGCTCGATTACGACCACTCCCAGAACCAGCTCAACTGGCAGTGGGTGGCTGGCACAGGGCGCGACGCGGCGCCCTACTTCAGGGTGTTCAACCCTGACGCTCAGCGAGACACCTTCGACGCTTCAGGCGCCTACGTGCGCCGCTGGCTGCCCGATCTCGACACCCCCGCGTACCCCGAGCGCATCGTGGACCACAAGGCCGAACGCGAGATCGCGCTCGCCGACTTCACGCGGGGAAAGCGCCCATCGCCACAAAGTTGACCGGGTCGTCCCCACGGCGGCGCGCCTCGATCTGCCGCTTGACCACGTCAGTGAACCTGCGATTGGTGAGCACCTCGACTCCCGCGACGTGAGGCACCACGATGCACTGGGGCGCCGACCACAGCGGGTGACCGGTAGGCAGCGGTTCTGGCTCCGTGACGTCGAGCGCCGCGTGCAGGCGCCGGGACTGGAGCTCCGCCAGCAGGGCGTCCGTGTCCACCACCTTGCCGCGTCCCACGTTGATCAGGAGCGCGCCATCCGGCATCGCCGCCAAGAACTCGGCGTCTACCAGCTTGTCCGTCGCCTCGCTGTGCGGAGTGACGATCACGACGATGTCGAAAGCTGGCAGCAGCGTCGGCAAGTCCTCGACCGCGTGGATCGTCGTCCCGTCCGGCGCCGTCCTTGCCGTTCGCGCCACGCCTTCGACGTGTACCTCGCTGGCGCGCAGCCGCACACCAATCGCCGCGCCGATGCTGCCGTAGCCGACCACCAGCGCGCGCGAATCGGCAACGCTGCGGGTATCGAACACCGGCTCCCACTTCTCGCGCCGCTGCGCGTCAAGAAACTGCGGGAGGCCCCGCCTGCTGGCGAGTGCCAGAGCGAGCGTCATCTCGGCCACCCGCGAGTCGTGCACTCCCCTAGCGTTCGCAAGCGACACCCCGGCGGGGACAAACGGCAGTGCGTGCTCGAAGCCAGCCGAGGGTATCTGGATGACCTCGAGCTCTCCACACATCCCCAGACGCCCATACACGGTGCGGCCCCCCGTGTAGTGCGCCAGACACGCGATCGTGATGCGGTCGCGCTCGTCTTCTGGAGGGTCGGACTCGGCTGGATCCCACACGATGACCCGCGCGTCGTCGCCGACGGGTCCGAGCGCGTCTGCAACGGCCTGTTCTGGAACTGAGACGGTGATCATGCCGCCAGTCTTCCACCGATGTCGCTCGCGGCAGCGGGACGTCGGCCGCGTGGCAGGTGGCTTGCCGCAAGGCAACGACAGTGGCGGCCGGTGCATCGTCGCCGCCTGAATTGACGAGCGCCGACCGCCGCTGTCGCTACGACTGAACTGTGGCCTTGGTGAGGCGCGGTGACTCGGTGGTGATGGGGAACGTCGGCCCCGTCAGTGTCACCGCCGCCTCGGCCACCCGCTGCGACGAATCGCCCACCCACAACGTCATGTCGCCGGGCTCGACCACGCGCGTCATGGTGCGATCGGTGAACGCCACGCGGGTGGTGGGAACCTCGAAATCGACCTTGGCGCTTGACCCGGGCTCCAGGTACACGCGCTGGAAACCGACCAGTTGCGCCACGGGACGGGTGACGGAACCGACGTGGTCACGCGCGTACAACTGGACGATGTGTCCGCCCGCCCGCTCGCCGGTGTTGGTGACCGTCACTGACGCAGTCATGGCACCGCTGGTGGGCACCTGAGCCGCAGCCTCGAAGCCCTCGTACGCGAACGTCGTGTAGGACAGGCCGTGTCCGAACACCGCCACCGGACTTGGGTCCAGATTGGTGACGTCGGTGCCGCTGCCCAACGTGGGGTGTAGGTACGTGTACGGCTGCGTCCCTGAGGAACGAGGCAGGCTCACGGGAAGACGCCCTGACGGATTGACCCGCCCTGACAGCACACCCGCGATGGCGGAGGCCCCCTCCTCGCCGGGGAAGAACGCCTGCACCACTGCCGCGCACTTCTCCGTCGCCCACGCCACCGCGTACGGGCGTCCGGTCATGAGCACCAACGCCACGGGGGTGCCGGTGGCGATGATCGCCTCGACCAGCTGGCGCTGCACACCAGGGAGTTCGAGATCATCGCGGTCACAACCCTCGCCCACCGTGCCCCGACCGAAGAGCCCGGCGTTGTCACCCACCACCAGCACGGCGACCTCTGCGCGAGTCGCCGCGGCCACTGCCGCATCAAAGCCGGACGTGTCATCGTCATCGATCGCGCAACCTTGCACGAGCTCGACATCGCCGAACTCCTCCCGGATGCCAGCGACGGCGGGCTCCGCGCTGAAGCCAAGGTCGACGCCAGGACGCTGCGCGAGAACGTGGTTCGCGAAGGAATAGCAACCGAACAGCGCCTGGAAACGGTCCGCGTTGGGGCCGATCACGGCAACACGCGAGTCGGTGGCCAACGGCAGCGTGCCGTCGTTGGACACCAGCACGATCGACTCCTCGGCGAGCGTGCGTGCCACCTTGCGATGCTCTGGTCCGTCGAGCACTACGTCGGTCGGCGGGTCACCCGAGAAATCCTCGTCGAGAAGACCGAGATCCTCCTTCTGAGCGAGCGCGCGGTAGAGCGCGCGATCCACCAAGGCAATGTCCACGTCGCCCGCCTCGATGGCGGCCTTGAGCGGCGCCGCATAGGCGTCGCCAGTGGGAAGCTCGACGTCCACTCCTGCCGCAAGCGCCTGGCGTGCCGCATCCGCGAGGTCTGGCGCCACCTGATGCAAGTGCCGCAGGAACGCGACGCCAAAGTAGTCGGCGACCACCACGCCGTCGAATCCCCACTGGTCGCGAAGCACTCCAGTCAGGAGTTCTGGGTTGGCCGCCACTGGAACGCCGTCGATCTCCGCGTAAGAATGCATCACGGAGCGTGCGTTGCCATCCAGAATCGCCATCTCGAACGGAATGAGGAGCTGGTCCGTCAGTTCGCGCGGACCAGCGGAGACGGGCGCGAAGTTGCGCCCTGCCTTCGATGCGGAGTAGCCCACAAAGTGCTTGAGCGTGGCGTGCACACCGGCGGACTGGACGCCGCGGACATACGCGGTGCCGAGGGCCCCCACCAAGTAAGGATCCTCGCCAATGCACTCTTCGACACGCCCCCACCGTGGATCCCGCACCACATCCAACACGGGCGCGAGGCCCTGGTGAATGCCGAGTTCTCGCATGGAGGTGCCGATGAGGGCACCCATGCGCTCGACCAGATCCGGATCGCCAGCGGCTCCCCACGCCAGTGGCGTGGGGAACGTCGCGCACTTCCACATCGACAGGCCGGTGAGGATCTCCTCGTGGACCAATGCCGGAATGCCCAGCCTGGTGCCCTTGACCAACTGTCGCTGGCGGTCCCAGAGGTACTGGGCACGCTCAGTAGCGTCCACGGGGTTGGTGCCGTACACGCGGGTCAGGTGACCCAACCCGTGCTCCATGGCCTGGTCGAGTTTGCCCATCGTGGCCAACTCGCCCTGCATGGGGGCCACAGAGTCGCCCTCTTCTCCCTCCCAGAAGCCGACGATTTGCGCCAGCTTCTCGTCGAGAGTCATCTGGGCGATCAGGTCCACAACCCGCGCGCTGATCCTTGCGGGGGCCTCGGCCGACACGCCGCTAACCCTTGACCGCGCCGGAGAGGCCAGAGACGATCTTGCGCTCCATCATCGTGAAGAACAGGATGGCTGGAAGCATCGCCAGTGACAGGAACGCCAAGATCAGCGCCGTATCCTGCGAGTGGTCGGACTGGAAGCGGGCCACGCCAAGCGGCAGTGTGGTCCACTCGGAGCCCTGCACGATGAGCAACGGCAAGAGGTAAGCGTTCCAGCTGCCGACGAATGCCAACACGCCAACGGTCACGAGCGCCGGAGTGGTGAGCCGTAGCAGAATCCTGAAGAAGAACTGCACTCGCCCCGCGCCATCGATCGCCGCGGCCTCTTCGAGTTCGCGCGGAATGGCCCTCACGAACGGCCGCAAGATCACGATGGTGACAGGCAACTGGAAGGCGACCTGCGGGAGCACAAGGCCCCACGGAGTTCCCGGAAGGCCCAACTCCAACAGGATCAGGTACAGCGGCAATGCCGCCACCGTGATCGGGAAGAGCAGCCCAGCCGTGAAGTACGCGTACAGGCCCTCTCTACCAGGGAACTCGTACCTGGCCAGCGGGTATGCAGCCATGACCCCGAGGAATACCACCCCCGCGGTGGTTGCGAGCGCAATCACCGTTGAGGCGAACAGCATCTGCCAGAAGGCGCTGTCGCCGAGCACTGCGGTGTAGTTGGACAGCACGAAGGGATCGGGCAACCCAGCAGGCGACGCGGACAACTGCCCGTTCGTCCTGAAGGCCGAGTACATGATGTAGAGGACGGGAACGATGGAGAATCCGGCGACGAGAATCGCCACGAAGTACGCGGCAGCGCCGACGTCGCTGAGTTTGCCTTTGCGTCCGGACGACGGCGTCGACTCCCGGCGCGTTTCCAGGGCGGTCATACTACGCCCTTCCCTTCTGTCTCATTGTCACGCCGCATCACGAACCGCATGAAGAGCAGCGCGGCGGTCATCGAGATGGCGAACAGGATGACGGCGGCCGCGGTGGCGTAGCCGTATTGTCGGCCGGTGACGGCGCGGTCGATCACGAACATCGCCATCGTGAACGTGGTATCGAATGGGGCGCCGTTGTTGGTCAAGAGTCGTGCCATGTCGAACAACTGAATGGCGCCGATCATCGACAGGAACATCCACACGCGGATAGTGGGTCCGAGCAACGGGATCGTGATCCTGCGTTGCACCTGCCACCACGACGCACCATCGATCTGGGCGGCCTCGACGAGGTCGTCGGGGACGCCTTGAAGACCCGCGAGCATCAGGATGATCGCCAGACCGAGGTACTTCCACGTCAGCACGAACATCATGGTCCACATGGCCAGGGTGGTCTCGGAGAGCCAACCAATGGCTTCTTGTGGAGTCTCGAAGATCCCCATTTGGACCAACAGGGAGTTGAGGATGCCGCGCTGGTCGAGGATGAGGCGCCACATGGCACCGGCCACTACCTCTGACAGCACGTACGGCACAAAGATCATGGTGCGGAATCCCGAGCGGAACCGCAGTTTGCGGTTCATCAGCAGCGAGATTCCCAGGGCCAGAGGCCCTTGGATCGCAAGGGACATCACCACAATGAAGGCGTTGTTCTTCATCGCGCTGATGAAGATGTCGTCTTGAAGGACCCTGGCGTAGTTGTCGAAACCGACGAAGTCGCCGAGGTCACCGCCTCCGTCCCAATTGAAGAAGCTGACGTAACCGGCGAGCACCACCGGCAAAATGACGAAGACGGAGAACACCACCAACGCTGGTCCCGCGAAGATCGCGATCTCGCCCCAATGGCGAGACCGACGCTTTTGCGAGGTCTTTGCGCTGGCAGGCCGCGGCCTCGTCGACGACGCTTGCGCGCCGTCGAC
>NZ_JADQBF010000027.1 GCF_016278775.1 Demequina sp. | reverse complement strand
AGGGTGACCGAGTCTGGTTCACCCCACCCCGAGACATCGACCCCCTCCAACAACCCAAACTCGGAGGACTCGCCGCACTCACCCTCGACAACACCGCAACGGGAACCAGCGACGGCGCAGGCAACGGGCGCGCCGACGCGCCCACCAAACCTCCAGGGGAGAACTCTGTCCAGGAGAACTCCGTCCGCAAGGCCGCCTAACCCCGCCACACCGCAGGGGAGGGCTCTGTCCCCGCAGTACCGCAGCCCATGTGCGAGATTCTCGGCGCCGCACTCAGAATGCCGCCGTCACCACACCCCCGGACACGCGCCGCCCGGCCAACATCGCAGCCTGTCCGTAGCGTCAGCGGGTCGTCTCAGTCGGTCGTGTCAGTCGGCTTCTTGCGCGGAGCGCGCTTGGGCTTGGCGGTGCGAGCTCTGGGGGTCGCCGCGGAGCCCGGAGGTGCGGCCGCCCTCGAGGCGCCTGCGCCGTCGGTGGGCTCGTCGCCCGGCTGGGAGTCGGCCGATGTGGTGGCCCCCTGCGCCGCACGAATCGCGATGACCTCGGAACGGAGAGCCCGCACCTCGGCGCGCACCCTGAACGAGTTCCAGACGAGCACCGCCATGACCGCGAGCACTACCACTAGCAATGCAAGCCCAAACAGGGTGAACAGCACCTGGAGCACGGCAGAGCCGTCGTCACCGCCGCCGCCGAAGTAGTGGTGGTCATCATTGGGGCCGTGCATGCGATCGAAGTAGGTCATGTCCCCAGGCTAAGCACCGGGAGCGAGCTCCGGGCCGAAACATCGGGCAACTGTGAGACAACTCTCAACCACCGGTCAGCCCAGAACTCACCGCTTGGCAACCTTCGGACCCAACTTTTTGGCTCCGACGTACGTTACTAAGATGGTGTGTGTAGTGGTGTTCACGGAAAGTCCACCGTGCCGCGGGCGCGCCGCCGGACCAACGTGGATCTGGGGGGGGTCGCCGCCCTCGCAACACGGTGCACACGCGCCTTGCGAAGACGACGGCCACAACACGAGGAGGAGCAGGAATGGTGTGGTCGCGTAACGACATCGTGCTGCGAGCCGTGGAGGCGGCTCTCGGCGTTGCTGTCGCGATCGTGCTGTTGATGGCCTTTACCGACGGCTGGTTCACGACCGGTGCGCAGAAGTTCTCCGACTGGTACGCCTCCCAGATGGACGGCGTGTTGGAAGTCACGGTGGTGAGCACCACGGTGAAACTGCCCCCCGTCGAGCGCGCCGACCTCCCGCTACCTGACCGCGACTCCTGGATCTACTCCCGGACCGATGAAGGTGCGGGCACCACATCGAGTCCAGGAGCGGAAGCCTCGCCCTCGGCGGGGTAGCCGCGCCGACGCCCGAGCCGACGCCCGAGCCCACGCCCGAGCCCACGGCCGCGCGGCATCGTCAGTACGAGCGCCAGCGCCACCGCAATCAGTACCATCGACGCGACGGGAAGCCAGCGCGCGCCCCAGGTTCCCAACATGACAGCGCCCACACGCGAGCCCACCACGTTTCCGGCGTTGAACAGCGTCGCGTACGTGGCGTTGCCGATGTCAACGGTCCACGGAGAGTGGCGTAGCGCCCAATTGACTACCGAGATCACGAGGATCGACCACGAGATTCCCTGCAGACCGATCATCGCCACAACCACCGGCTTGAACTGCCCGCCCACGGCCAGACCGGTCCACATCACCAGAATGAGCGCAAGGCCAAGCGCCACCGCCTTGACGGGCCACCGGTCCAGGAACCGGGCCACGAGCCACGTGGTCACCACGCCGGTAAGTCCGCCCACGAACAGCAAGATCGCCACGGTGTCGTCCGCAAAGCCGGAGACCTCGGTAACAAACGGGCTGAAGAAGGTCCACGTGAGAGCCATGGCCGCCGTCATGAGGCCCGTCACGGCCATGACGCGCAGGAACTTGCGCATCGAAGGGAACTCGCCACGCACCATCGTCCCTTGCTCGGTGCGGAAGCTCGGCATGAGCACCGCTACCAGCACCGCCAGCAACACGCCGCCACCAGTGAGGATCCAGAAGGGCGCGTGCCAGTGAGTCTGCTGGGCCAGGTACGTCGCGGCGGGAAGGCCGACCACGCCAGCCGATGCGGGACCCAGCAACAACCTCGCCACCGAGCGTCCGCGCTGCGCCAACGGGAACATTCCGGCCGCCGCGGGCGTCACGACTGCCCAGAACAGGGCGTGGGAAATCCCTGTGAGCGCGCGCGACGCCATGAGCACCGCATAGGAATCGGCGATGGCCGCCAACAAGGTGCCCGCCGTGAAGATGACGAGCGCCGCCACCAGCACCCACCTGCGCACCATGCGCGTGGTCAGCATCGCGAGCGGCAGGGTTGCGAACATCACCGCGATCGCAAACACCGTGGCCGCCATGCCCAACTGAGCTTCCGACCTGCCAAGGTCTTCCGACATCGACTTGAGCAGACCCATCGGCGCTATCTCGTTGGTGACGAACAAGAAGGCCGAGACCGCGAGCGCCACAAGCACAACGTTGGCGCGCGCGGGCGACACGGGAGGCGTGGGCGGCTCAGGGGGAGTCCCGGCGTCGCCCGCGGCAGCGTCAGCGAGCGCGCCTTGGTCAGTGGTGGCTTCGTCCGGAATGAAGAGCGACTCGCCCGAGAAGGGCGAGGCGTACACGGGCGTTTCGTCTCGGGGCTCGTCGGGGGCGCCGTCGCTCACCTTGGGTGCGCCGTCGTGGCCGTCGCGGGCGCCCTTGTCGGGGGCGCCGCCGTGCGCACTGGCATTCATGGCGGTCCTTGCGAGTATGCGGAGCTGGAATGCGGGGCAACGCGAGGCAGCTGCCCCCTGGGGCTCCACGTGTTCGAAACGTTTCGATCCGATTCTCTCACACCCGGTTGACCCCGGTGAGCCGTCTGGCCGTTTTCGACAACGGCTGGAGTCGGCGAACCGCACAACCGGCGAACGGCACAACCCGCTAGCGGCACAACCGGCAGGCGCCGCTCACCGCCCGGAAGGGCAACGCCGCAAGTCAGGTGGACCCGGCGCCGTACCGAGCACGCTCCGGCATCCGCCGGCCAGGCGCCCGACGCTGGCTAGGCCTGCTCGCCGATCATCGCGAGGAACCTACGCACCGCCGAGCGCAGGCGATCGGCAGCAAGCGGCTCGTACTCCACATAGTTGGGAAACGCGAACAGGTGCGCGCTGCCTGGGTACTCGAACACCTCAAGCGCTCCTGGGGGTGCCGTCGCGGCGAGCGCCGCCACCTCGGCGGGCTCGATCCAACGATCCTCGGCCGCGAAGTGAACCTGGGCCTTCAAGTTCTTCGGCCATGGCGGGTTGCCAAACCACTCGGGCGAGGCCGCCGTGCCCACCAGAATCAGCCCGGCGATATCCGGTTCCGTCAGCGCCGTCATCTCGCACAGCGCCGCGCCCAAAGAGAAGCCCATCAGGACGACAGGGCGGTCAAGCTCGCTCGCCATCGATTGGATGGCCTGCGCCGCCTTCTTCATCTCGAGCGACTCAGCGCGGTGCGCGCCAGCGTCGAAGTTGTCGTAGGTGTCACCCCCGTACAGATCGGGCGTGATCACCTCGTGACCTTCGCCGCGCAGCCACTCGGCCCACGATTCCACGTTGGCGTCCAAGCCCAGGGCTGAGTGCGTGAGTAACACGTTAACCATGTAAGCGGACCTCCCGTGGAGGCGAGTGTCGGCGTCACGCCCCTCTATGCAGTGTCGCACGCATCGTTCCTGCGTGCCCCTGCAAAGGCTCGACAACGCCCCTTGTTCGCAGAGGGTGGATACTGAGTTAGTTCGCTCATATTGCAGGAGGTCTCATGCCACGCCCCGCCACTGACAAGCGCGAGCGTCTTGCCGACGCGGCCCTCGACCTTGCGTATCGCCGCGGCTTTGAACGGGCCTCCATCGCGGACATCGCCGAGCATGCGGGCGTCGCCTCTGGTTCCGTCTACTACTACTTCAAGACCAAGGACGACGTGGGCCAGGCCGTGGTGGACCGGCTCTCCGAGCGCTACCTCTCGGTCATGGAGACGTGGCGCGACCTGCCCACCCCAGAGGATCGCTTGGTGGCGCTTCTTGGCCTCTACCTGGACGACCTCGACGCCGTGCGGTCCTTCGGTTGCCCCCTCGGCTCGGTGTGTGCGGAGTTGGGCAAACACTCGCCCGCGCTCGGCGCGGCCGCTGGCCAGGTGTTCTCGGCGCTGATCGACTGGGCGGCCGGTGAGTTCGCACAGTTGGGATACGCCGACGCTGCGGCCAGGGCGCGCGCGACGCACCTCATCGCCGTGATCCAAGGGGCCGCCGCCCTCAGCAACGCACTGAACAGCGCCGAGCCCCTTGAGCGCGAGGCCGCTCACCTGGAGCGCTGGATCCGCCGCAGCGGCGACTAGGCGGTGGACCGGGCTCGTCAGCGGTGGGGTCACTGCGAACACTTTTCATAGTCAGCGCACTATGTATACTGGTAACGTCACTCATCGTTCCCACCGACGGAGCCACCATGTCCCTTGCCACACCCCGCATCGTCGTCACCGGAGCCACTGGCTTCCTTGGCGGCCACATCCTCGCCGAGCTCCGCACCGCGCCGGTGCGCCTCATCGCCGCCGCGCGCGACGCCGCCCGACTGCCGCCCTGGTTTGACGGCGAGACGCGCATCGGCGACCTCACGGACCCCGACTACCGACGCGCCGTGGTGCAGGGTGCCGACGTGGTGATCCACGCGGGCACCTGGTCGAGCTTCTGGGGCCATGAGCGCGAGGAACGCGAGCGCTTCGAAGTGCCCCATCTCGACCTCATCGACCAGTCGGTGGCCGCGGGCGTGGGTCGCTTCATTGCGGCAAGCACCGTGGCTCTTG
This sequence comes from Demequina sp., assembly GCF_016278775.1. Classification (GTDB taxonomy): domain Bacteria; phylum Actinomycetota; class Actinomycetes; order Actinomycetales; family Demequinaceae; genus Demequina. Next base: position 4,169 of record NZ_JADQBF010000027.1, on the reverse strand, counting down.
GCACCCCCGCGGCGGACGACGCGCGCGTTGCGGACGATTCCCCCGCCCGCGGGCGTCGGTTCTGGCCCCACCACATGGCTCTGGCTCGCGTCGAGGATCACATGCGTGAGGTCTCCAAGCACGGGGGCACGCGGATGGTCTCGCTGCGCCTCGGCCACTTCATCGGGGAGGGCAACTCCCTTGGCCTCGTTGCCGCGCTCATCCCGCGCCTGAAGACCCGGCAGGTGCCATGGGTCAATCACGGCCGCGCACACCTGCCCCTGGTTTCCGGGGCCGACATGGCGACAGCCTTCGCCCTCGCCGCCACGGCGGATGCCTCCCGGTTCGGCGCGTTCGAGGCGATCAACATCATCGGCCGGGAGCAACCCACCGCGCGTGAGGTCTTCACCCACATCGCCTCCGCGGCCGGCGTGCCCACGCCTGCGTACTCGGTGCCGCTGCGCGCCGCCTACGGATTCGGCGCGCTCATGGAGGCGCTGCACCCTGTGCTTCCGGGCCGCGCTCCGTTCCTCACGCGCTCGCTCGTGTTCGTCGGCGAGAACTGGCACATGGACAACGCCAAGGCACGCAGTCTCTTGGGGTACCACGGCGCCGACGATTGGCGCGGGGTCATTTCCGCCTCCGTCGCCGAGCGGCGGTCGGGTGGCTTCGCCTGGCCGGCTCTCGCGCAGGCGTAGGGGCGATGCCGGAGACGTAGAGACGCTCCCGCTGGCGCAGGGGCGATCCCGCCTGCGTAGGGGCGATGCCGGAGGGGTCGCTGGCTAGAGTCGCGCGATCGCGTCGATGTCCTCGAGGAACTCCTGCACCACCTCGGCGGACACGGTGGCCCGAGTGGTGCCGATCGCGTCGAGGTAGTGGCGAGTGGTGGGGCCGCTGGCGTGCGCGGCGTCGGGCGGGGCAACGCCGTCTGTATCGGGCGGCGCTTCCTCCACGCCTCGCTCCACCGCCTCCTCAAGCGCCGCCTGCGACGCCCTGCGGGCGGCAAACTCGACGTCTGCCGGGGTGAAGCCCTCCGACGCCTGGACCAGCGCGGCCACGTCCACCGCCCCCGCCGAAGCGGCAGGCACGAACCGCTCCCAGATGGCGGCCCTCGCCTCGGCATCTGGCAGCCCGATGGGGATCACGTAGTCGAAGCGGCCGTGCCGCAAGAACGCGCTGTCGAGCGAGCGCACAAAGTTGGTGGCGCACACTAGCAGCCGGTCGGGGCGGTCCCTGAATGCAGGGATGATCTTCAGCAACTCGCTCGTGACGCCCTGCAGTGGGGACGGCGGGTCCCCGCGCCGGTGCGAAGCGATCTCTTCGACCTCGTCGATCAACACCACGGCGTGCTCCAGTTCGTCGATGCGCTGGAAGGTCTCGCGCAGCGCCCCAGCCAGGCCGGCGGGGTCGGCCGCGAGGCGCGAGGGAAACACCTCGACGAACGCCCATTCGAGCCGAGAGGCGATCGCCTTGGCAAAGGTGGTCTTGCCGGTGCCAGGGGGCCCAAACAGAACGACGGCGCGCGGCGGGGCCACCCCGTACTGTTCCGCCAACTCGGGCCGGGCGAGCGGCATCACCAGGCGCTTCTCCAGCATCTCCTTCTCGCGGCGCATGCCACCCACCGCATCCCACAGGCCGTGAGGCATGAGCCTGCCACCGAGCGCCTCCAGTTGGGTGTACTCGGCGCGCTGCACCGGAACGGTGCGCTCGAAGTACCGCAGGGCCTTCTTCTCCACAAAGCCCGCGTTGCGGAATGCGTCGAGCCTGGTCACCTCGACGGGCACCAGCGCGGACAGGGTCGCCGGGTTGTGGCCAGCCATGCGCGCCTCGAGCTCGCGCAGCAGGGCAGAGCCGATGCCCCGGTCGCGCCACTCGCCGTCGACCGCGTGGAACACCACCCATGCCTGGTTGTGCGCCTCGCGCACCACGGCGGCGCCCACGATCACGTCACCGGCGACAGCCACCACGGCGATGTCCTCCGCGCAAGACGAGAGCACCTCGGCAAGCGCGTAGACCGGCTCGATGCCGCTGGCACGCTGCTGCTCCCACAGGCGCAGCACGCCGTCAAGGTCGTCGGTGTGGATATCGCGGATGCGCCAGCCGGTCATGAGTGGCCTCCTCAGGTCGTGCCGCCAGAGCATACCCCTTGGGGTATCTCCTGGCTAGGTCCCGGGTGCGGCCGGGACCCCAGGCGGCTGCGCCACCGCAAGGCCCTCAGTTACCAGGGCGCAGAGCCCTCCGCTACCAGGGCATCGGCCGCTCTTCGTCACGCGTCGCGTCGTCAGGGAGGTGCGGCAAGGCGCCGCCGTCGCCACGAATGCACAGCCACCTCAGGTTTCCTTCGCTCTGGGGCGCGGCTCGCCAGGTGCGCGCGACACCCTGGCCCACGCGAATGGCGGTGCCTGGCCCCACGTCCGCCACCTCGTCGTCGAGGCCCATCTGCCCGGTGCCAGCCAGGAAGATGTAGAGCTCCTCGTCGGATGAGTGCGTGTGCCAATAGCCAGCCTCCTCGCCCGGCTCGAGGCTATTTGCTGTGACGCCGATGAATTGCATCGGCAACTCGTGATCCAGCACTCTGCGCCCGTCGCGAGAGCGCTCGGGCACGAAGCCTCCGTAGTGGGCCCGCCAATCGTCCAGGCCGCCGATTTCGATTCTCTGGAAGTCGCTCATGACCTCAGTCTGGCACCCGGCGCGAGCATCTGCAGTCACCCTTCTCCGTGGCTGGCACACACGTTGCGGAATAGGCAGTGGTCTGACTATGTTTGGTTGGTACACCTACTAGACCGGAGGAAACCATGCCAACCTTGTCCCCCCACCGCGAGGGCAGTTGGGCGCTCGTGACCGGCGCCTCGTCAGGCATCGGCCGTGCCCACGCGCGCATACTCGCCCAGCGCGGCTTCGACATCATCGCGGTTGGCCGCGACCACGACCGGCTGGCCGAGACCGTCGCCGAACTCAAGCAGGCTCACGGCGTTGATGCGACGGCCCTGAGAATCGACCTCGCAGAGCCCGACGCCGCCGAACAGCTCATCGCCAGCATCGAGGGCGTGGAGGTGGGCGTGTTCATCGCCACTGCGGGGAAGGGCTCCCCTGGCCTGTTCACCGCCGTGGCCCTGGCGGACTACCTCGAGTGCGTCAACGTGAAGGTCCGCAACAATCTCGTCTTGCTCCATCACTTCGCGGGAGCCATGCGTGTGCGACGTGCTGGGGCCATCCTCGTCGTCTCCTCCACTGGTGGGCTTCAGGGAGTGCCCGCACTGAGCAACAACTCGGCGACAGAGGCATACCTGCTCGCGATGTCGGAGGCCCTGCACCACGAGCTGGCCCCGTTCGGCGTGCGCGTCACCGGGCTGCTCCCGGGGCCTACAAGGACGCCTGGCATGCTCGCCATGGTGGCGGAAGAGGACGTTCCCCGCGGCACCATGACTCCTGACGAAGTGGCCAAGGAGGGCATCGCCGCCCTCGAAGCCGGCCGCCGCACCCACATTGCAGGGCGGGCCAACCGCACCCTGTTGCGCGCACTTCCCCGCACCGCGCGCATCGGCCTGTTTCGCCGGATGGTCGCGGGTTCCTTCGCTCGCGACGCGTCGATGCCCGCCGCGTGAGACGCCGACGCGAGGTGGAGCGGTCAGGGCGCAGGCTCCCAGCCGGTTCACCTCGCGTCGACCGAAGCGCGACAATGGCAGTGACCGTAGCTCGCTCGCCCGGACGAGGCTCGCCGGGGCAGGGCCCGCCCAAGGAAAAGGGGAACAACGATGTTCACAGGACTGACAGCCGAGATCTGCGCCCGCGCGTGGGACACCCTGCAACCGTCCATTCGGCACGCCTACGAGCAGGACATCTTCAACGGCTACATCGGCGCGATCGCTCTGCTCAACCCCGCCGACCCTGACGGCGAGCCGCTCTTCAAGGCACACCTGGGCGATGACCCTGGCGACTTCTACGAGTACGCCACCGCCAAGGCGCGGCTCGCGCTGCGCACCGGCGTGGACACCACGCGCCTGCGCACCGACATGTCCCACCTGTACCTGCCGGGAGACATCAAGTGGCCCGGCGGCATCATTCGCGACGGGCTCGCAGTGGGCTTCTCGGGCGTCCAAGGCGAGTACGACGAGATGATCGGCGAGTGGTTCGTCGCGGCGATTCGCGCGATGTGCCGGATCGAGTTCTTCGGTCCCGAGGGCGAGCAC
>NZ_JADQBF010000034.1 GCF_016278775.1 Demequina sp. | reverse complement strand
GCGTCCAGCATTTCGCGCATCGTCACGACTGCCATGGGAGATCCTTATTCCGCGCGCTGTGTACGCGCATGTGAGGGGGAACGGGCACACCCGTTCCGTTTTTCGGTTGATGGCTGCCCCTTAAGGGGGTGGCCCCTAGCACCAACGCGGTCCAGCACCGGGTTTCCCCGGACCATCGCTGTCCCGGCGCCCTACCTCATCGACATGACGATGGGGGCGGGCGAATGGCGCGCGTCGTCACCTTCGGCATGAAGGTGCGCCACCATGGTAGCCGATTCGGCCCTCGTGCGCGGTCGTGCCCAGGCTGGCCGCCATGGCGCGCTCCCCACTGGGCCGCGTGGGCCGGGCCGTGAAGCGCCTCGAGGCTGTGCACTTGTGACGTGACGATCGCAGCGAGACGCCGACGCTCCCCCGCCCTTGGGGCCGCCGCCTCGTGCCTCATACTCCTCTCGGTCGCTCCCGCCACAGCGACCGCGAGCGTGACGTGTGATCCTCCCGTTGAGCCGTTCGTGGTGTCGAATCTTGCCTCGTTGCCTGCGCAGGACTGGTTGCCAGGGCATCGGGGCATTGACCTTGCGACGCACGTGGGGCGCACGGTCACCACACCTGCAGCTGGCGAGGTGACCTTCACGGGAGTGGTGGTCAACCGACCCGTCGTGTCGGTGCGTCACGCCGGAGGCCTTGTCAGTTCGCTCGAACCCGTCGACGCCACCGTTGAGGTGGGAGACCTCGTCAACACTGGGGACAGCCTCGGGACGGTCTCGCGTGCTGCAGGTCATTGCGCGCCCGACACGTGCGTCCACTGGGGGCTACGTCACGACGGGCAGTACGTGGATCCGCTCGACTACCTGCGGGGTTTCGGGCCGGTGCAACTGCTCCCGCTCGAGGAGTGGGCGTGACGCTCAAGGAGTGGGCGTGACGCTCGAGGCTCAGGCGAAGGCGCCAGTCTGCTCCAGGGTCTCGCGCAGCTTCTTCACGGCAGCCGAGTGAATCTGGGACACCCGCGATTCGGTGACGCCAAGGATCTGGCCAATCTGCGAGAGCGTGAGGTTCTCGTAGTAGTACAGACGGAGTACCTGCTGCTCTCGATCGCGCACCCCCTGCACGGCCGTGGCGAGCAGAGAGTGAGCCTCGCGGACCTCGACCGACGAAGAGGCTCCCGGGACCGCAAGCGCCGCGAGGTTCTCGATCGCAGTGGTGTCGTCGCCCACGCCGAGCGAATCGAGCGCTCCGATGTGGCTGAGAGCTACTTGCGCGCGCACCGCGCGCACTTCCGCCGTCGCCCACCCCAATTCCTCGGCCACATCGCCGTCGGTCACTTGGCGCAACAGGTGCTGCTCAAGACTGCGCGTGGCCGTCTCGACCGCGCGAGCCTTCGAACGCACTGAGCGCGGCACCCAGTCGGCGGCGCGGAGTTCGTCAATGATCGAACCGCGAACTCGGGTCGCCGCGTATGTCTCAAACTTGAAGCCTCTGCCCACCTCAAACTTCTCGATCGCATCGATAAGGCCGAACATGCCGTAAGAGACGAGGTCCGCAAGTTCCACGGAATCGGGCAGTCGACCAATCATGCGGCTGGCGATCTGGGTGACCAGCGGCGCGTAGTGGGTGATGAGCTGGTCACGGGCCTCGTGCCGGGCCTCACCGGTTTCGGTGGCGAGCAGCTCCCAGGTGGCCGCCATGGGATGGACGGCCGCGACCGTGTCGAGGTCTGCTTCGTACGTGGTCATGGTGTATCCCCTCAAGCCCTGGGATGAGCGAGTTGGTACGCGCTACGGAGTCGGTCAGCTGTCACGTGGGTGTAGCGCTGCGTGGTGGTGAGGGAGGCGTGCCCGAGCACCTCTTGGACCGTGCGAAGATCCGACCCCCCTTGAAGCAGGTGTGTCGCGGCCGTGTGACGCAGCGCGTGCGGCGCGATGTCAGGGACGCCAGCGAGCGTCGCCAAGGTATGAATCACGTCCCGCACCTGGCGCTGGTCTACGCGCCCGCCTCTTCGCCCCACGAACATCGCGTGAGCGTCGTGACTTGAGCACGCGGGGCGCCCTACCTCGAGCCACGCGACGAGGGCGCGCATCGCGGGGATGCCGAAGGGAACGACGCGTTCCTTGTCTCCCTTGCCGACGACCCTCACGGTGAGTTCGGCCAGGTCCACATCGGCGTTGTCGATGCCCGTCAGTTCCCCCACTCGGATTCCCGTCGCATAGAGGAGTTCGGCCATGGCCCAGTCGCGCAAGTCGAGCGGATCGCCACTGTCAGCTCTCATCTGGGCCACGTCGAGCAGCAGGCTCACGGAGTCGACCGCGAGCACCTCCGGGAGGGTGCTTGCTGGGCGAGCAGACGCGAGGCGCAGTGCGGGATTGTGGTCGATGAGCCCGGTGCGATGCGCCCACGCAAAGAACGTACGAATGGCGGCGCCTCGCCTGGCGAGCGTGCTCCTGCTCTTGCCGTCCGCCGCCATGTGGGCGAGCCAGGAACGAATGTCGGCGAGTTGGACGGCGCCCCATGAGGCGTCTTCGTCCAACTCCAAGTAGTTCGCGAGATCGTCGAGATCTCCCAAGTAGGCGCGCACTGTGTGGTCGGACGCGCCGTGGCCGTGGCGCAGGGCCGCGGAGTACCGCTCCCTTACTGCGCGCGCATCGGCTGCCATGAGCACACTGTGACACCGTCACTCCCGTCAAATCAACCCCGTGTGTCACATTTGTCACACAGAGCACTCCACAATGCGCCCTTTTATGCCGGTTTATCCTTTTTTGTCTGAAGGCTCCCGCTTCTCGGACCGGCGCCAACCGGAGCGGTGCCGTTCCACGAGGCCGACCGCTTCGAGCCCGCCAAGAGCGGTCCTGGCGTCGTCGAGAGCGAGTCCAGCCGTCGCGGCCGCCGCCTCGATCGCTTTGCCCCGCCGAGTGAGAGCATCGAACATCTTCCGTTCGCCGAGCGAACCGAAGTCCACGGTGGACGGCTCATGGCCGCTTGTCCCACCAACGTCAGGTTGCGGGTCGCGCAACTCCGTCAACGGCCCGGCAAGCTCGAGTACCTCTTCGGCGTCAGTGACGAGGACCGCAACACCCTCACGCACCAAGGCGTGGCAGCCTGCGGAAGACGCCGAGGTGACGGGCCCGGGAACTGCGGCGACAGGGCGAAGCAGTTCGGCGGCGTGCCGAGCGGTGCTGAGCGCCCCAGAGCGCTGTGCCGCCTCGACCACCACCGTTGCACTGGCGCATGCGATCAACCGGTTGCGGCTCAGGAATCGGGACCGGTGCGGGGCGAAGCCTGGCGGCACCTCGCTCACGATGCACCCCGTCTCGGCGATGTTCCTCAAGAGGTCGTCATTGCCTACCGGATAGAGGCGGTCCACCCCTCCCGCCATCACGGCGATCGTGACCGCATCGTGCGAAACGGCCGCCCGGTGGGCGGCGGCATCGATGCCGTAGGCTCCGCCCGAAATGACCGCGCGACCGGCCTGAGCCACCCCGTGCGCGATATCACCCGCAACGTACTGCCCGTAGGAGGTGGCCGAACGCGAGCCGACGACGGCGACCGCGGCCCCCCACACCGTGTCCAGGTGCGCGGCGCCGCGCACGTACAGCGCGAAGGGCTGCGTTTGGCCCAGGTCTCCCATGACTCGCGGCCACTCGACGTCCTCGCGGGTGACGACGCGCCCGCCGACGGCTCGGGCCCTGCGCTCGTGCGGCTCGTCGGCCCTGTCGAGCCTTGCCGCCCACCGCTCGTGAGCGCGAGCGGCCGCCCTCGCCAGGTCCGGACCAGCGCTGTGCGCCAGGCGCGCGGCCTCCACCGCAAGCCGGTCGCAACCGCGGATCACCCATTCGAGCGCGGCGCTGGCACCCCACGCATCGACGAGGGCGCCCGCCACAGTGTCTGCAGGTTCCGTGATCGCGCTCCAGGCAATCAGCGCGTCACGTTCTTCGCGCGTCATTGCCCGCCGTCCCGTGATCTCAGCATCATGGCGCGCGCCACGTGGTCGCTCGTCGGCTCCGCGACCGCGTCCAGGTCGGCAAGCGTCCAAGCAACCCGCAAGGCGCGGTCGGCCCCACGCGCGGAGAGCCGACCGCGCTCCATCGCGGCGTGAGCGACAGCCGCCGCCGATCGCTGCGTGTTCTCACGCAACCACCTGCTCGGCACTTGCGCGCAAGCCGTCCACGGCAGTTCCGCCCAGCGCCGTCTCGCCCTGAGGCGCGCTTGCATGACTCGTTGCGCAACGGAAGCGGAGTCCTCTCCAGGAGCCGCCTGCGCCTTGCGAACGGGCAACACGTCCACTTGCAAGTCGATGCGGTCCAGCAGGGGTCCGCTCAGCCTTGCGAAGTAGCGCCGCCGCGCCATCGGCGTGCAGGAGCAGCTACCTCCCCGACCAAAGTAGTGACCGCATGGACATGGGTTGGCCGCGAGGACCAACTGGAACCGTGCGGGATAGCGCGCCGCGCCGTAGGCCCTATGCAGCACCACCTCGCCGCTCTCAAGCGGCTGGCGCAGCGTCTGGAGCACGCCCGTGGGAAACTCGGGCGCCTCGTCGAGGAACAGCACTCCGCCATGGGCGCGCGAGATCGCGCCCGGCCTGGCGAGTCGCGCGCCTCCCCCAACAATCGCCGCTGCCGATGCCGAGTGGTGAGGCGCCTCGAATGGGGGGCGCTTCAACAACCCTTGCGAGGCGTCGAGAGTGCCTGCGACCGAGTGAATAGAGGTGGCCGCGAGTGCGTCGGCCGGGGCCATGTCGGGCAGGATTCCCGGCAGCCGCGACGCGAGCATCGTCTTTCCCGCCCCTGGAGGTCCGACCATCAGCAGGTGATGGCCTCCCGCCGCCGCCACTTCGAGCGCCCACCGCGCCTCCGTTTGCCCTCGCACGTCGGAAAGATCGGCAGCGCTTGCCTCGGACGCGTTCGCGGCGGGTGGTCTCGCGGCCGGGCCCCGCGCCGTGGGACGCGCGTCGTCATTGCCGTACATGGCCGCGAGGTGGGCGAGGGAGTCCACGGCGGTGACGGATGCGCCGGGCACCAAACTTGCCTCGTCGGCATTCGCCTGCGGCACCACCACGTGGGGACAGCCAGCCTCCACGGCCGCGATCACGGACGGGAGTACTCCGCGCACGGGCCGCACCTGACCGTCGAGGCCGAGTTCCCCCAGGTGCACCGCTCGCGCCGCCGACCCGGGTGTGATCATTCCGGCGGCCGCCATCACGGCCACCGCGATCGCCAGGTCGGTGACGGATCCGGACTTGGGCAGCGACGCGGGCGACAGGTTGACGGTGATGCGTCGTTGCGGCCACGCGAGAGAAGATGACGCCACTGCCGCCCTGACGCGATCACGCGCCTCATGCAGCGAGGCGTCGGGAAGGCCGACGAGGGTGAAAGCCGGCAGGGACGCCGCCAGGTGCGCCTCCACGTCGATGACGTGGCCACGGACTCCCGTGAGCACCACCGAGCGGGTACGGCCGATCATGCGGCGCCCCTCACGTGCTCAACGTGAGCCGCCCCCGCGGCTGGCAGGGTGACTCCCACCACGTCGATGCGCACCTCACCAAAGGTGCGCGGCTGCGAGGCAAGCCACGCCGCGAGGAGCTTGCGGATGCGCGCGACCTTGGCGGGGGTCACCGCCTCGAGGGCAGAGCCAAACGTAGCGGTGCGCCTGGTCTTGACCTCCACCGCGACGATGCAGTCCCGGTCAACAGCCACGATGTCGAGCTCCCCAAGCGCGCACCGCCAGTTGCGTTCAAGCACCTCCCAGCCGAGCGCAGTGAGCCGCTCAGCGACCACCCGCTCTCCGTACCGTCCCACCGCGTCCTTCGCCGCCATGTGCCACCTCCCCGACTACCGTGGCGGGGCGACTGCCCAGTGGGCGGTTGCGCGAGCGTCTGCTGGGGAGAAACCCGGGCCAGCCACCCTGGGCACGACCACTTCGCCGGACGCGGCGCCACCTTCCACGACCACCCCCAGGTGGATCGCCTGGCCCAGGGCCGCGACGCTCACGGACGGACGTAAGTCCCCTTCGGGACTCCCGAGTCCCGAATACCCTAGGGGGGATTCACTCCCCACAATTTGGTGGAACCCCACGGAGGGCTCAACGATGAGAAAACTCGTGATTCTTGGATCAGGCACCGCAGGGACTATCGCGGCCAACAAGCTACGGCGATTGCTTCCCCGTGACGAATGGGACATCGCCATCGTCGAGCAGCAAGGCACTCACTACTACCAACCGGCGTTCCTCTTCATTCCCTTTGGCAAGTACAGGGCGGAGAAGTCAAAGAAGCCCGCGAGCAAGTACATCCCCGCAGGCGTGACCCGAGTGTCGGCGAGCGTTGAGAAGGTGGATCCCGAGGCCAAGACCGTCAGCCTGAGCGAGGGCACCACCCTCGAATACGACTACCTCGTGATCGCCACGGGCACCACCCCCCGCCCGGATCAGACGCCGGGCATGGAGGACGACTGGCACGGCACCGTGCACTCGTTCTACACGTACGACGACGCGGTGGCGCTGCGCGACAAGCTCGCCGACTTCGAGGGCGGACGCCTGGTGATCCACATCACCGAGATGCCCATCAAGTGCCCCGTTGCGCCGCTGGAGTTTGCGTTCCTGGTGGACGACTACCTGACCAAGCGTGGACTGCGCGACAAGACGGACATCACGTTCGTGACGCCGCTGCCCGGCGCGTTCACCAAGCCTGTCGCCGCCGCCAGCCTTGGCGGCATGCTTGAGAAGCGCGGCATCGTGCTCGAGTCCGACTTCATGGTCGAGAGCATCGACAACAACAAGCACGCCGTCGTGTCGTACGACGAACGCGAAGTCCCGTTCGACCTACTCGTCACCATCCCGCTCAACATGGGCGCCGACTTTGTCGGCGAATCGGGACTTGGGGACGAACTCAACTTCGTCACCGTCGACAAGCAGACCCTGGTGCACGACACATACGACACCATCTTCGCGATCGGCGACGCCGCGAACATCCCCACCTCCAAGGCTGGGGCCGTCGCGCATTACGAGATGGACCTGTTCCCCGAGAACTTCGTCAAGCACATCGCTGGCAAGGAGATGACGGAGAAGTTCGACGGCCACGCCACGTGCTTCATCGAGTCGGGCGCCGGCAAGGGCATGCTGATCGACTTCAATTACGAGACGCAGCCGCTCACGGGGTCGTTCCCGTTCGCGTTCATGGGGCCGCTACCCCTGCTCAAGGAGTCTCGCTTCAACCACATGGGCAAGGTCGGGTTCGAATGGGCCTACTGGAACCTGCTCCTCAAGGGGCGCCCGATCCCGATGTCACCGCACCTGTCCATGAGCGGCAAGGTTGTGCCGTCCGACGACTAGTACTCACCCCACGAGAGGAGAAAGACCATGCCCACGACCACTTTGAGTGGTCACGAGGTTCACGTCGACGACGAGGGCTTCATGACCGAGTACGACGAATGGACAGAGGAGCTCGGAGCCGAGCTCGCCAAGCAGATCGGCATCGACATGACCGAGGCGCACTGGGCTCTCATCCGGTTCCTCCGTGAGGACTACCTCGTCAAGGGCGAGACGGCCACCACTCGGCGCGTTCAGGCCGCTGGCGGAGTGCCAGTCAAGCAACAATTCGCGCTCTTCCCCAAGAAGCCTGCCAAGAAGATGGCGTACATCGCTGGGCTTCCCAAGCCGGCCGGCTGCGTCTAGGTCCGGAAAGGACATCGCCATGACTGACAACAATCCAGCACCCATCGTCCCCAACTTCGACGACGACGAGACCGACCGCAAGCTCGTACTCATCTGCTCCAAGGGGAACCTCGACATGGCGTACCCGGGCCTCGTGCTCGCCAACGCCGCGCTTGGCGAGGGCATCCAGGTGGACATCTTCTTCACATTCTGGGGCTTCGACATCATCACCAAGAAGCGCATGACCAAGCTGAAGTTCAGCCCGGTGGGGAACACCGCGATGCATCTGCCATGGGGCGACCTACGCGTTCCGCAGTGGGCCGCCGTGATTCCCGGCATGCAGCCGATGGCCACCAAGATGATGAAGAAGTCCATCGACGACCTGGGCATCCCCCCGGTCGACGAGTTCCTGGATCAGATCACCGCCTCCGGCGGCAAGCTGTGGGCGTGCAAGATGAGCGCCGACATGCAGGGCCTCACCGAGGCCGACCTGCGCGATGACGTCGACGGCATCATCAACGCCAGCGACTTCATGGACCTGAGCGAGGGCGCCCAGACCCTCTTCATCTAGTACGCAGCCAACGGACGGCTCACCCTGCGCTTGACGCGGTGGGCCGTCCGTCTGCGTTCCGGGGGAGCAAGAAACGCTCGACCGAACCTTCTCGCGCGTGCCTTGGGTCTCGCTCTAGCGCCCGCCGCGCAACTGCCGGATGTCTGGCATGGCGTCGTCGTGGTCGAGTTCTTCGACGTTGACATCCCTAAAGGTGACGACGCGCACGTTCTTGACCAGTCGCGCGGAACGGTAGACATCCCACACCCAGGCGTCCGCCATGGTGACCTCGAAGTAGATGTCAGAGCCTGCGGAGCGGACCTGCAGGTCCACCTTGTTTGCCAAGTAGAAGCGCCGCTCGGTCTCGACCACGTAGCGGAACAGTCCGACAACGTCCCTGTACTCGCGGTAGAGAGCCAGTTCGGCCTCGGTCTCGTAGTTCTCCAGGTCTTCGCTGCTCACCAGACCATCATCACTCATGACACGCCCGCACGCGTCATCGCGACGCCGTGGCGGGTCCGGATTGACACGGGGCGCCACTTAGTTGTAGTTTTCCTTTAGTTGTAAACAAAGGAGTTCAACTGTGGCGATTTCCTCGGCCCGCACCGACATCAACCGGGCGGCCATCCTCGCGCACATCGGCGCACACGGCGCCACCTCTCGCGCCGACCTTGCGCGCGGACTCGAACTCTCCCCCGCCCTCATCACCAAGCTGTCCAGGGACTTGCTCGGCGACGGCCTCATCACGGAGCTCGAACACAGCCCTTCACGCGGAGGGCGCCCCGCCCAACTGCTCGGCCTCACCGCCGGCAGTTTCGGTGCGATCGGCGTCAGGTCGCTCCTGAT
>NZ_JADQBF010000058.1 GCF_016278775.1 Demequina sp. | reverse complement strand
GGACCTTTTCCTTACCATGGAAACGCTCTACCGACTGAGCTATCGGGGCAAGCCGAACTAGCGTACACGGCGCAAGGTCCCCACAGGAAATCGGCCAATCCGCACCGCTTAGAGCGTGTCACACCTGATCGCTACAGTGTCGCTCGTGACACTTGCCGTCAGCGCCGCACAGGCCCGTCGCGTCTTTCTGCACGCCCAGGGACTCGCCCGCAAGCGCCCATCGCGCGCGGTACGGGAACGCGACTTCGCGGCGTACCTCGACACCCAGGGCGTCCTCCAACTCGACACCGTGAACGTGTTGGCCCGCGCCCACTACATGCCGCTGTTTTCCCGGTTCGGCCCCTACCCTTTGGCACGGGCGGAGGCGTTTCTGTGGGGCGACGCGAAAGGGCATTCGGCTCACGCCTTCGAGCACTGGGGGCACGAGGCCTCCGTGATGCCTCGTGAGTTGCTGCCCGCGATGCATCACCGCATGGTGTCCGGCGTTTCGTGGCAGTCGAAGTGGCGCGACCGGCTCGATGCCGAGCGCCCTGGCCTGATCGACGGCGTGAGGGCGCTTGTTGAGGAGCAGGGGCCCTTGGTGGGTGCAGACGTGGAGCATCTCGCGCCCAGGGACGGCCCCAAGGGCCCGTGGTGGGACACCAGCCACACCAAGGACGCTCTCGAGTACCTGTTCATCGCCGGCAAGGTCGCGGCGTCGCGGGGGCGCCACTTTGCCCGCACGTACGACGCCACGGCGCGGGCGTGGGGGCTTCCCCCTGCCGACGCTGTGGACGCGGGAGGCTCCCACCCGTGGGGGCTTCCCCCTGCCGACGCCCGCCAGCAACTCTTCGAACGTGCGCTCGCTGCGTGCGGCATCGGCACGGTCGCGGACGTGTGCGACCACTTCCGCCTACCGTTGCGACCGGGCACCCGGGCGCCAGACGCCGCTGGCGGGGAGGCCTGGGCGGCATCGGCCGTGGAGCGTGGCCTGGCCGAATGGGTGGAGGTCGAGGGCTGGAATGCGCCCGCGCTCATGGCAGTGGGTGGGCCCAGCGACGCGGCGCCGTGGCATCGAGCCGCGGCCGACCCCGGCCGCGCCACGGGCGCCGCTCTGCTCAGCCCCTTCGACCCCGTCTGCTGGTTCCGGCCCCGACTTCTCCGGATGTTCGGGATGGACTACACCATCGAGATCTACACGCCTGAGCACAAGCGGGTATACGGCTACTACTGCCTTCCTTTCCTGCTGGGCGACCAGATGGTGGGCCGCGTGGACCTCAAGGCGGACCGCAAGGCCGGAACCTTGCGGGTGCAGGCGGCGTGGCGCGAGGAACGTGCCGTGACTGGCGCGCGGCGGCGCACCGACGCGGAGATCGCGTCGGCCCTTGCGGCTGAACTTGAGACGATGCGCGGCTGGCTCGGTCTCGAGGCGGTTGCCGTGGAGTCACGTGGCAATCTGGCGCCCGCGTTGGCGGGGGAGGTGGCGGTGGGTTCGACCTAGGCCGTGGCCTCAGGCTCAACGGTCAGGCGCCCGGTCCCGCCATGTCGTGACCGAGCGCGACGGTGTGGACGTCCACCCAACCCACAGCGGCCCGCACGGCCCCGACGTCGGTCTCCACGCCGTCGGCCGCTATCAGGGCCTCACCCTCAATGCTGACGCCTACGGGGAGCGCCTGCTCAATGAGAGACCGCAAGTCGTACTCCACGCCCACCAGGTCGTAATCGAGCGTCGACTCGCCCAGGGCGTCGGCGATGTGGTCGGCCAGCGTGCCCGCCTCGACGCCAAAGAGTGCGGAGGCCACGGACTCGGAGATCACGGTGGACATACCCCGGAGGGTACACCGCTGCGACTGCCACACCTGTCCCGAAAAATGACGAGGGCCCGGCGAACCGGGCCCCGTCGTGGCAGGTGAGGGATTCGAACCCCCGTAGTCATAAGACGGCTGATTTACAGTCAGCTCCCTTTGGCCGCTCGGGTAACCTGCCTTGCGCTTGGCGCGCATGGAAGGATAGCAAGGAATCCCGGGCCACTGTGAATGCGCCCGGCACAACAGTCACACAACAAGGAGGACTCATGGCTGGCGACAGCAGCTTCGACGTGGTGAGCAAGGTGGACCCGCAGGAGGTCGACAACGCGCTCAACCAGGCTCACAAGGAGATTGCTCAGCGCTACGACTTCCGCGGTGTGGACGCCTCCATCAAAATGTCGGGCGAGACCGTGGTCATGGAAGCCAACTCGGAGGAGCGCGTGAAGGCCGTCTTGGACGTCTTCATCGCGAAGCTCGCCAAGCGCGGCGTGAGCCTGAAGTCGCTCGACTACGGCGACCCGCAGCCGTCAGGGAAGCTGTACCGCCTGGGTGCGACCATCAAGGAGGGAATCTCCCAGGAGACCGCCAAGAAGCTCACCAAGCTGGTGCGCGACGAGGGCCCCAAGGGCGTCAAGGCGCTCATCCAGGGCGACGAACTGCGCATCAGCTCCAAGAGCCGCGACGACCTCCAGGCAACCATGGCGCTACTCAAGGGCGCCGACGTGGACGCCGACCTGCAGTTCACTAACTACCGGTAATGACGACGGCGTCTCGCACGGGCGCGCGCAAGGGGTCGATCCGACGGCGTTGGGTTCCGCCCCAACACGGCGTGTGGGCGATGCTGCTCCTGCCCTACCTCGCTGGGCTGCAGTATGGCTTCGTCTGGTTGCACGTGCCCCTGCTGGTGGTGTGGATCGCCGGCTGGTTGGCGTCGTACTACGCGTTGCTAGCCCTGAAGACGCTGCGGGTGCGCGCCGTATGGCGGCAAGTGCTGGTCTACGGCACCGTCAGCGGGGTCGCCGCCATCCCGCTCTTCGTGTCGCGCCCCCAACTGCTGTGGTTTTCACCCGTGTTCGCGGTGCTCCTGGCCATGAACGCGGTATCCACTCGCGCGGGTCAGGAGCGCGCGACGGGCAATGGGTTGGTCTCCGTGACGATGGCCGCGCTGATGGCGATGATCGCGCCGGCCACTGCTGGCCTCGACTGGACGCTCAGCATCCCGGTCGCCGTGGCCTGCTGGCTGTACCTCGCGGGAACGGTGTTCTATGTCAAGACGATGATCCGCGAGCGCGGTAGCACGCTTCACTACGCGTTCTCCGTGGCCTTCCATGTGGGTGCGGTGGCCGGAGCCATCGCAGTGAGCCCGTGGCTCGCGCTGCCCTTCACGTTGTTCTTGGTGCGCGCCGCACTGTTGCCGCGCTGGCGCCTCAAGGTTCCGGTGGTGGGCGCCATCGAGGTGGTCCACTCGGTGCTGCTCTTGGGCTTCTTGCTCGCGCTGTTCTAGACGGAGCGGGCCTGGAGGCGCTCGTCGCGCCTTGCCGCACGGCCTAGCTCAGGAAGCCCCTGTTCGCGTTCATCTCTTCCAGCCGAGCAATGCGCTCGTCCATCGGAGGGTGCGTGGAGAACATGCGGGCCAAGCCGACCCCCTTGAAGGGATTGGCGATGAAGAGGTGGCTGACGTTCTCGAGTTGTGAAGTCTGCTGCAGCGGACGGGCTGCAGTGCCGTGCTCCAACTTGCGCAGCGCCGACGCGAGGGCGGCGGGGTCGCCCGTGAGCCTCGCGCCATCCTCGTCCGCATCGAACTCGCGGGTGCGGGAGATCGACATGCGGATCAGGGTGGCGGCCATCGGGGCGAGAATCAGCATGGCCAGCAGGCCGAAGAAGCCAAACGGGCTGTCGCGGCTGTCGCGCCCGCCACCAAACCACATCATCATGGTCGCGACCGATGTCACGATGCCCGCAAGCGCCGCCGCGACCGATCCGATGAGGATGTCGCGGTTGTACACGTGCATCAGCTCGTGGCCCAGCACCCCGCGCAACTCGCGCTCGGTCAGCAGCAAGAGGATGCCCTCGGTGCAACACACTGCCGCATTGGAGGGGTTGCGGCCGGTCGCGAAGGCGTTCGGGGCCGCCGTGGGCGACACATACAACTGGGGCATCGGCTGGTTTGCTTCGCGGGACAGTTCCCTCACGATGCGATACATGGTCGGCTGCTCGACCTCGGTGACCGGGCGGGCCTGCATGGCCCGGATGGCGAGCGTGGCGGAGTTCCAATAGCCAACGAACGTGCTGACAACACCGATCACCGCGAACAACCACAAGTAGCTGCCGCCGGAGATGAAGCTACCCATGGCCAACAACACGGCCCAGAGCAGGACAAACAGCCCTAGCGTCTTGGCGCCGTTGAAGTACCTGCGGGTTGTCACATCATCCTCCTCGTGTCCGTAATAACGGGCGGCTCGGCGCGCGCGTTCCACCATGGGCAGTGGTGGTGCGGTTGCCGTGCCACGCTCCACGGCATGGCGTGAGCCGACTCACGCAGGTGGCTCGAGCAATCGCTCCATGCACAAGAGGTCGTCGCGGTCGTCCCACGACGGGACGGCCTCAAAACCCCACCTTTCGTAAAGCCTGATCGCCCCCGTTCGCCATCTCAACACGGTGAGCATCGCTCGCTGCGCCCCCATCGCCCGAGCCGCAGCGAGCGCCGCCGCAACAAGTGCCCCCGCAACTCCGCGGCCGCGACACGCGGGATCGACCCACAGCCGCTTGATCTCGCAACCGCCCGATTCCGGGGCGGTCACAAGAACGCAACCCACCGCGTCGGCGCCCTGCCAAGCGACAAACGCCGCAGAGGTCCCGAGGGTAGTGACGAGCCGAGGAGGATCCACTCGGTACTGCGGGGGCAGATCGTCGGGCGACTCGATGGTCGACCCCTTCTCGCGCTCCGTGGCGACTAGGTAGTCGGACAACAGTCGGGCCAGTTCTGCCTCACCCGACCACGGGCGCACCTGCAGGTTGCTCGGTACGGATTGAGCCACGTCCATGGGGTGTGCGCCTCCCGCGCAGTACGGATTGAGCCATCTGCAGACCCGAGAAGGGGTGCGCGCGGCCGCTAGTCTCGGCGCAACGCGATGTCCGTCATCTCGTCGCGCGGCACCACCTTGAGGCGCTCGCGGCCGTCGGCTTCTCCGCTGGCCCGCTCGAACGCATCGAGGACCTCCCAGTCCTTCCACTGCACTACGGGAACTCCGCGCCCCTTGAGCAGCTGCAGCACGTTGTCGGGGCTGAGCTGCTCAGGGCCCGCCTCCGACTCGGCAAACAGCCGGTCGGCGTCTTCGACCAGATTCTCGATCGTCTCCGCCGCGTCGGACTTGGTAGAGCCGATGAGGCCCACCGGGCCGCGCTTGATCCAGCCGGTCGTGTAATAGCCGGGCAACACGTCGCCGCCGTCCAGCACGCGGCCCTTCTCGTTCGCGATTGTGCCCTTGGAAGCGTCGAACGGGATGCCATCGAGGGGCGTGCCGTAGTAGCCGACAGCGCGGTACACGGCCTGCACCGGATAGTCGATGAACTCCCCCGTGCCCTTGGCGTTGCCATCACCCGTCAAGGCGGTACGCTCGACCCGCACGCCCGTGACCTTGCCGTCCTCACCCAACACCTCGTGCGGCGCCTGCAAGAAGTGCAAGTGGATCCGTCGCGAAGCGCCAGTGGGCTCGCGCAAGGTCCAGTCGGTGAGGGTCTTGACCACCTGCTTGGTCTGGTGATGCCCATCGACGGCGGCCATGGAGCCCTCGTCAAAGTCGTAGTCCTCCGGGTAGACGATGATGTCCACGTCCGGTACCTGACCGAGTTCCCGCAACTCGAGCGGTGAGAACTTCACTTGCGCGGGACCGCGACGCCCAAATACGTGGACGTCCGTCACTGGCGACTTCTCGAGCGCCTCCTTGACGTTGGCTGGGATGTCCGTCGCGACCAGGTCCTTGGGGTGCTTGGTCAGCATGCGTGCCACGTCCAAGGCGACGTTTCCGACGCCGAAGACCGCGACCTCCTTGGCGGTCAGCGGCCATGTGCGCGCCACGTCGGGGTGGCCGTCGTACCAGCTCACAAATTCGGCCGCACCATAGGAGCCTTCAAGGTCGATACCGGGGATGTTGAGGGCGGCGTCCTTGAAGGAGCCGGTCGCGAAGACCACCGCGTCGTAGTGCTCGCGGAGGTCGCGCAACGTCAGATCGGTGCCGATGTTGACGTTGGCAAGCAGGCGGATGTCGCCACGGCCAAGAACGTTCGCCAGCGCCACAATGATCTGCTTGATGCGCGGGTGGTCGGGGGCGACCCCGTAACGCACCAGTCCGAACGGGGCAGGCAGCCTCTCGATGATGTCGATGGAGACGGGCAGGCTGGACTTGCTGAGGATGTCAGCCGCGTAGGTACCGGCGGGGCCGGCGCCGATCACAGCGACGCGCAGCGGTCGTTCCGTAGTCACGATGAGAGTCCTTGAGATGGGAGACATGGGTGCCCCGGATGACGACCAGGGCGAACGGCACAGAGTATAGACACCCCTTCGCACACCCCACGGTTCAGGTACTCCATTCTTATCCACGTGTGGCGACTGGCGCACGGCGAGAAGGCCTGGCGCGTCGGACATGAACCTTCGTTGAATTTCCAGTGACGATGTGCGCGCACGGAATGTATCTGCGCGTCGGAGTGTCACCGTAGGAGCATGGACATTGCGCAGTTGACCGCGAGGGCCAGACCCGGCCCCGGGCCCGCGCGCGTCAAAGACGAACGCAATCTGGAGCAGGCTGACCTACTCCTGCCGCAGGACTACATGGCCGACGCCACTCACCGCATTCACCACGCGAAGCATCGCGTGCGAGTGATGGCACTGACCATCGCGGACGAACATGAGACTGAGGCCCTGCTGGACGCACTGGTCGCGGCGGCACATCGCGGCGTCGACGTCCACGTCGCGGCCGACACCTTCACGTACGCGGACGCTGCCGGCCGCTTTGTGCCCAAGCGCTACCTCACACGCCGTCGGCGAGCCTCGATGGACATGGCCAAGGAGTTGACCGACGTGGGGGCCACGTTCGACTGGCTCGGCCAAGAGGGCGGACTGCCCTGGCGAGGGCGCACGCACACCAAGTTCTGCGTAGTCGACGACACGGTCTACAGCTTCGGCGGGGTCAACCTGGACGACCAGGGCGCCACCAATGTCGACTACATGTTGCGCATCACGGACCACCGGCTCGCTGAGGACCTGGCGCGGCTCTACTCCCGCACCCGCCGCGCCAATTCACGGTTCTCCGGCTTCCGATCGTCCGCACTCAAGTACGGCAAGGATCAGGTGCTCGTCGATGGTGGGTTGCCTGGAGACTCGATTATCTACCGGCGCGCGCTCAAGTACGCCCGCAAGTCCCGACGCATCGTGCTGGTGTCGCAATACTGCCCCACGGGCGAGTTGGGCAAGGTCGTGAGTTCACAGCGGCACGAGATGTGGTTCAACCCGCCGCGCAATGCGAGCCTGGTCAATCGCATCCTCATCTCCGTGTCGATGGCGATCACCGGGCACCGCACGCTGTACAACAAGCGCCAGTACCTCCATGCCAAGGTCATCGTGTTCTACCTCAAGTCGGGGAAGCGAGTCGCGATCACCGGTTCCCACAACTTTGTGCGCGGCGGGGTGACTCTGGGAACCAGGGAGATCGCACTGCAGACCAAGAACCCCCTGGTGATCGACCAGATAGAGCAGTTCATCGAGGATCAGGTGCGCCACTAGCGCATACCCCCTCCGGTATTCTCCCTGGTAGGTGTCGCCAACTCGGGCATGCTGGCCATTTGCCCGGGACCTCGGTCCCGTGCCACACTTTCGGCCATGGCCCTCCAGCACACCCGTACGCGCTCGATGCGCGCGATGTGCTGCGCCATGTGTCTGACGGCCTGAGCCGCCCAGACGCAGACCCCCCTGCAACCCTGGGCGCTCGGCCTTCCGAGCGCTGCTGGAACGCGCTCGCGGACGAGCTCCCGTAAGCCCCCCAACGAGGAGGATCGGTGAGCACCACCACCGACAGCAACGCCGACGAGCGCCGCCGTCAGCGCGAAGAGGCCCGCCTCATCCGCACGCGGGAGGCTTCGGCGCGCAAGGACACCGCCTCCAAAGACGGCCAGTGGGCCGCTGGCGACCGCACGCCGCTGAACACCAACGAGGAGTTCAAGTCCGTCTCCGACCCGCTGGACGTGCGCCAGCGCATCGAAACGATGTACTCCAAGTGGGGCTTCTGGTCGATTCCCCCGAGCGACCTGCGCGGGCGCATGCGCTGGTGGGGTCTCTACACGCAGCGCCGCCCAGGGATCGACGGCGGCCGCACCGCTCAACTCGAGCCACACCAGTTGGACGACGAGTACTTCATGCTGCGCATCCGCTCTGACGGCGGCCAACTGTCCGTCAGGCAGGCCAGGATGATCGCCGACGTGTCTCGCGACTTTGGGCGAAACACCGCCGACGTCTCCGACCGACAGAACATCCAGCTTCACTGGATTCGCATCGAGGATGTGCCGGAGATCTTCCGCCGCGTCGAGGACGCGGGGCTGCTCACCACGGAGGCGTGCGGCGACAGCCCGCGCGTCATCCTCGGCTCGCCCGTGGCCGGGGTGGCCAAGGACGAGCTCATCGACCCGACGCCGCACATCCAGGCGATCATCGATCGCGGCATCGGCTCTCCCGAGTTCTCCAACCTGCCGCGCAAGTTCAAGACCGCGGTCACCGGCACCCGCATCCCCGACATCCTCCACGAGGTGCAAGACGTCGCGTTCGTGGCGGTCGAGCACCCTCAGTTGGGAGTCGGCTACGACCTGTGGGTCGGCGGCGGCCTGTCCATCAACCCGCACCTGGGCGTCCGCCTCGGCGCATTCGTCGAGCCGGACAAGGTGGCCGAGGTGTGGGCAGGCGTGATCGGCATCTTCCGCGATCACGGCTACCGGCGACTTCGCACGCGCGCACGCCTCAAGTTCTTGGTCAAGGCGTGGGGCGGAGAGAAGTTCCGCCAGGTTCTCGAGGAGGACTACTTGGGATGGAAACTCCCAGACGGTCCCGGTCCACAAACAGCCGCGCCAGGTGATCGCGGCGACCATGTGGGCGTCCACGAACAAAGGGACGGCAACTTCTACATCGGTGCCGCTCCCATTGCGGGCCGCGTCTCGGGTGACACGCTCGCGGCCATCGCCGACCTTGCAGAGGCGGCCGGCTCCGACCGCATT
>NZ_JADQBF010000052.1 GCF_016278775.1 Demequina sp. | reverse complement strand
CCAACATCCCCCCCACCCCCACCTCCGCTCACCTCGGAGGAGCAAGAATTTCTGCGGGCCCTCGCGCGCGCACTGGTGTTCCTTCCGCGGACCTTCGTGTCCGACCTCGGCCGCGAACACGGCCTCTCCATGAGCGAGTACTTCACCATGATGTACGTCTCGGAAGCCCCGCGAGAGCGACTGCGCATCGGCGATCTGGCGGACGCCACCGCTTTGTCGCTACCCGCAGTGACCAGGGTTGTCACTCTGCTGGAGGACAAGGGTCTCCTGGTGCGCACCCCCACCGCTAGCGACGGTCGCGGGCGAGACGTCGCGCTCACCGCCACCGGGCGGGAGCGTCTCGCTCTGGCCCAGCCGGCGCAAGTCGAGAGCGTGCGCCGCCGCATCTTCAGCCATCTCGACGGCGTGGACCTACGCATGGCCACCGCCGTCCTCACGCGGATCGCAGAGGGCGACCACGTTCCACCCACCCCCGAACGGACGCAGCCATGAGATCAGCCACCACTGGAATCACCGAGTACGACCGCTTTGGGCCGTGGATTGACGAGGTCAAGGAGCCCGACGACGTGCCGCGCCTGTATCGCCGCCACGGCATCGACCTCAGCGCCGCGCGTCTGGTGCTCAAGGTGCCCCGCAACATCTCGCGCAGGAACGCCAACCCTGACATGGACCTCTACGACCACCTGCTGGTGCTGGGGCAGGACCAGCTCACCGTGCTCAGCCGACGCACGGGCGGGCCCCCACAGCCGGGCGCCGCAGACAGCGGCAAGGGCTACGACGTCCTCACCAT
The DNA here is from genome assembly GCF_016278775.1 of Demequina sp. Lineage (GTDB taxonomy): Bacteria > Actinomycetota > Actinomycetes > Actinomycetales > Demequinaceae > Demequina. The sequence goes on along the minus strand of NZ_JADQBF010000052.1, from coordinate 8,899 downwards.
TCAGCTGGCCGACGTGGTCGCCATTCGCAACGCCGTCAACCTTCTGGACGGGCGCCTCACGGTCGCGACGTCCGCGGGAGCCTCGATCACTGTCCCCTACAACGGGTCGGCGGCTGGCACGGTGGGCAGGCTGGTGAGCGCGCTCAAGGAGGTCCCGTGCGCCACGCCAGCAAGCCCCGTCGGCGTGGCATTGCTCGAGGTGGGCGGGCGCTTCGCACGGCCGACGCTGGAGCCGGGGACGACGACGGTGTCACGGCCGACGCCGGGGACCGGGCCGACGCCGACGCCGGGGCCCATCGACACTTTCCTGGTGAGCGCCTGGCTTGTCGCCCAGGACGCCGACCCCCGCCTCGCGGTGTGGGCGGCACACGGACACAGGCCGCTGACCCCCGACGCCCCCGGCCTGGCAGGGATCGTGCAGCGCGCCAAGCACGCGTTCTCGCCGATGACGCTGCACGGCTGCCTCATCGCGGCCGACGGACACGCGCTCGAGCTCTACGGGCGGCATTCCTGGCTGGTGCGTGGCCGCGACGCGATCTACTCCTTGTCGCACGTGGTGATCCCGTTCGGCGCCCCCGATCACCTCGCTCTGTCGCCCCACCCGCTCTATCCGGACGCCGCCGTGGCGACCATCGGCGCCGGTCAGTGGAGGGAAGAGATCGCGGTGCCGCGCGACTCCGTGGCGGCGCAACTGCTGAGCGAGGCGGCCCGCAAGTCCCGCTGACCACCCCGGCTCCCCGGGCACGCCAGACGCTTCGCGCGTAAGGTGGAAAGCGTGAACTATGAGGGCGTATTGCCTGAGCCCCTCAGCGACGAGGAGCACGATGTCCTGCGGGAGCCCTCTCGCGCCTTGACGCTCTCCCCCCACCTTCTGGTGCCGGCCACTCGCCGCATCAACGGCTTGCCCAAGCGCGGGTTCTTCACCCACGCGCCCTCCCCCCACCGCGAACGGGAGTTGTCATGAGAAACGCCTTCAAGGGAGTCAGCGAGTACGACCGCTTTGGACCCTGGATCGACGAGGTCACGGAACCGGAAGACGTACCGCCCCTGTATCGGAGTTTTCCGCTCGACTTCAGCGCCGAGCGGCTGGTGCTCAAGGTGCCACGCAACATCACGCGCCGGAACGCGAACCCAGACATGGACTTGTACGACCACCTGATTCTGCTGGGACAAGAGCGCCTGACGGTGCTTAGTCGACGCAAGGGCAGGCCGTCGCGACAAGAGAGCGGCGCGAAGAGTTCCGACAGTGGCGAAGGCTACGACGTTGTCACCATTCAGTGCGCCGACATCGTCGCCATCCGCAACATGCTCAACCTGTTGGATGGCCGTCTGACCGTCTCGACGGCGGAGGGAACCCCCATCGTCGTGTCGTACAACGGATCTGCTGCTGATGTGGTGGCCATGTTCGTCAGCGCTCTCAGGGAGACCGCCTGCGTGAAGCCCGCCAGCCGCGTCGGCCAAGCACTCCTGGCTGCGGGCGGTCCGCTTGCTCGGCCCGCAGTGATACGGGGCCCAGGGCGCGTCGACACGTTCCTGGCGAGCGCCTTCCTTGAGGCCCACAGCGCCAACCCGCGCCTGTCTGCGTGGGCGGCACACGGGCGCAGGCGAGTCGCTCCCGATCCCGCTGGCGCGCAGGGTTCGATGGAGCGCCTGAAGCACGCCTTGTCGCCGATGACGCTTCACGGCGCGCTTTTCGCGGCCGACGAGGACGCGCTGGAGGTCTTTGGGCGTCACTCCTGGCTGGTGCGGGGCCGCGGCGCGATCTACTCGACGGCGCAACTGGTGATCCCGTTCGGGGCTCCCGAGCGCCTCGACATGGCGCGCCACCCGCTCTATCCCGACGTGACGGTCGCGACCGTCGGCGCCGGTGAGTGGAGTGCGGAGATGCCCGTGCCGCGCGACTCGGTGGCGGAGCAACTGTTGAGTGAGGCTGCCAGCAAGGCGGGTTGACGCGCGCGGCGGGTAACAGTCTTGGGGACGTCACCTATCACCCCCACGTGACAGAATCGCCTACATGCCAGGAACAAACCTCACGCGCGCAGAAGCGGAAGCCCGCGCCGCCATCGTCTCTACAGAGACGTACGCCATCGAACTCGACCTCACTACCTCTGAGGAGACGTTTCGATCCACGTCCATCGTCACCTTCGCGGCGAAAAGGGGCGAAAGCACGTTCATCGATCTGATCGCGCCGAAGGTCCACAGCATCACCCTCAACGGGAAGCAGCTGGACCCCGCGACTCACTTCGAGGACAGCCGCATCAGCCTGCCCGACCTCGCTGAGCACAACACGCTCACGGTCGTGGCGGACGGCGCCTACATGAACACCGGCGAGGGCCTGCACCGCTTCATCGACCCCGAGGATGGCGAGGTCTACCTCTACAGCCAGTTTGAGGTGGCCGACACCCGCCGCGTCTACGCCGTGTTCGAGCAGCCGGACCTCAAGGCAGAGTTCACGTTCACCGTCACCGCGCCAGAGCACTGGCACGTGCTCTCCAACTCGCCCTCGACCAAAACAGCGGTCGGCGGCACCATCACCATCGGCGGCACCGAGCGCGGCGTTGCACGCTGGGACTTCTCCCCCACCACCCGCCTCCCCTGCTACGTGACCGCGATCGTCGCTGGCCCGTACCACGAGGTCGAGGGCAGCGTCGTGAGCCGCAAGGGCACCCTCAGCGCCAACGTGTATTGCCGCAAGGCCCTCGCGCCCTACTTGGACGCCGACGTCATCCTGGACGACACGCAGAAGGGCTTCACCTTCTACGAAGACAAGTTCGGGATGGATTACCCCTTCGAGAAGTACGACCAGATCTTTGTGCCGGAGTTCAACGCCGGCGCCATGGAGAATGCCGGTTGCGTGACGTTCCTCGAGGAGTACGTGTTCCGTTCCAAGCCAGCGCAGGCCCGCGTGGAGCGCCGCACGGTCACCGTGCTTCACGAGCTCGCACACATGTGGTTTGGCGACCTGGTCACCATGAAGTGGTGGAACGACCTGTGGCTCAACGAGTCCTTCGCGGAATTCACCTCGACCCTCGCCACCGTCAAGACCACCAAGTGGGAAAACAACTGGGTGACCTTCAATTCGCTCGAGAAGTCCTGGGCGTACCGCCAAGACCAGCTCCCGTCGACCCACCCGATCATGGCCGAGATCCGCGACCTCGAAGACGTCGAGGTCAACTTTGATGGCATCACCTACGCCAAGGGCGCTTCCGTGCTCAAGCAGCTCGTCTATTGGGTGGGAGAAGACGAGTTCTTCGCAGGCGTCGCCGAGTACATGCGCAAGCACCACCACGCCAACGCCACCCTCAATGACCTGCTCGTGGAACTCGAGAAGGCTTCTGGCCGTGACCTGGCCTCCTGGTCGGACGTCTGGCTCCAGAAGGCAGGCGTCACCACGCTGCGCCCCGTCATTGAAACGGACGACGACGGTGTCATCACTCGCTTTGCCGTCGCCCAAGAGGCTCCCGACGAATGGCCGACGCTGCGTCCGCACCGCCTGGTCATCGGCGCCTACGACGAGGTGAACGCCCTGCTGGCCCGCACCGAGGCGATCGAGCTCGACATCGACGGCGAACTGACGGAGGTGCCGGCGCTGGTGGGTAAGAAACTGCCCGCGTTGATCCTCGTGAACGACGACGACCTCGCCTACGCCAAGGTGCGGCTCGACGAGAACTCCCTGGCCACCGCGGTGGAGCGCCTCAGCGAGCTGAGCCCCCTTGCCCGCTCCATGGTGCTGAGCGCCGCGTGGGACATGACGCGCGACGGCGAGATGCCGGCACGGCAGTTCATCGAGCTGGTGCTCAACAACTTGGGCGCCGAGACCGAGTCCACCACCGTACTGGTGCTGTTGCGTCAGCTTGCGACAGCGCTGAGCCTGTTCACCACCCCCAGCGCGGCCGACACCGCCACGGAGAACGTAGCCGACGCCTTGTGGCACCTCGCGCTCGAGGCGGACCCTGGCAGCGACGGCCAACTTCAGCTGGTGAGGGCCTTCGCATCCTTCGCGTCCACGGACCCGCAACTGGACAACGTCCAGGCGCTCGTGGATGACAAGCTCCACTTCGACGGACTCACCGTGGACGCCGACCTGGCCTGGGACCTGTTGATTTCCCTGGTGGCTGGCGACCGCGCGGGCGAGGTGGCCATCGAACTGCAACTCACCAAGGACGCCACCGCATCCGGCGAGCGTCGCGCCGCGCATGCCCGTGCGGCGCTTCCCGGCGCCGAGTTCAAGCGCGCCGCGTGGGACGCGCTCATCAACGCACCAGCGGGCGAGGACCTGCCCAACGCCCTGCAGTCGGAGACCACCGCCGGCTTCAACCACGTGCATGACGTGGCCATCCTCGAGCCCTACGTCGACGAGTACTTCGCGATGCTGCGCCGCATCTACAAGGACAAGACCAACGAGATGGCGTCCAACCTGATCGAGGGTCTCTACCCCGTGCAGCAGGCCGGCCGCGTGCCTGACCTTCAGGACAAGGCCGACGCGTGGCTCGCCCAAAACGCCGACGCTCACGACGCCCTCAAGCGCCTCGTGATCGAGGGCAGGGACAGCGTGCGCAGGGCCCTCAAGGCTCAAGCGGCCGACGCAGGGGCAGCCTGGGAGGACGTCGTCGAGTAGGCGCCTGGTACCGCGACCGGCTGGCGCCGCCGGGAATGCCGCGGCCTAGCCTCGGCGTCGCAGCCGCTCGAGGAATGCCACCACCCGTGAGGTGCGAAATGCAATGACGAACCCGACGATGAGGAGCGGAACGCCGAGTCCCGGCCCAATACGTCCCCACGCCCACGCACCGCCCCACAGCGCTGCCAGTCCCGCGAGCAGAACCACCAGTTCGAGGTTGCTGCGCTTCTTTCGCACGCGAGACGGGGCGTTGGCCGCTTCCACGGCCGCCGCGTCGTCGCCTGTGGCGGCGCCGTCAGTACGAAGGTATCCCGGCACCAAAGTCGCCAAATCCGCCACGAGGGCGAGCCGCTGTTCGAGGGTGTCCGTGTCCTTGACGATTCCGGGAGTGACGCACATGACCGCAGGCCCGTCCCACGCCACAGGCACTGAGATCTCAGCCGCGTCGACCAACCGCGCAATCACGCGTGGGGTCAGGAGTTCGTGGGCAAGTCGCTCATCGTCGGCACGCACTCGCCAGCTCCGATTGAATGCCGCCGATTCGACGTCCACGTCCCTCGCCCCTACGCGAGCGGCGGCGGCGTGGGCTCCACGTTGCGGCAGCGCCTCGACGACGCTGGGTGACGCGTTCGATCTGGCCGACACCACGGTGTATGCCCGCTTCTCAGGATGGCGCGCCGTGCCGGTATCCACCACGTAGTAGAAGATCTCTACCTGCTGTCCCCGATACCGGCCCGCCCACGTCGCTCCCGCCGTGTGTGTACCAGCGTGAGAAAAGGGCTCGATGCGCGCCGTCGACGTTATCCGGCGGCTTGTCGAGAGCGTGAGGCCCTCACCGTTCGCCCAGCGGGTCACCTCCTGGAAGTCGCGGGCGTGCGCCCGCTTGATCCAGCCGCCAACCCTGACGCCAAGGACGACCCCCGCCACCATCCCGGCGAACAGGCCGATCGTTGCCCACATGTTGCTCGACCCTGGCCACGACCAGAAGGCCCAGCCGCCAATGCCCGCCACGATGCCCACGATCGTGACTCCCACTATCACGACTGTCGGGGCGAGCCCCATGATCCTCGACGTCGCGATGCGGTGCATGGTGCCGTGGTCGCTCGCTGCCGCGTGAGCGGCGTCATCCACTGCCATAAGAGTCCCCCTCGGTAGTCCCGGGCCTAGATCATAGCGAGACGAAAGACACGCGCCAGTGGCCTCTGCCGCGTGCAAGACTCTGAACCATGCCAGGTACCAACCTCACCAAGAGCGAAGCGGCCGACCGGGCCGCGCTGATCCCGTCGGCCGCCTACGACATCATGTGGGACTTCACCGGGCCGGGAGACACGTTCCGTACCACCACCACGGTCAGGTTCGGGGCCCCGGAGGGCGCGAGCACGTTTCTCGACTGCATCGGGGCCACCATCGCCAGGATCGACCTCAATGGCGCCTCACTGGACCCCGCGAGCGCCGCCACCGATGGCCGCATCGAGCTCAGCGACCTTGCCGCCCACAACACCGTGATCATCGAGGCCGAGTTCGCGTACCGCACAGACGGCCAGGGCATCCACCGCTTTGTGGACCCCGAGGACGGTGAGATTTACCTGTACAGCCAGTTTGCCGCGGCCGACGCCCGCGCGGCTTTCCCTTGCTTCGACCAGCCCGATATCAAGGCCACCTTCGCGATTGAGGTACTCGCCCCTGCTCACTGGGTGGTCGTGTCCAACTCCCCCACGCCCGAGCCGACCCTGGAAGCCATGGCCTCCACCAGCGTCGGCGACGGCACGGTAAACCGGTGGGCCTTTGCCCCCACCGTGCCGCTACCCACCTACGTGGCGGCCGTCGTGGCCGGACCCTACGCGTGGGCCGAGGGAAGCCTTCGCAGCCGCAAGGGCCCCCTCAAGGCGCGCGTGTACGGCCGCAAGAACCTGGCCTCGCACCTGGACGCAGAAGAGATGATCGGCACCGTCCAGGCTGGGATGACGCTGTACGAGAAGGTGTTTGACACCGAGTATCCCTACGAGAAGTACGACCAGGTGTTCGTGCCCGAGTACAACCTGGGCGCCATGGAGAACGTGGGCTGCGTGACGTTCTCTGAGGACCAATTGCTGTTCCGTTCGCGCCCGTCAGACGCGGAGCGCGAGCGCCGCCTCAACATCGTGCTTCACGAACTGAGCCACATGTGGTTCGGCAACCTCGTGACGATGCGCTGGTGGGACGACCTGTGGCTCAACGAGTCGTTCGCGGAGTTTGTGGGCACGTGGGCCACCGAGCAGGTCACGCAGTGGAAGGACGCCTGGGTGACGTTCGGCGCCAGCCGCAAGTCGGTCGCCTACATTCAGGATCAGTGGCCGACCACGCACGCGATCGTCACCGAGGTTGCCGACATTGAGGCCACCGTCAGCGCCTTCGACATGATCACGTACGCCAAGGGCGCCTCCGCGCTCAAGCAGCTCGCCGCGCACGTGGGTGAGGACGCCTTCTTCCAGGGCGTCGCGGCCTACCTCAAGCGCCACGCCTTCGGAAACGCCACCCTGTCCGAGTTTCTGTCCGAGGTCGAGGCCGCAGCCGGCCGTCCGCTCGACGCGTGGGCAGCCGCGTGGCTCGAGACTCCCGGCGTCACCACCCTGCGGCCCGTCATCGCCACGGACGACGCTGGGGTCATCACGTCCTTTGCCGTCGCCGAGGACGTTCCCGCCGCTTACCCGGTGCAACGTCCGCACAGGGTCACGATCGCGGGCTACACGCACCATCTAGGCCGTTTCGAGCGCACGTGGAGCGTGGTGGCTCCCCTCGACGGGGCCGTGTCTGACGTTCCCGCCGTCGTGGGCAAGCCTCGCCCAGACCTGCTGCTGGTGAACGACGTCGACCGCACGTATGCGAAGGCTCACCTGGACGACGTCTCGCTCGCCACGATCGCGGCGCACCTGGGCGACCTGGGACACGCCATGGCCCAGGCATCGGTGCTGGACGCGCTGTGGCACATGTGCCGCGACGCCGCACTGCCGGCTCAGCGCTACATAGACGCCGTGTTGACCGCACTGCCTGGGCTCGCCAACTCCGAGGCGGCCGAGTCCCACACGCGCACCATGGTGGTGGCCCTCACGCGCTACGTCCCACCGTCGCAAGTCCCCGCAGTGTCACGATCCGCCGCGGAAAGCCTGTGGGCGACAGCGGATGCCGCAGCGCCGGGGAGCGACGTCCAGCTTCAGGCCCTCAAGGCCTACGCGCGCGTCGCGTCGACCGCCGACCAGGCCGCGCGTCTTGGCGCGCTGCTCGACGGCTCCGACTCCCTTCAGGGGTTGGAGATCGACACCGACTTGTCATGGGACCTGTTGGCAGGAATGGCGGCCTGTGGTGTGGCGGGTGAGGCCGAGGTCGCGGCACGCCTTGAGCGCGACCCGGGAGCGGTCGGTCGCCGCCGGGCCGCGGGGACCCGTGCCGTCATCGCCACGCCAGAGGCCAAGAGCGCCGCCTGGGGTGCCCTCGTTCACCCGGCCGACGGCCCCGCCCCCAACGCGGTGCAGTACGAGATCGCGTTGGGCTTGGCCCGTGCCACTGACCCGGCACAGTTGTCGTTCCTGGTGCCAACGTTTCTGGCCGAGTTGCGCGAGTACTACGCCGCCAACGAGGGTTGGGTGGGCGCGCGCGTGGTCCGCTACGTGTTCCCCACGTGGGCCGCCGGCAGGGTGGAAGGACTCGACGATTCAATCGAGGGGTGGCTTGCCGATAACGCCGACGCGCCTTCCGTGCTACTCAAGATTGTGCGAGAGGGTCTCGACGAGGTGCGGCGGGCGCTGGCGGCGCAGGCCGCGAGCGCATAGCGCCCACGATCGCCACGCCAAGCATGGTGAGCGCCACGACGGCGCCACCACCCCACACCACGAGTATCGACACCGCCTCGGTGAACGGCACCGCCACGGCCGCAAGTGCGACCGCCACACCCACGCTGGCGCGCGCGACCCACCAGCGGGTGCTCCTGGGCATGATCGTGAGCCTTGGGGCCCGCCCGTTCCTGAGATTCGCCCACGCGAGACCCACGAACACCCCGTAGAGGGCGAGGGCTACGGCCTGACGCGCGAGCGGCACGGCATCCTCCCCCACTTGGGCGAGTGCCACGAACGGTGCGAACACGAGCACCACCAGCGCCCAAGCAATGACGCGTCCACGCCTGGCAGGCAGGGCGTCCATGAGCGACTCGACCTGGGGCGCTCGCCGTGCCCAGCGCACCACCGCCCACACGGCCACTCCCGTCAGCCCGAGCGCCGGGAGGGCGGCGATCCCGTGAGGCTTGTAGAG